>NZ_JBWJPF010000008.1:0-149381 GCF_056393265.1 Stenotrophomonas sp. Steno-C15
ACCGTCAGCGGCGCGCCGATCGCCGACAGCGCTGTCGTGGCCGAGCTGGGGCTGTCCGCGTGGCTGACCCCGCGGCAGTCGCTGGAACTGGGCTACAGCGGCCAGTTCGGCAGCGAGAGCCGTGACCACGGCGCTACGGCTCGCTGGTCCGTGCGCTTCTGATCCACGTTCAACTTACCTGCTGAAGAGCATTGGGGCGGCCTGGGGCCGCCCCTTTTTTTCTCCGGAGAATGCAGACCGCGCGATCAGGCTGCCTTCATCGCGTGCTTCCGCGCACGCATCACGTTGTGGCACTCCTGCACTTCCGGCAGCAGCTGGGTCACTTCCTGGCGTACCGCCGGCGGCAGGCCCTCATCCTTCAGCGCGTCCTTGAAAGCTGCCAGCAGGCGGTCTTCCGATTCTTCCAGCTCGGCCACGTAGCCATAGTTGGTGTCGCCGAACGCTGCGCGCACCTTGCCGTAGAACTGCTGCATCGAGCCGACCAGGGTGCCGTGCTCTGCGGGCTTGCCACCGGTGGCCGCAACCGCGCCACTGAGTGCCGACACGATGCGGCCCTTGACGCCGGCAATGCGGGTGAACAGTGCCGCCAGCTCGGCATCCTTCACCTTCGTGGCCGCCTCTTCGTAGAACGACTTGCCGTCGCGTGCGATCTCGATCAGGTCGTTGAGACGATGTTCGATGGTGGACTGGGTGCTCATGTTCTGCTCCTGAAGTTCAGATTCGTTGGGAACCGACAACGGTGTGCGTTGCCTGCATCACTACCTTGGACAAAGGAATGTGGCCCCGGGGTGAGCGTCGTTTGATGCATGCATCACGTCGCTCAACGCGGCCTGACCGCCGTTACCAGGGCACGAAAAGGATGATCCCGGTAATCACCAGCACGGCGGCCAGCACTCCCAGCAGCACCTTCCCTTGTCGCCAGCTCGGCGTCGGTTTTCCTGGCGTATTCATCGTGTTTTCTCCTGTCGATGCGGACGCTGGCAGCCTGATGCATACGCCAGCGTCGGCACGTGCACGCCATGTGCATCGCGCGTGCACATGTGAGGGCCCTGCATGGACCATGCCGGTGAACAGCGATATCGCGCTCACCGCCTGTACGCCGGGCATCAACGCCGGGCCCGCTACGGTCATCCTTCCTTCCCGACTGGAGCCGCACATGGCCATCAAGACTGCCGAAGACCTGTTCATCCACGAACTTTCGGACATCTACAGCGCCGAGAAGCAGCTGACCAAAGCCCTGCCCCGCCTTGCCCGTGCGGCCGAGAATCCGGATCTCGCCGCCGCCTTCGAAACCCATCTGGAGGAAACCCAGGGCCAGATCGAGCGGATCGACCAGGTGGTCGAGACGCTGGGCATCCGTCTCAAGCGCATCAAGTGTGCAGCGATGGAAGGGCTGGTGGAGGAAGGCAAGGAAGTCATCGACAGCATCGACAAGGGACCGGTGCGTGATGCCGCACTGATCGGTGGCGCCCAGAAAGTCGAGCACTACGAGATTGCGTCGTACGGCACCATCGCCGCACTGGCCAAGCAGCTGGGCTACAAGGACGCGCTCCCCCTGCTGCTGGAAACACTGGCCGAAGAAAAGTCGACCGACGAGAAGTTGACCCTGCTGGCCAAGGGGGGTGGCAACGCCAAGGCAGCACAGGCCGCCTGAGTTCCACTGCCATACGCCGCCAGGAACGGCGGCGGCAACAGGAGATCCCGATGCATCCGGATATCATCGGCTGGATGGCGACCCTTGTGCTGGTCGCCACCTTGCTCAGGCAGATGGTCAAGCAGTGGCGTTCGCCACATCCCGAGACACTGTCACGATGGTTGTTCGCAGGCCAGATGGTGGCCTCGGCGCTGTTCACCCTTTACAGCCTGATGCTGGGCAGCAGCGTCTTCGTGGTGACCAATCTGCTTCTGTTGGCGACGGCTCTGCTTGGCCAGCTGTTGGCCCGCCATCGCCAGAAGCAGGCACCCCTGCCTCCGCCCTGTTGATTACCGCTGGCGGCCACCGGCCGGCCTGGCGCCGTAGAAAAGGACCTGATCGCGGGGACAGAAAAAGCTGCGTCGCCGGGTTCTGCCCAGATACTGCTTGCTGACGGGGCCGCCACATCGCGGACAGCTGCGTTTGGCATGCACCTGCCAGTGCCTCTTGAGCTCATGGCGACGCTTCCATTCCAGGAACTCGTAGCTGTAGGTCCTGGCTTCGCGGATCAGTGATCCCAGCCTGCGCGGCGGCAGGTCACCCACACGCGTGGCCGGGTGTACGCCGATCCGGAACAGCACTTCGTTCTTGATGATGTTGCCAACGCCGGCAAAAACGTTCTGGTCCAGCAGTGCGTCGCACACCAGGACGTCAGCCATCGCTTTCAGGCGGCGGCGCGCGAGCCGGGGGTCCCACGCATCGCTCATCACATCGGTGCGCCAGTCGTAAGCTTCTTCCAACGGGCCGTCGATGAGTTTGACCGAACAGGCATAGAGGTTCAGTTCGCCGGCATCGAACCTCAGCGATACGCGCGGAGGCGAAGGCTTGCGCTCATCGATGCGCCAGCTGCCGAACAGCATCAGATGGATCCGCAAGGTATGCGTGCCGAACTCCAGCAGGAAGTGCTTCCCCCAACTGCGCACGGATCGCACGCGCTGCCCTGCAAGCATGGACAGGTCAATCCGGCTGTTGCCCCCGACATGTCGCAGTATCTGGCCGGTGAACATCTCGGCGGCCTCGCGCAGCAGCACGATGGAAGGGCCTTCAGGCATGGCCGTGTTCTCCGAGCAGTGCCTGCAATCGCAGTGCATTGCTGACCGCATGGCCCTGCGCCGTGTTGTCCAGGATCATCCAGGCGCAATGGCCGGCACGCGCGCGGTCCCTGAGCAGCCCGGCCAGCCGTGCCAGTGTGGTCTCGTCATAAGCGCTGCGATAGATATCCGGCTGGCCGTGCCATCGCCAATAGCTCCAGCCGCGGGCCCCGCCCGGCTCGCCCGCCTGCGCGACCCGCGCCGGGTCCGCCGCCACGCGCGCGATGTCATGGACCGCCAGCAGCGCATCCACCTCGGCACTGAACCAGGACGGATGTCGAGGCTCGCACGCCACCGGCCTGCGCGTGCGCCGACGCAGATCGTGCAGAAACGGTTCGACGTGCTGCGGCTCGTACGCCAGGCTGGGAGGCAACTGCAACAGCAGCGCACCCAACCGGCTGCCGAGTTCTTCCACCGTAGCCAGGAACGGGTCGAGCAGCGGGCCGGCACCGCGCAGCCGCTGCTCGTGCGAGATGGAACGCGGCATCTTCACCGTGAAGCGGAAATCGTCCGGAACGGAAGCGGCCCAGCGCCGATAGGTCTGCGGCAGGTGCGGGCGATAGAACGAGGAGTTGATCTCGACCAGGGAAAGGCGCGTGGCGTAGCGCTGCAGCAGATTGTCACCTCCACCGAAGCTGGAGCGATCCGCCGCCGACAGGGACCATCCTGCGCAACCGATGCGTATCCGCGTTCCGGCAGCGTGCTGCCCCACCCCAACGCTCATGACCCGTCCCCGCCAGAAGGCGCGGCCTGCATCATCGGTCCGCCCTGACCGGTTCGCAGCAGAGGCGCCGTCAACAGCTGCAGCCTGTCCAGCGCGCTGGTCGGGATTCCGCTGATGGCCGTGCTGCGCACGAACCCGGTCCAGTCGGACAGCGCCACCCTCCCGAGTTCCGTGTGCTCCACCTGCAGCCAGCCCATCCGCCAGTGCGAGAACTGGCGGCGACCGATGCGACCGCGGTTGAGCTCGACCACACTGTGATGGCTGCCGCTGTCGAGGATGCGCCGCCACGCGGCGTCCACGCCCTGCTGTGGCCCCTCCAGATACTGCAGGAAGCGATGGCCATCGAACAGAAGCACGCCGGTGATGTCCGCTGCTTCATTGAATGCCACCGCGTCGTTGACGAGACCGCGCAGGCGCTCCGCGCTCAATGAGGCAACGGCTTCGCTCGCATAGGCAATCGCACGCAGAGGCATGGGGGCACCGACGGTTGCAATAGGCTCTACCTTAGTCTTCGCCGCCGAAGGTCCAGTGACTTCGGCGTGGAGGCTGCGTTCAAGTGTAGGGTCGACTCTGCACTCGAGGAGATGGCACGAGGTATACGGCAGCCCAACACGGGAGACATTCCAGGGCCGACCAGAACCGGAACCCGGGCAACAGCAATCGCGGTTTCGCTTCGTTGCAGTGGTGCTCCAGCCCCTCGCCCTGCCTGTTGCCGCCGATGCGCGCTCAGGCCTGCAGCACGGATGAGGGAGCCGCAGGCGGCATCGTGTACGTGTGCGCGGCAGCGGCCGGCCGACCCTCCGCAGCGGACAGCACCTGCATGACCCGATGCTCGGCTCGACGCTGCGTGACCTCCACGCCCACCACGTAGACGAAGCGGCCATCGAACTTGGCCTGTGCGCCGTCGAGGCCGTCTGCCAACAGCAGTGCCCGCTTCAGCGACTTCATCCAGGCGCGGGAGGGCACCCTGTCAAGTTCGACGACGACTGCCATGCCACCGCAGGCGAGCGGCATGCTTTCCACGCGCAGCACCTGGGGCGCAGACAGGGATCCGGAAGCGTTCATTGGGCGACTCCTCGTGCGGGGACGGCGGCAGTATCCACAGTGATCGCCAAGGCATCGTCAACGTTGCCGGCCCATCCGTGCACGCTGCCTGCACAGCACGCGCGGCTTCGCGTCGACACCACATCATCTCCGCATCGCCTTGATGGCCTGCGGCGGACACTGTCGTTCCCACGGCTCTATAGACCTACCTCATGCCTCGCACGACCGGCCAGCCTCCCTGCAATCTGCTTCTGGTGGAGGACCAGTTCGATCTGGCGGCACTCATGGAACAGGCACTTGAGGACAGTGGCGACCACGTCACCCATGCCTACAGCGTGTTTGATGCCCTCGGCCTGCTGGACCGTCAACGGTTCGATGGCGCGGTGCTGGATGTGGAACTGCGCGATGGCGTGGTGTTTCCGGTAGCCGACCGCCTGGCCGAACTGAAGATTCCCTACCTCTTCGTCTCTGCGGTGTACGACCAGCTGGTACCTGCGCGCCACCGGCGTGCCCCCTTCGTCGCCAAGCCGTTCCACATCGAGGGCCTGCAACGCGCTGTCCGTCAGACGCTCTGCAGCGATACGGCGGCGGGAGGCCAGCGCTGAACCAGATCGTGCAGCAGCGAAACACGCGCCGCCGACGACGGCTCAGGCCGCGCGGGCGTAGGGCTCGACCACGGCAAGCAGCCGCTCCATCGCCGTTGCATCCTCGTGACCGTCGGCAGCGCGCAGGATGAAGCTGGTCCAGTCCGCCCGGGCGATGTCCCGCAGGATGTCAGACTCTGTATGCAGGCATCGCATTGGCCAGAACGGCAACCGGCGCTGACCGACTCGACCGTGGGCCAACTCGATGATGCCACCATGGCTGCTGGCACCCGTCACCCGTGAGTAGGCCACCTCCAGTCCATCCGGTGGGCCTTCCATGTACTGCAGGAACCGCTGCCCATCAAACAGCAGCACACCGGTTACACCCGCGCCTCGATTGAAACGCGCGGCGTCGGCCATCAGGGATTCCAGCTTCCCGGCCGTGAAACCCTCGCTGGCCTCACTGATGTAGACGATGGCTCTGTTCGGCACAATCCGGCTCCTGCTCCCACAAACATCGAGCCTATCGTGCTTCCCGTTCAGCGCCTGTATACACGTACCGTGACCCGGTCACACTCCGCTGCATTCATACTCGTGTCGGCGGCCGCAACGCGGTCATCGCGAAAGAGACCGGTCTGCGCGCAGGCAGTGCCGCAGTTCCCACAGCCATGACAACGCAACCACCATCGCCGGCAGCAGCGTGAGCACCCAGTCCTGCGCCGGCGCCGGGCGCCATTGCAGTGCCCACGCCGGTTCAGCGTGATGGGCTACCCAAAGCACGAACAGCCACGGTGCCACATCCAGCACGCTGTGCACATGCTGCTCGGCCGGACTAATGCGTCGCCGGCCATCCGCGCTGGCGGTATCGAGATACCCCGCGATCGCATGGGCGGCCGCCAGCACGGCAAGCAACACCGCCAGCGCCCGCGTATCGGCCAGCAGCAACCAGGCCAGCACACCAGTCCCCACAAGCCCCAGCTGCACCCCATGCAGCGTGCTCTCGCGCAGGCCCGAGGTGTGGGGCAGATCGGTGCGGCGATGAAAATGGAAGTCCAGCGTGCCTGCGGCAAGCCACAGCACGTACAGGACCATCATGGCCGAGGCGCTCATGCTGCCCTCACGGCGTAAGCACGATTTTGCGGCAGTCATCGTCCTTGGCATCGAACATCGCGTAGCCCTGTGCGGCGTCGGCCAGCCGCATGCGGTGGGAGATGATGTCGCCCGGGTCGAGGCGGCCCTCCATGATGGCATCCAGCAGTTCCGGCATCAGGCCCTGCACATGCGTCTGTCCCATCTTGAAGGTCAGGCCCTTGTCAAAAGCATCGCCGAGCAGGAAGCCGTGGATGAAACCGGCATAGACGCCGGGAATGCTGATCACGCCGCCCCGTCGCGCGGCCGCGATGCACTGCCGGATCGCCACGCCACTGCTGCCTTCCAGCTTGACGGTCGTCAGCGCTGTTTCCAGTGCACTGCCTTCGGCCTCGAATCCGACGGCCTCGATGCAGGCATCCACGCCCCGGCCACTGGTCTGGCTGAGGATGTAATCGGCAGGATCCGGAATATCCCTGAAATCGATCGGAATGACGCCGTAGGCATCCCGTGCATAGTCCAGCCGGTAGGACAGATGGTCGACCATGAAGATGGTTTCCGCACCCAGCAGGCGGCAGCATGCTGCGCTCATCAGGCCGACTGGACCCGCCCCGAAGATGGCCACGGTCGAGCCCGGCCTGATGCCCGCGTTGAGTGCAGCCTGGTAGCCGGTGGGCAGGATGTCGGACAGGAACAGGACCTGCTCGTCCGCCACACCGTCCGGAATCCGCAGCGGGCCGATGTTGGCCTTGGGCACGCGGACAAATTCAGCCTGCCCCCCGGCCACGCCCCCGTACAGGTGGCTGTAGCCGAACAGCGCTGCAGGAGGCAGCAGGCCTTTCTGGTTGAGCGCCGCCCCCTTGCCGGGATTGGTGGTCTCGCAGGCGGCATACTCGGCCAGGCGGCAATGGAAGCACTCACCGCAGGCGATCACGAACGGGATCACCACGCGGTCACCGGCGCGCACCTGGGTAACGGCGCTGCCGACCTCTTCCACGATGCCCATGAATTCATGGCCGAGCACATCGCCATCATGCAGGTCCGGGATCTTTCCGCGATACAGGTGCAGGTCCGAGCCACAGATGGCCGTCGCGGTCACGCGCAGGATGAGATCGTCATCCTGCGCCAGCACCGGATCGGGAACTGTCTCGACACGCACATCCCTGCGGCCGTGATAGGTCAGTGCCTGCATCGTGCTTCTCCAAGGGAACGGACCTGCAGGATCGCAGCCCGCCCCCTGCGGGCAGAGTGACCGCACGGTGTGCGGGATGTTCATTCGACTGCGCCATTGCGTTAACCCTCACGCGTGCACGCTGAAGCCTCCATCCACCGTCCACGGGAAGACTGCCATGAGCAACAAGCTGCCGTTCAACCCCACCGTCGATGTCGATGACCAGGCCAAGGCACATACACCCGACAAGCGCCGCAACGACAACGCCAGATGGAAGGAGCACGACATGCCCGACGATGGCGATGGCCCCAAGGCGCGCCCGGATGACTATGAACGGCTCGATCCGGACCCCACCGGAAAGCGCCATCGCTGAGTCCGCCTCACGGACCGCATGCGCGGGATTCACGGATGTTTCTTGACCGGCCACGCAAGCTCACCGCATCCCCATAGGATCTGCATGGCGAGGTGCTGCATGTGGAAGCGGAACGGTCTGTCACTGGTTCTGCTGGCTCTGACCCTGCTGTTCATTGCCGGCCAGGCACTGTCAGGACTGCAGGTGCACAACGAGGAGCTGGTCCATCACGGCCGCGCGCCGCTGGATCTGTGGCATTACCTGGCCAGCGGCCACTTCATCAGTGCCACCTTCGAGAACTGGGAAAGCGAGTTCCTGCAGATGGGCATGTACGTGCTGCTCACCGTCAGCCTGCGCCAGCGCGGCTCTGCGGAATCGCGCCCACTTGACCCTGCACAGGAACACGCACGGATCGAGCCCGGCCCGACACCCTGGCCGGTGCTGCGTGGCGGTATATGGAAGACGCTCTATGGACATTCACTGGCGATCGCTTTCGGACTGCTCTTCCTGGTCAGCTTCAGTCTGCATGCCGTCGGCAGCTGGAAGGCGGAACAGGTTGAACAGCAGTTGCAGGGGCTTCCCCCACCGTCCTTCCTGCAGCATCTGACCAGCAGCACGTTCTGGTTCGAGTCCATGCAGAACTGGCAGAGCGAATTCCTGGCGGTACTGGCGCTGGTCGTGCTGACCATCTTCCTGCGGCAGAAGGATTCCCCGCAGTCCAAGCCCGTGCAGGCGCCGCATGCGCAGACCGGAGACTGAGCCATGCCACGCCGGAATGCCACGACCGCACTGCTGGTCATCGACATGTTCAGCCGCTTCGATTTTCCCGACGCTGGCGCGCTGGCGCCCCTGGCGGAGCGGGCCGCGACCCGCATCCGCAGGGTGCGTGACCATTGCGATGCCCGCCGCTGGCCGGTGATCCATGCCAACGACAACTTCTCCGACTGGCAACGGGATTTCCGTCAGCAGGTGGAGCAGTGCAGACGGGACGGTGGCAGTGCCGCGCGCATCGCGGATATGTTGGCGCCGGCCCCTCACCACTATTTCGTGCTCAAACCGAAGCACTCGGCGTTCCTCGCCACGCCCCTGCCGATCCTGCTGGCCAAACTGGGGGTCCGCCACCTGTGGCTCACCGGCATGGCGACCGATTCCTGCGTGCTGGCGACCGCGCTGGATGCCAACGCGCGGGAGTTCGAAGTAACCGTGGTGGCTGATGCCACCGCGGCGCTGCCAGCACGCAGGAGAGTGGCACTGCAGACGCTGGAGCGTTCAGGCGCCGCACGGATCGAGACGGTTGCCGGGCTGCTGTCCTCGCCGCGGCGAGCGCAGCGCTGAGCAACCGTCGATTTCCGGTCCTGCCGCTCGTCGAAACAGGGAAGGCAGGCCTCCCGCCGGCCGGAGCACCTCCGATGACCCCGATCCTCACTGCCTTCGCCACCTCGCCCGATCGCGGCCAGGGCCTGGCCCGCGACATGCGCGTGCGCTGGGCACTGGAAGAACTGGGCGTGGCCTATGACGTCCAGCTGCTGTCCTTTGCCGAGATGAAGCAGCCGGCCCATCTGGCGCGCCACCCCTTCGGGCAGATCCCCACCTACCAGGAAGGCGAGCGGGTGCTGTTCGAATCCGGCGCGATCCTGCTGCACCTGGCCGAGCGCCATCGCGGCCTGCTGCCGGCCGGGGACAGCGCCCGCATGCGCGCGATCATGTGGATGTTCGCTGCGCTGAACACCGTCGAGCCGCCCATCGTCGAGCGATCCATGGCATGGCTGCTGGAACGCGAGCAGCCCTGGTATGCGCAGCGGCAGGTGATGCTGGACGAGCGCGTGCACGCACGGCTGTCCCAGCTGTCGGCATGGTTGGGCGACAGGACCTGGCTGGAGGACGAATTCAGCGTTGGCGACCTGATGATGGTGGCGGTGCTGCTGCGTCTTCAAAGCAGCGGCATGATCGGCGGGTATCCGACGCTGGCCGCCTACCTGGCGCGGGCCACGGAACGCCCTGCCTACCAGCGCGCATTCGCCGCCCAGCGGGCGGTCTTCCAGAGCCGGTAGCCCTGCATCGGGCGGGACCCCGATGCGCCGACACGGTTGACGCCTCACCAGGCTGCGCCTACAGTCTGCGCCGCAGCCCCGCAACGGCGCTGCCGCAGGCGTTATCGTCATCCAACGCGCCCACAGCCGGGAGGGCCTCAGCAGAGGAAACCCGGGCGACAGGCGCCACGGTACTGCCCTGCCCTTCGCTCCTACGGGAGTGGATGCATCACGCCGTGGCCTTTCCCAAGACCCTCTGGAAAGGCACTCCCATGAACCTCACCGGCAACACCATCCTCATCACCGGCGGCAGCCGCGGCATCGGCCGTGCATTGGCCGAGGCGCTGCACGACCGCGGCAACCAGGTCATCATCACCGGCCGCGACCGGGCACTGCTGCAGGCGGTCAGCGAGCAGCGCCCGGGCCTCGTCGCCCTGCCGCTGGAGCTGGGCGATCCTGCATCACTGGCGGACCTGGCCGAGATCGTCCATGCCCGCTTCCCCGACCTCAACGTGCTCATCGCCAACGCGGGCATCTCCCGCCCGGAAAACCTGGCCAGCGGCCACTGGGACGACTTCGATGCCGAAGCCATCATCGACACCAACATCCTGGGGGTGCTCCGCACCGTGGCCACGTTCCTGCCGTTGCTGACACAACAACGCAGCGCCACCTTGATGGCCACCGGTTCTGCGCTCGCCTTCCTGCCACTGGCCAGCTTCCCGACCTACTGCGCCAGCAAGGCGTTCCTGCATTCGTGGCTGGTATCGCTGCGTCATCAGCTTCGCCATCTGCCGGTGGAGGTGCTGGAACTGTCGCCCCCGTACGTGCAGACCGGACTGACGGGTGAGGCGCAGGCGGGTGAGGCGCAGGCGACCGACCCGCGCGCGATGCCCGTGCAGGAGTACGTGCAGCAGGTTCTGCTAAAGCTCGAGCGCGGGGACCACCCGCGGGGTGAGCTGCTGCTGGAGCCGGACCAGGCGCGACGCTGGGCCGAACGCGATGGCACCTACGACACGCTCTTCGCACTGATGAATCCAGCCTAGCGCAGGCACGGAATGCAATGGAGGCCGCCGCCGGCAGACGCCGGCGGTGGCTTCAGCGCGCGCTGCGCCGGCAGGCCGCCTGCACCAGCATCAACTGCGCGACCAGGATCAGCATCGCGCATCCCGACAGCAACCACGGGTCGATGTACCACTGCGCGTTGAAGCTGAAGCTGCCTGAGGAAATGCGCTTCCAGCCGTTGAAGTGCTGCATCGCCGCCACCACGAACGCGAAGCCTCCCGCGGAGAAGGAGAGCCAGGGCACGACGATGCCGCCGGGCCGCGCGAACAGGGTCAGCACCCCCAGCACGCCGATGACCGTGCGCTGCACACGGCAATAGGGACAGACGTAGGCCAGCCCGCTCCACTCCACCGACCACGCCAGCAGGCTCACCAGCACAGCCACGGCGCCTGCGATGTACAGGATCTTCGCTGGAATCGTCATGCCGCCATCGTCTGCCATCCTGTGCCTCCTTCGTCTCCGGACCCGCGCAGGGTAGCGTGAAACGCGCCGTATGACCCCACCCCGCATCCCTGTGCGCGGAATGCTCTCAACGCGGGCTTCACCGGCTCTGGAGTCCGATCGGCCCATCTCCTGTGCCCTCGCGCACGGCCACCCTGCCTGTCTCCGCCTGAGGATATCGACGTGAACCACTCATCGCCTCCCCTTGCCATACTCGTTGCACGCGTACTGCTGATGCTGCTGTTCCTGGTCTCCGGCCTTGGCAAACTCGGCAACCTGGCCGGCACACAGAGCTACATGGAGACGATGGGCGTGCCCGGCATCCTGCTGTGGCCAACCATCGCGTTCGAGATCATTACCGGCCTGTGCATCCTGCTGGGCTTCCAGACCCGTCTGGTCGCCGCGGTCCTGGCCGCCTTCAGCCTGGTGACCGCCTTCATCTTCCATCACCAGTTCAACGATCCCACCCAGCAGATCATGTTCCTGAAGAACATGGGCATCGCCGGTGGCTTCATTCTGCTGGCCTGCACCGGCGCCGGCCGCTACAGCATCGATGGTCGCCGGCGTCGCGGATGAGGGCACGCTCGTCCATCTGAGGCTGACGGGGGTGGCAGCGTGTCGTTTTTCACCGCCCCCCCCCGCCTTCGCGATCTGCGCCGGCGCCCGACACCGCGCCGGTTGCGGCCCCCTGCCTTGCCTGCATCGGCGAGCCTGTGATTACGTGGTGCTCCAGATCGGCAACGCGCAAGGTCCTGCATGAGCGACACGGTGGATACCTTCTGCCCCTGGATCATCGGCCGTCCCTGCCTGCCGGTCGGCGAATGGGCGGACTGGTCACAGGTGCTGGTGGCAGTGGTGATCGGCTTCGCTGCCATCTATGTGCCCTGGCAGATGTCCCGCGCGCAGACCCAGCGCCGCATCACCACCTCGCTGACACTGTGCGGCATCACCCTCTTCCAGTTCCTGCAGGCGGCGAAGCTGGCCACGGATCGATCCGGCGACACACAGCTGTATCGCTACCACCGCACCTGCGGCATGGACATGCTCAACTCGCTGCGTCAGATTCCAACGCACGAGCTGATCGACTGGGATGTGATCCACGCACGTATCCATCTGGAGATGCGCTGCGTGCAGCTGATCGAGTACGCCGACAACTGGCATATCGAGCAGGAGGGCTTCGCGCGCCTGCCCGACAGTACGCTGGAGGAGCTGGCGCACCGCATCGGCCTGCTCCATGCAAGCCTGGATGAGGTGCGCGGCCTGCTGTTGCGCAGGCGGATGTTCTGGCCATGGCTCTCGCGCCGGATCGTTGCCTTCGAGCGGCTGCCGACAGCACCCGGGCCGGTCAGCCGGAGCGCATCAGCGATCCAATAAGGGTGGCCGACGCCAAGCCCGTTCATCACACGGTGGGGACCGTACCCCCATCGATCCGATACTCCGTCCCTGCGATCGACGCAGAGCGCGGGGAGGCCAGGAAAGCGATCAGGTCGGCCACCTCCTGTGGCTTGGCAGGTCGACCCACCGGAATCCCGCCCAGCCAATCCATCACGATCTTCCTGCCACCTTCGTAATCCGTTCCGGCCTCTGCGGCCATCCTCGCCGCGAACGCCACGGACGCCTCGGTCTCGATCCAGCCCGGCGCAACGCTCAGTACGCGCACGCCCTTGGGTGTCACCTCTCTGGCAAGCGACTTGCTGTACGTGGTGAGAGCGCCCTTTGCCGCAGCGTACGCAGTGGTGGACTCCGGCAGCGGCAGCACGCGCTGGATCGAGCTGACATGGATCACCACGCCCGACCCCTGGTGCAGCATCGCAGGCAGCAGTGCACGGTCCAGGCGCACCGCGGACATGAGATTCAGGTTCAGCTCGGCGAACCAGTGCGCATCGCTAATGGCAGCGAAGCCACCACCGGGCGTGTTCGAGCCTCCGAGCACATTGATCACGATGTCCACACCTCCCCACTGCCGGAGGACGGCCTGCGCAAGGTGATCCGTGCCTTCCGCGGTCGACAGGTCGGCAGCGACGTAGGTGACGCCCTCGCGCGTCTGGGTGGGAACGGTACGCGCGGACGTCGTCACGCGCGCTCCGGCCTCCGCCAGGGTTTTCACAACGGCAGCCCCCAGTCCCAGCGTTCCTCCTGTGACCACTGCCCTCAGGTCCTTCAGTTGAAGGTCGAAGTTCATGCCGTGATCTCCAGCGATGCGATCCGGCCACGCTCCAGTCGAAAGCGGTACGTCAGAACCGTCGGGCTGCCGGGAAAGTCACCAGTGACGTCGGCCTGCACCCTGTGGATGTCGTCCTGCCGCTCGATGGCAAACGGCACACTCGTCGCGTGGTACCGGGCCGTTGCCTCGGCCATGAACGCCTTGATGGCATCGATGCCCACGTAGGTATGTCCGTCGTCCTTCATCACCGCGTGTGCCGTGAAGCACTGCGTCAAGGCGTCCGGGTTCTGCTCTGCCGCGAAGTACGCCGCAATGGGCTCGGGAAGGGTCAAGGCGCTCACGTTTCTGTCTCCTCGGGTGGATGGCCCGTAGGATGCTCACCCAGGCTAATTTATTGAATATTCTAGAATCCGGATGGGCTCTTTAGAAACGAGTACATAATGCGCGGATCCGACTTTGCTGAACTCAGGGCCTTTGTTGCCGTCGTGGAGCGTCAGAGTTTTGCGCGAGCCGCAGAGCATCTTGGCCTGTCGCCTTCGGCGCTGAGCCAGACGATCCGCCAGCTCGAAGGTCGCATCGGCGCCCGCCTTCTGAATCGCACCACGCGCAGCGTCGCACCCTCGGCAACGGGCGAACTGCTCTACAGGCGCATCGCCCCGCTGTTCCGGGAGATGGCTGCTGCAGTGGCGGATGCCGGTGAGGCGACGGGGCGGATGAGCGGCACGCTGCGCATCAACACGCTGGGCATCGCGGCAAGGACGGTCATCGCCCCACGGCTTGCGCGCTTCCATCGCGCGCATCCTGATGTCGTGCTCGACATCGTGGTCGACGATGCGCTGGCCGATATCGTCCGGGGCCGCTTTGATGCAGGCATCCGCGTCGGCGGCCAGCTGGAAAAGGACATGGTGGCCGTCCGCCTCACTCCCGACATGAAGATGATGGCGGTGGCATCGCCCGACTACCTCTCACGTCGAGGCACCCCCACCTCGCCGGCCGAGCTGCACGAGCACGCGTGCATCAACTGGCGACTCGAGATGGATGGCAGGCACTATCGCTGGGAGTTCGAGAAGCAGGGGCATCGGCTCGATGTAGCCGTCGATGGCCCTGTCATCACCAATCACGCTGACGTCGGCATTGCTGCTGCGCTGGGTGGGCTCGGCATTGCCTATCACTTCGAGCAGGACGGCGTAGGCGAACTGCTGGCCCAGGGGCGGCTGGTCAGGGTCCTGTCGGACTGGTCGATCTCACGCCCCGGGCTGTTCCTCTACTACCCGAGCCGGCAGCATCGACCCGCCCTGCTGGGCGCCTTCATCGACTGTCTTCTGGATCAAGGGCCATTCGATGAAGGGAAGCAGACAGAGGTGCGGTTGCGCTGAGGATGGGGTGGGCCCACCCGCAAACGAACTGAAACGGTTCTGGATATCCGATCCACGTCGAGGCGACGGTCCGCTTCGCGCTGCAGGATCGGCCATGACGGGATCCGCCGCCGCGCACGATGACGCACGCCCGGCGGCCTTCGCTTCAGGCCTTCGATGACGCCGGGGATTTCCGGCGACGCGCCTTGGGCACCATCTTCGTCGGTGGCGGGAGGCGTTCCACCTTGCCGGGGCGCACCGCATTTTCGTCGCCATGCAGCGTCAGCAGCGACTCCATGAGATGCTCATCGCTGCTGGAGCAGACCCCAAGCAGCACCACCTCGTCACAGCCCTCGGCCGCGATGTAGGCGTGGCCCATGTTGGAATCGATGTAGACCGACTGCCCGGCCTCGAGCACGACCGGATCGTAGAATTCGGTATGCACTTCCATGCGGCCTTCGAGTACGTGGATGTACTCCTCGCCGGAGTGGTGTACCAGGGCACCGAATTCCTCGATGGTTTTCGCCCGCACACGGGTCAGTACCGGGATCATGCGCTTGCGGCGCAGCTCCGGGCAGAGATAGAAATAGTCATAGTTTGGCGTGGTGACCCGGATCGCGTCCTCAATGCGGCCGATGCTGCGGCGCGCGGTCACCGACGGCTCTACGGCATCGGCATCCTCGGCGAACAGCTCGGACATCCGCAACTGCAGCCGCTGCGCGAGCTGCAGGAGCTTGTCATAGCTGAGGGTCAGGCGATCGTGCTCGACCTTGGACAAGGTGGACAGCGGAATGCCGGAGTGTTCGCTCATCTGCTTGAGCGTCCAACCCTTGCGAGCGCGCAGCGACCGCAGCAGTCCGCCAATGGTGGGGTGTTGTGACGTCATTCTTGCGGTATCTCCTGGAACACCAGTACTTCTGCTGGAACCTCCCAGCCCGGGCCATGATCACCCTCGGGGATGTCCTTTGGAAAGAGCAGTTCCCTGCCCAGGCACCCTGGCCCGGGACTTTCGGCACGGGTTGACAATTCTCTGATTAGGATCATTATCGCCAAATCAGGATATATCCGCCACCGTGCGACGTGCCAGACGCACAGGAGGCCGTCCAGTCGCTTCAGTTCGGAGACCGTTCGATGCGTAAGATCCCTGTCCTCCTGTGCAGCGCGGTGCTGACCATGGTCGCTGCGCTGCCGCTGCAGGCCCAGCAGGCCATCGCTCCGCCCGTATCGGTGCCGCCGACAACGGCGCCCGTACCCACCGCGCCCTCCTTGCTGCCGGCCGCAGAGAACACGCCTTCCGCGCCGTCAGCAGGCGCGCCGGTACTGACCCGCGAAGACGCCGAGGCCTGGCTGGACGGCATCATGCCCTATGCACTGGCCAACGGCGACATCGCCGGCGCCGTCGTGGTGGTGGTGAAGGATGGGCGGATCCTGGTGCAGAAAGGCTACGGATACGCCGACCTGGAGAAGCGCGCACCGGTTGATCCGGAAAGCACGCTGTTCCGCCCCGGCTCTGTCTCCAAGCTGTTCACCTGGACGGCGGTGATGCAACTGGTCAGCCAGGGCAAGCTGGACCTGGACGCCGACATCAACACCTATCTTGATTTCAAGATACCGCAGCGTGACGGCAAGCCCATCACGCTGCGGCACGTGATGACCCATACCACCGGAATGGAAGAGCAGATCCGCGGGCTGATCACCTCCCGCCTGGACGAGGTGGTACCGCTCGGTGATGCACTCAAGAACTGGACACCCGAGCGCATCTACGCACCGGGCACCACACCGGCCTATTCGAACTACGCCACGGCACTGGCCGGCTACATCGTCGAGCGCGCCTCGGGCCAGCCGTTCTACGACTACATCGACGCGCAGATCTTCAAACCGCTGGGCATGAAACACTCCAGTTTCCGCCAGCCATTGCCGGCAACGCTGCTGTCCGGCATGTCCAAGGGATATGAGCGCGCATCGTCCGGCGAGGCCAAGGAGTATGAATTCATCAGCCTGGCGCCCGCCGGCAGCCTGGCCGCCACGGGATCGGACATGGGCCGTTTCATGATCGCCCACCTGCAGGACGGTGCTTTTGGTGATGCGCGCATCCTCGATGCCGCCACTGCACAGCAGATGCACTCCACCGGTCAGGCGTCGATCGGACCGCTGAACCGGATGATGCTGGGTTTCTACGAGACCTCGGTCAATGGCCACCGTGCCATTTCGCATGGTGGCGATACCCAGTGGTTCCATAGTGACCTGCAGCTGTTCCTGGACGATGGCATCGGCCTGTTCGTGTCGATGAACAGCGCCGGGCGCGACGGGGCAACCGGACACATCCGCACTGCGCTGTCGCGCGGTTTCGCCGACCGTTACCTGCCCGGCAAGCCGGCCGCACCACAGGGCGTGTCGAAGGAGGAGGCCCTCCTGCACGCTTCACAGATGGCAGGCACGTACGTAAGCAGCCGCCGTGCGGACAGCAGCTTCGTGTCGCTTTCCAATCTTCTGGGACCAGTAAAGGTCATCGCCAACGACGATGGCTCCCTTACCGTGAGCGCGGCGATCGGCTACGGTGGCGCGCCGAAGAAGTGGCGCGAGATCGCACCATACGTCTGGCAGGACACCACCAGCACCGATCGCCTGGCGGCAGACGTGGTGGAAGGAAAGGTCACGCGCTTCACCCTGGAACCGTACGCACCGATCATGGTTTTCCAGCGCCTGTCGAGCTGGCACGCCGCCTACCTGCCGCTGCTGATCGCCAGCCTGATCGTCGTGCTGCTGACCGTGGTCGCCTGGCCGGTGTCGGCACTGGTCCGTCGTTATTATGGCGTGCCCTACCGGCTGAGCGGCGTGGACGCACGCGCCCATCGCCTGGTGCGGATCGGTGCGCTGCTCTCGCTGCTGGCCACGAGCGCCGCGCTGGCGCTCGTGGCGAGCATGCTGAGCGCCCTGGAAATGACCTCGCCAAGAAGCGACGTCATGATCAATGTGACGCGCCTGTTCGCCACCGTTGCCCTGCCCGTCGGCGCAGCGTTCGCGGTCTGGAATGCCTGGCATGTCCTGCGCAGTCAGCGCAGATGGTTGGCCAAGCTGTGGGCCGTGCTGCTGGCACTGGCCTGCCTGTTCCTGCTGTGGCTCGGCTTCGCGCAGCATGTCATCGGATTCGGCGCGAACTACTGATGCCACCGGCCGGCGGGGCCTCCGCCGGCCGCCCCCCTCCTTCCTTCTGCACGAGGCAGTGGTGGCCCTTCGACTTGAGCTGCACAACGAACCGTTGCCGATGTCGGCACCGTTCCGCATCGCCGGACATGTCTTCGAGGCAATGCCCGCCACCGTGGCGACCCTGTACGACGCGGACTTCATCGGCCGCGGCGAGGCTGCCGGCGTCTACTACAACGACGACCAGCCGGACACGATGAAAGCCACGCTGGAAGCACTGCGTCCACGCATCGAAGCCGGCATCGACCGCGATGTGCTGCGCCAGCTGCTGCCCGCAGGTGGCGCGCGCAATGCATTGGATGCCGCGCTGTGGGAACTGGAGGCACAGCGCAGCGGGCTGCCGGTATGGCAGCTGGCCGGCCTGGATGGTGTGCGCCCGCTGTTGACGACCTTCACGGTGGGCGCTGATACACCGGAGGTCATGGCCGAGCGCGCAGCCGCCTATGCGCAGGCACGCGCGCTGAAACTCAAACTGACAGGCGACCCCGAACTGGACACAGCTCGCGTGCGCGCCGTACGCGCACGCTGTCCGACGCCGTGGATCGGGGTGGACGCCAACCAGGGCTACACCGCGGCCACGCTGCCGTTGCTGCTGCCGGCACTGGTCCAGGCGCACATCTCGCTGCTGGAACAGCCCTGTCGGCGCGGGCACGAATCCGACCTGGACGGCATCGAACGCCCACTGCCCTTCGCCGCCGATGAAAGCATCCTTGACCTGGCCGAACTGGAAGCGTTGCACCATCGTTTCAACGTCATCAACATCAAACTCGACAAATGTGGCGGGCTGACCGAAGGCCTGATGATGGCCCGTCGCGCGCGTGAGCTGGGCAAGCAGGTGATGGTCGGGAACATGTGCGGGACCAGCCTCGCGGCGGCACCGGCCTTCGTGCTCGGGCAGTTCTGCGACATCGTCGATCTGGACGGCCCCACCTTCCTGGTGAAGGATCGCACGCCTTCGGTACGTTACGTGGATGGTTTCATCGATTGCGGCGACGAGGTATGGGGGCCGCGGACCCACCCATGAGCATGCCGGCCGATCTCCATGGCAAGACCTGGTTCGGCCAGCCGCGCGGACTGACGATCCTGTTCCTGACCAACATGTGGGAGCTGTTCTCCTACTATGGCATGCGCACGATGCTGGTCTATTACATGACCAAGCAGCTGCTCTTCGCACAGGAAAAAGCATCTTTCGTCTACGGCCTGTACACGGCGATGGCGTACTTCACGCCGATCATCGGCGGGATCATCGCTGATCGTCATCTCGGCAAGCGCAACGCGGTCATCCTGGGCGGCAGCATCATGGCCTTCGGCCATTTCCTGATGGCGTTCGATTCAATGTTCTACCCCGCGCTGGCGACGATCGCGCTGGGTAATGGCCTGTTCCTGCCCAGTCTACCCAGCCAGATCAACGACCTGTACGCCAGCGACGATCCCCGCCGTGGGCGGGCCTACAACGTCTATTATGTCGGCCTCAACATCGGTGGCCTGCTGGCCCCGCTGGTGTGCGGCACCCTGGGCGAACTGTACGGTTGGCATTATGGCTTCGGCGCCGCCGGCATCGGCATGTTCATCGGGCTGCTGATCTACGTGGCCGGTCGCCGTTACCTGCCACCGGAGCCACCCCGCCGCACGCGGGTGATCACCGATGCCGGGCCCACCCGCAGCGACCCGCGGATCTGGTGGTTGCTGCTGGGCGTTGGACTGGCCGCGACGATTTTCCGTGGCGCCTACGAGCAGATCGGCAACACGCTGCCGTTGTGGATCGACAGCCGCGTTGACCGTGTGGTCGGAGGCTTCCTGGTACCGATGACGTGGTTCCAGTCGCTCAATCCGCTGCTGGTGATCGCGATCACCCCCGTACTGCTGGCCCAGTGGCGACGTCGTGCAGACCAGGGCCGTGAATCCTCCCCGGCCCGTCGCATGGCCATCGGTGCCTTGATCGTCGCCGTCGCCTACGTGCTGCTTGCCGGGCTCGCTGCGGGTGCCGGCCAGATGCTGGTCAACGGACTCTGGCTGGTGGCCTTCTTCATGATCCTGACGCTGGGTGAGCTGTACATCCTGCCGACCGGGCTGGGGCTGTTCGCCCGGCTCGCGCCACCGCGCCTGGGCGCGACCACCGTTGCCTCCTGGTTCCTCGCCGTCTTCAGCGGCAGCCTGCTGGCGGGACTGGTGGGCACGCTGTGGTCGAGGACCAGCCACGCCGGTTTCTTCCTGCTGCTTGCCGGCCTGGCCGCGGTTGCCGCGCTGATCCTGTGGCGGCTGGATCGGCCGATACGTTCGTTGTCATCCTGATGGAGAAAGCACCATGCCGCGATTCACGCCGACCCTGCTCGCCTTCACCCTCGCCCTCGCCGCCTGTACCACGGCCCGCAGCGCCGATGCGCTCCCGCGCTACGACCTGGTAATCCGCAACGGCGTGGTCTACGACGGCAGCGGCAGTTCGCCCCAGCGCGTGGACGTGGCAGTGCGGGATGGTCGCATCGTGGAGCTGTTGCCCGCCGGCAAGGCGGCGCTCGCCGGGAAGGAGATCGACGCCGGCGGCAAGGCAGTCGCCCCGGGTTTCATCAACGTGCTGAGCTGGGCGACGGAGTCGCTCATCGTTGATGGACGCGGTGTCAGTGATACCAAGCAGGGGGTGACGCTGGAGATCTTCGGCGAAGGCTGGTCGATGGGACCGGTCAACGAACGCATGAAGGCCGATGCCCTCAAGCAGCAGGCCGATATCCGATACGACATCCCCTGGACCACCCTCGGTGGCTACCTGGAACATCTGCAGCAGCGGGGCATCACACCCAATGTCGCGTCGTTCATCGGCACTGCGACGGTCCGCATCCATGAGCTCGGCGAGGACGACGTCAAGCCAACCCCCGAGCAGCTTTCCCGCATGCAGGACGTGGTTCGCCAGGCGATGCGCGAAGGAGCGCTGGGCGTAGGCAGTTCGTTGATCTACCCGCCGGGCAGGTTCGCCGAAACCGACGAACTGATCGCGCTGGCCAAGGCCGCTGCCGAATCCGGTGGCGGATACATCTCCCATATGCGCAGCGAAGCCGATCGCCTGCTCGAAGGCATCGATGAGGTCGTGGCCATCGCACGTGCAACCGGCCAGCATGCCGAGATCTACCACCTGAAGGCAGCCGGCGAGAAGAACTGGCCGAAGATGCAGCAGGCGATCGATCGCATCGAGGCAGCGCGCAAGGAAGGACTCAAGCTGAGTGCGGACATGTACGTCTACACCGCAGGCGGGACATGGCTTGCGGCGAGCATGCCACCGTGGCTGCAGGCCGGTGGTCACGACGCGATGATCCAGCGGCTCAAGGATCCCGCCACGCGCGCGCGGCTGATCGCCGAAATGCGCGATCCGAACGTGCCCTGGGAAAACCTGCGCATGCTCGCCGGATCGGATGAACGATTGGTTCCAATCGAATTCAAGAGCGAAGCACTGAAGCCCCTGGCCGGAAAGTCACTGGCAGCGATCGCGCGTGAACGCGGGACATCCGTTGAAGAAACAGCGATGGACCTGATCGTCGAGGACGACCACCGCATCGGCACCGCCTACTTCCTGATGAGCGAGGACAACATCGAGCTGGGGTTGAAGCAGCCGTGGGTGAGCCTGGGTTCGGATGCCGAGTCCGCCGCGCCGGAAGGTGTTTTCCTGAAATCCAGCACGCATCCGCGCGCCTACGGCAACGTGGCGCGTTTCCTCGGCCACTACGTCCGCGACCGCAAGCTGATGCCGCTGGAAGAGGGCATCCACCGACTTACCGGCCTGCCGGCCAGCAACTGGAAGCTGACTGATCGGGGTTGCCTGCGCGCGGGCTGTCATGCCGACATCGTGATCTTCGATCCCGGCACCATCACCGATCACGCGACCTACGAAAAACCCCAGCAGTACGCGACCGGCGTCAGCGATGTCTTCGTCAACGGCGTACAGGTGCTGCGCGAAGGCGAGCATACCGGCGCCACGCCGGGCCAGGTGGTCCGAGGGCCGGGCTGGACGCCAGCCACGCGCTGACCGCTTCACACATGATTTTTCTGAATGTATTGACAATTCTCTGATTAGGATCATTATCCCGGATCAGGACAGATCGCGTGCGAAGGGCGACATGTCGACGCCAGACCATCACTGATTCAACCTTGCCCGGGAGAGCAGGCATGACCCAGTTCCAGTCCGCACGGCCGTGGTACCGCACCCACCTTTCCCTTTCGATCGCTGGCGCGCTGGCCTGTTGCAGTGCTTCGGCACTCGCACAGGACGGCACGAACGCGGCGAACGCAGGTGCCCAGCGCACCGATGCCCAGCAGCTCGATACCGTGGTGGTCACTGCCAACAAGCGCGAAGAGAATGTGCGTGAAGTGGGCGCCTCGATCAGCGTGATCGGTGAACGCCAGTTGGAAAACACCGGCGCGGTCTCGCTGTCAGACTATGCCGCCTATATTCCCGGCCTGCAGGTGCAGAACGACGGCACCCCTGGCCTGACCCGCGTGTCCCTGCGCGGCATCTCCGCGCTGTCGTCCGGCGCGACGGTGGCCACCTACATCGACGACGTGCCCGTCGGCTCCAGCGGCATCTACCAGGGCGCCAGTGCGCTGATGCTCGACCTGATGCCCTACGACATCAGCCGCGTCGAAGTACTGCGCGGTCCGCAGGGCACCCTGTACGGCGCAGGCGCCATTGGTGGCCTGCTGAAGTACGTGACCCGCGCGCCGGAAGTAGTGGGTGAAGAAACCCGTGTGGGTTTCGGCCTGCGCTCCGTGCAGGGCGGCGGCCAAGCCTGGAACGCGCGCCTGGGCGCCAGCCTGCCGCTGAAGGACGAGCGGCTCGGCCTGCGCATGAGCTTCGCCCGCAACGGTCTTGCCGGCTTCACCGACAACGTCATCGACGGCCGCAAGGACATCAACACCGGCGACCAGATCGGTGCCCGTACTGCGCTGGCCTGGGATGGTGATGCATTCGATCTCGGACTGTCGGTGCTGCACCAGCGTATCCGCAGTGATGATCGCGCCGGTGTGGCGCTCGATCCGGAAACACTGACGCCGCTGTTCGGCGAACAGAAGGACACCGTCTGGCAGCCGCGTCCCTTCTCCAAGGACCTGACGCTGGTGTCGCTGAGCATGGACTGGGACCTGGGCTGGGGCAATCTCGTATCCGCAACCGGCTGGTCGCAGACCAAGACCATGGACCAGATCGACGCGACGACACAGTTCGGTGAAGTGGCCGACCTGTTGCTGGGCCTGCCCGCGCCGGGAAGTTCCAGCCTGCGCTACGGTTACGACATGGACAAGATCACCCAGGAGTTCCGCCTGCTGTCCAAGGATGGTGGAACATTCGAATGGATGGTCGGTGGCTTCTACACCAAGGAAGACAGCAAGCAGGATCAGGTGGCCAATCTCGCCGAGCGGGATGGCACGCCGCTGCCGCCGCCCTACGATGCGCAGTTCGGCACCCTGGCGGTCATTGGCCTGCCCAGCACCTACAAGGAATACGCGGTGTTCGCCAATGGCTCCTGGCGCATCAGCGATCGCTTCAAGCTGGACCTCGGCGTCCGCCAGGCGCGCAATGACCAGTGGTACAGCCAGCGGGTATCGGAAGGCATCCTCGCGCCGATCGGTGTAACCACCGGAACCTCCAGCGAGAATGTGTTCACCTGGAGCGTGAGCCCGCAGTTCAAGCTCTCCGACGACATCATGCTGTATGCCCGCGTCGCCACCGGGTACCAGCCCGGTGGCCCCAACGTGGCGATGGTCGGCATTCCGCCGCAGGTGGATTCGTCGATGCTCGACAGCTATGAGGTCGGCATCAAATCGCAGTTCGCCGATCGCCGCGTCACGTTCGATCTTTCCGTCTTCCGCATCGACTGGGACGACATCCAGGTTTCCTCTTCGTTCAACGGCATCAGCGGCCTGGTCAATGGCGGCCAGGCCACCAGCGAAGGCGTTGAGCTTTCTTCGCAGTTCAGTGTCACCGATGCATTGACGCTCGGGCTCAACGGTGCCTACACCAACTCACGGCTGAAGAACGATTTTGACCCTACCGTGATTCCGCAGGATGGGTTTGATTTCATCCAGTGGACCGGCCTGGCCGACGATCGCATGCCGTATTCCCCGCGACTGTCCTGGACGGCGACCGCCGAATACGCGTTTTCCACCGCCAACGGCTACAACGGCCAGATCGGCGGCGCGTTCCGCTGGACCGGTGAACGCTTCAATGGCACCACCGAACGGCAGCGCTTCACTGCCCCCGGTGATCCAGATACCCAGGTGATGCCGGACGTCATCACCTCGCCGCTGAAGCTCGGCAGTAACCATTCCCTCGACCTGTATGCCGGCATCGGCCGTGGCAGCTGGGAACTGCGTGCTTACGTCAACAACGTGACCGGGGAGGACGGCTGGCTGACGCTGGCACGCGTCGCCGGTGCGCTGTCGCGGGTCAACTCGCACGTGGCCGCAGTCCCCGTACAACCGCGGACGTACGGCATGGAGCTGGACTTCCGGTTCTGAGCCTGGCCTGCATCGCTTCACTGCCGCCGTTCATCCTCCCACCCCCTTCGGGACCCGCGCATGCAGACCGCCGTTTCGAGCTTGCACGAAGCCGCAGCGCTTCCGCAGCCCTACCTGTTGTTCCTCGGCGACACCCGGGAGCCGAACTATGCCAAGACCGCCTACGGCCTTCGCGACTGGGCACGCGAGCGCTGCGTGGGTGAGTTCGCGTGCGAGGATGTCGGCGTCAGCGCCGGCCTGCCCTTTCTCACCCCCGAGCATGCCCGCATGGCGGGCGCCCGGGCGATGGTGATCGGCGTCGCCAACCCCGGCGGACATATCCCCAACGCGTGGATTCCGTTGCTGTTGCAGGCACTGGAAGCCGGCCTGGACCTGATCGGCGGCATGCACATGCGGCTGTCGGACATCGATACCCTTCGCAACGCGGCACGCGCGCTCGGCCGTAGGCTGATCGACGTCCGTGAGCCACCACGCAACCTGCCCATCGCCAGCGGCATCCGTCGCACGGGCAAACGCCTGCTCACTGTCGGCACCGATTGCGCGCTCGGCAAGAAATACACGGCGCTGACGCTGGCCCGCGCGTTCCAGGCCCGCGGGGTTGATGCGGATTTCCGCGCCAGTGGTCAGACGGGCATCCTGATCGCCGGCGCCGGCATTCCGATGGACGCGGTCATCGCGGATTTCGCCGCCGGCGCAGCTGAAATGCTGTCTCCCGATGCGGACCCCTGCCATTGGGACGTGATCGAAGGCCAGGGATCGCTCTCACATCCCGCCTACGCCGGCGTATCACTGGCCCTGCTGCATGGCAGCCAGCCGGACGTGGTGGTGGTCTGCCACGAGCATGGACGCGACCATGTGCTGGGCTATCCCCACTATGCGCTCCCCTCGCTGGAAGAAACGGTCGAGCTGGCCCTGACCCTGGGATCGCGCACCAACCCGGACATCCGTTGCGCCGGCATCAGCCTCAATACCGCGAAACTGGAGGCGGACGCCGCGTACCGCGCCATCAATGCGCTTTCCGACCGCCTCGGCATGCCCGTGGCCGATCCCGTGCGGGGTGGGGAATCATTCGATGCCCTGGTAAGCGCCTGCCTGGCCAAGCAGGCAGAATGAGCCGATGACCAACGCCGCGACGCGATTCCAACGTTGGATACTTCCCGGTCTTGCCTTCAAGGCCGCGGTGATCGGCGGCGGATACGCGACGGGCCGCGAGTTGGCGGAATACTTCATTCCCAGCGGCCCCCAGGGCGGCATGCTGGCGATCCTGGTAGCGATGGCCTGCTGGAGCCTCGTCTGCGCACTGACCTTCGCGCTGGCGCATGCCACCCGCAGTTTCGACTACCGCAGCTTCTTTGAAATGCTGCTGGGGCCGTTCGCTTTCCTGTTCGAGCTGGCGTACGGCATCTTCATGGTGCTCATCCTGGCGGTGTTCGGAGCAGCGGCAGGGGAGATCTTTTCGGCGTTGCTGGGTTGGCCGACACTGGCCGGCACGCTGCTGCTGATGGTGACCATCGGATTCTTCGTCACCTTCGGCAACGATACCGTGGAGGCCCTGTTCAAATGGGTCTCCGTACTGCTGTATGGCACCTATGCCGCCTTCCTGGTGCTGGTGCTGGCCCGCTTCGGCGATGCGGCGTTCACCACGCTGTCGGAGCCGCAACCGACCACCGGCTGGCTCCAGGGCGGCTTGACCTACGCGGGTTACAACATCGTCGGCGCGGTGATCATACTGCCGCTGGCCAGGCACTTCCTCAGCCGTCGTGATGCCGTGGTGGCCGGCGTGCTGTCCGGCCCGCTGGCGATGCTCCCGGGGCTGTTCTTCTTTCTGTGCATGCTGGCGTGGTATCCCCGGATCGGAACCGTCGCGCTGCCTTCGGACTTCATCCTGCGCCAGTTGAACCTGCCGGTATTCCATGTGCTGTTCCAGCTGATGATCTTCAGCGCTCTGCTGGAAAGCGGAACGGCCGTCGTGCATGCCTGCAACGAACGCATCGCCCGTACGTTCGCAGGAGGTGATGGCGCGGGACTGGGCAAGCCCGCACGGTCGATGATCGCCGGCGTGCTGCTGGTCGGCTCCATTTTCATCGCTGATCGCGTGGGCCTCGTGGCGCTGATCGCGCAGGGCTACCGGGGACTGGCCTATATGTTCCTGTGCCTCTACATCCTGCCGCTGCTGACCGTTGGCAGCTGGCGCCTGTTGCAACGTGCTGCGCGCCGCACGGCGCCTACCGCCCATTCCTGATCGGAGATCGCGCATGACCCCCACGTCCAGAACATGGAAGACAATGATCTCCTGCGCGCTTTTCTGCGTGGCGGCACTGGCCCACGCACAGTCCTCGCTGCCGGCGGACTTTGATGCCCGTGTTCTGCAGGCGATGAAATCCCGCGAGGTACCGGGCATGGCGATCTCCATCGTCAAGGACGGGCAGATCGTGCAGGCCCGGGGATATGGCGTACGCCGCCTGGGAGGCAGCGAGCCGGTCGATGGCGATACGATCTTTCCCACCGGCTCGACCGGCAAGGCCGTTACCGCTGCCGCGCTGGCGATTCTGGTGGATGAGGGCAAGCTGGGATGGGACGACAAGGTGATCGACCACCTGCCGGACTTCCGCATGTACGACCCGTGGGTCACCCGCGAAATGACCGTGGCGGACCTGCTGCTGCACCGCAGTGGCCTGGGACTGGGCGCAGGCGACCTCCTGTTCATTCCGCGCACGTCCCGCACGCGCATGGAGATCGTGAGAGCACTGCGCCATCTCAAGCCCGCCACCAGTTTCCGCAGTGGGTATGCGTACGACAACATCCTGTACATCGTGGCCGGTGAACTGATAAGCCAGGTCAGCGGGCAGTCCTGGGAAACCTTCGTGGCCAACCGGATCTTCAAGCCGTTGGGCATGACAACCGCCGTCAGCGACGAGGCCAACCGGTTCGCCACTGCCAATCGGGTACAACCGCATGCACGCCTGGACGCACGGCTGCGCGGCCTGGGAAAACAGCAGATGCTGCCTGAGCGGGAAGGTCTGGGCCAGGTGGGCGCTCCCGCCGGCGGCCTGTCGTGGAGCGCAAAGGATTTTGCCCGCTGGATGCTGGTGCAGTTGGGTCAGGGCGCGCTGCCCGATGGTGGCACGCGCCTGTACAGCGAGGCCTCCGCACGCGCGATGTGGACACCGCAGGTGCCGACCCCCATCAGCCCCTATCCGGCTCCGATCAGCGACATCACCCCGCAGTTTTCCGGCTACAGCTACGGGTGGTACGTGCAGGACTATCGCGGTGTGAAGGTGATACAGCACGGCGGCGCGGTGTTCGGTGTGATCACGTTCGTCGTGCTGGTACCCGACCGGAAACTCGGTATCGCCCTGCAGATGAACGCCGAGGACGTGGACGTGCTCCGTGGCCTCGGTTACGAGCTGATGGATCATTATCTCGGCTTTGAGCGGCGCGATTGGGTGGGCGCCTTTTCGAGCTGGTACCAGGATCGCCTGACCGGCGGATTGAAGGCACTCAAAGACATAGCGCCGACCGCGCGCACCGCGTCGCGTCCATCGCTGCCGGCACGCGGCTACGTGGGTCGTTACGCGGATGCGTGGTATGGCGAAGCGACCGTCGCCGAACAGGGGGGAACGCTCCGCATGGATTTCACCCGCACCCCCAACATGGTGGGTACGCTGCGGCATTGGCAGTACGACACGTTCCGCGTCGACTGGGATGACACGGCGCTCGAACCCGCGTTCGTGACCTTTGCGTTGAACGCGGAAGGACACGTGGCGAACATCACGATGAAAGCGGCGTCACCGCTTGCGGACTTCAGTTACGACTACCAGGACCTCAGGTTCGAGCCGGCCGGGAGATAGGTTTCCTGGCCGCTCCAGGGGCGGGGGCGGTTGCTGCCCTGCGCTCTCACCGGGTCCTTCACGTTGATCCAGGCCACGGCCGGCAACTGGCTGAACTGACTACTACACTGTTGAAGCCCTCTCGCTATTGCGTCACAGTTCGTCACTTCCTATGGAGCTGCCGCATGCACGGAACGACTCAACACCTCAGGATCGCAGCAGCCGGAATCACCCTTATGCTGCTGGCAGCCTGCACCTCTGTTGGCGACATGCGCAGTACCGGACCTGTAGCCACTTTTTCGTCCAATCAGGATCCCTTAGCGGCTGCCACTTGTGTCCGTGACGCATGGGGAGAGGTGAGCATTGGAGGATCACGATGGCAGTATGTGCTTGAGCCCCGTTCCGATGGCTACTCCGTGTCGAACTCCAATGGCGGCGTCCCGGCGGAGTTTGTTGAGGTCGCCCCTCGAACTGGAGGGGGAAGCGATATCAAGTTCTACAGCAAATTCCTGAAGCGCCGACAGGCTCGATACATCGAGGCCGTCACCCAATGTGGTGTCCGCTCACAGTAATCCCAGTTCTTGGTTCTCGCGAAGGTCACACCCTTTGCCGGGATGTGCCACGCGCTGATTCAACTTGCATGTGCTTCGGCCTCCAGCTTGGTCTCGGCCGAAGTTCTGCGTGGCCACAGCGCTGCCTTGATTCGCGCCAGTTCCGCGGCCCCGGCCTCGCCGAGATTCAGCCCAGCCACACTGCGCGCCGACGCAGCGCGCCTCAGTGATTCTGTATAGCTGCGAAGGCCGGGAGGTCGATCGGTTGTCTTGGGGGCTGTTGCCGTTCTGGGCCAGAGCCAAGGCAATGCAGGGCTCATCCAACGGATCCAGGGGAAAGACCTTCCTTCGTCCGCTTGGCGAGAAACCCCATTCCAATGGCACCGAAGGTGTTTGCGGCGCACTCTCCTTGCACTGCGTTCTCGACCCTTTCCACCTGAGCGGGGTTGCCTCCGCCGCGCAGCAGCGCACGTAGGCGGTCACGTTCGGCGCGAGCAGCTTTCAGCGACATTGAGGGGTACTCGTCGAGGGCGACGATGCTGGCCCTACCGGCTTACCTATAGCGGTACCGCCAAGCCTTCGACCCCGTTGGACGCACCTCGATGCATAGCCCATTCGAGTCAGCGATCCAGTAGGCCGCTGCCTTGGGCTTCAGTGTGCGAACTTTAGTGTCGGTGAGCATGTGAGTCATCCGCTGGTGAGTCAGGGTCGGTAACTACATACCCTCGACTCACAGCCTGACTCACTTTTTTGCGGATGCAGGTGGATGTGAACGGACGCCGATGGACGGTCAAGCGCCGTAAAAAAGCTTGATTTAACACTATCGGACATCCCCGGACTTCACTGGACGTCAATGTGGTGGGCCCACCAGGATTCGAACCTGGAACCAAAGGATTATGAGTCCTCTGCTCTAACCGTTGAGCTATAGGCCCGTGCAACGTGAAAGTGTAGTTGAGTCAGGCCTTCTCTCGCCACCGACCGGCCGCAGAAGCGTGCCTCAGCCGAAACGATTCCCCATGGCCCGGACCCGAGCCGCATTCTGTCCGGCCACTCCCAGCAGCACCTTGGAGCGCAGCAGGCCAGACGCTGCAACCCGCTCCCAGAAATCTACCGCGAGCGGAGCCGCCCATTGCAGGTGATCCAGCTGGCCTGCGCGCCGTGGTGCGACCGGGGGAAGCGGCGTTGTCGCCCGCAGAACGCCCGTTCGCGAGGGGGCCAGGGACATCGGCAGCATGTCGTAGGCAGGGGCAAGCGGCAACGCCCCCCGATCCAGCAGATGGAAGCCGACGTTGCCCTGATGCATGTTTGTATTGCCGATCAATTGCCCAAAGGCGTGCAGCCGCGACAGGGCGGTTGTGGTCTCCTGATGGATCCACCGCTGCGCTCGCAACTGCTCACCCGCCTGCCCCCAATCCATGGTTACGTCACCCACATACGCGGAGGACAGGGCCAACAGCGACACGAATCCACGCCGTCCCAGGGTGCCCGGCGAGCGATCAAACCGCTTCACCTCCAGGAAGGAGTGGCTGTCGGTCTGGATGAGCGACGATTCTGCTGCAGATACACCCGCCTCGCGCAGAAGCAACCCATGATGTCGCCCTCGGGCGGGAGGACAAGATTCGAACGATCCCCTTGCGTCTGAACGTAGAAGGCGTCGCCGCGCAGTGCCACGACCTGCCCCAGCTCTTCCAGACGTCCATCTTCGCGCATGCGGAAGAGAGGCCATTCGCTGCCAGCGGGGGTGTCCTGGCGCTGGGCGTCGGCAGTCGCCCGGGTGCGGCCCAGCCGCACGACCGCGCCCCCCGCGTCGGCGACCAGCCGTCCCAGGGTCGGGCGAGTGATCCCAAGGCCCGCCAGAAGATCGCCCGCCGGCACCACCTGCCGGGGGGAAGGCGCTCCAGCAGGTCGTTGACCATGTGAGTGCGGGGACGGGCCCTGCACCGATATCGTTACGAGTTAATTTACGTATTCACGCCACATGATGAGGCGATGCGCAAGGCACAGGTCAAAGCAACCCGTTGATTTTCATGGGGCAACGCGGTTTCACCACCTGAATTAAATTACGAATTAATTTACGAAAAAGAAAACCCCGCCGAGGCGGGGTTTTCCAGTTCACGACACAACCGCTGGAATCAATCGATATCCAGGAAGCTGCGCAGCTGTTCCGAGCGGCTCGGGTGACGCAGCTTGCGCAGCGCCTTTGCTTCGATCTGGCGGATGCGCTCGCGGGTCACGTCGAACTGCTTGCCGACCTCTTCCAGCGTGTGGTCGGTGTTCATGTCAATGCCGAAGCGCATGCGCAGCACCTTGGCTTCCCTCGGGGTGAGGCCGGCCAGCACGTCACGCACGGTTTCAGACAGATTGATGTTGGTGGTGTTCTCGATCGGGGACTCCACATTGGTGTCCTCGATGAAGTCGCCCAGATGGGAATCCTCGTCGTCGCCGATCGGGGTTTCCATCGAGATCGGCTCCTTGGCGATCTTCATCACCTTGCGGATCTTGTCTTCCGGCATGTCCATTTCCTTGGCCAGCTCCTCCGGCGTGGCCTCGCGGCCGTACTGCTGGAGCATCTGGCGGGAAATGCGGTTCAACTTGTTGATCGTCTCGATCATGTGCACCGGAATACGGATGGTGCGCGCCTGGTCGGCGATCGAGCGGGTGATGGCCTGGCGGATCCACCAGGTCGCATACGTGGAGAACTTGTAGCCGCGGCGGTACTCGAACTTGTCCACGGCCTTCATCAGGCCGATGTTGCCTTCCTGGATCAGGTCGAGGAACTGCAGGCCGCGGTTGGTGTACTTCTTGGCGATCGAGATCACCAGGCGCAGGTTGGCCTCGACCATCTCCTTCTTGGCCTTGCGCGCCTTGGCTTCACCGTAGGCCATGGCACGGCTGATTTCCTTCAGCTCTTCCAGGTCCAGCTGGGTCAGCTTCTCGATGTCGATCGTGGCCTGCTGTTCGGCAATGATCTGGTCCTTCACCTCACGCAGCGCCGACGACCACTTCTGCTTGCGCTTCAGTGCGTCTTCCACCCACTCCAGGTTGGTCTGGTTGCCTTCCCAGGAGCGGATGAAATCCTTGCGCGGCATGCGCGCGGTGACGGTGGCCAGGTTCAGCACGCGGCGCTCATGGCTCTTGATCTCGGCCATGGTGTCGCGCAGCTGCTTGGTCAGCACGTCGGTCAGCGGCAGCGGCAGCTTCAGGGTGACGAACACGGCCGACATCTCTTCGCGCAGGCGCGGCAGGTTCTTCTTGTCTCCCTTGCCGGCGGCCTTCTTGAAGGCATTGAAGGCATCGCTCAGCGCCTGCATGCGCGCGGCGACTTCCTCCGGGTCCGGACCGGTCGGTGCGGCTTCCTCATCGGCGCCGTCGACATCATCGTCCTCGTCCTCGTCGGCTTCGGCGTCGGCATCGTCGCTGTCATCGGCGGCGGCCGCCGGCGGAGCCGGCTCTTCGTCGGTCAGGTCGTTGAAGCCGACGATCACTTCGGCCAGGCGCTTCTTGCCTTCCTTGTGGGCTTCGTAATCGGACAGCAGCGATTCGACCGACACCGGGAACTGGCCCAGTGCGGCCTGCACCTGGCCCAGGCCTTCTTCGATGCGCTTGGCGATGGCGATTTCGCCTTCGCGGGTCAGCAGCTCGACAGTACCCATTTCGCGCATGTACATGCGCACCGGGTCGGTGGTACGGCCACCTTCGGTGTCGAGCGCGCTCAGCGCGGCAGCGGCTTCTTCGGCCGCGGTGTCGTCGACTTCGCGGTTGCCGGTGTTGCCGTCGTTGAGGAGGAGAGTCTCCACATCCGGCGCAACTTCATGGACATCAATGCCCATGCCGTTGATCATGCCGATGATGTCTTCGATCTGTTCCGGGTCGACCATGTCGTCCGGCAGATGGTCATTGACTTCGGCGTAGGTCAGGTAGCCCTGTTCCAGGCCCTTGCTGATCAGTTGCTTGATTTCGGATTGGGCAGGACGTTCGTTGGCCATGTAGTGCTCGCGCCACCGGCTGGGTAGGAAATAGGGAACGTAGCATTATACCAGCCCGGGGCCCCGCCTGCCGGGCGGTGGTCCCGGCGGCTTCAGGGCCTGAGAAGGAAGGTCACGGGACCATCATTGACCAGGCTGACGATCATATGGGCACCAAAGCGGCCCGTTTCCACCCCTGGCGCGTGATTTTCACGGCAGATGTCGACAAATCGATTGAACCCGCGTTCAGCCTCGGCCGGCGGCGCCGCAGTGGTGAAGCTGGGGCGCATGCCCGACCGGGTGTCGGCCGCCAGGGTGAACTGGCTGACCAGCAGCAGGCCGCCGCCGGTATCGCGCAGCGAGCGGTTCATCTTCCCGGCTTCATCGGCAAACACCCGGTAGCCCAGCAGGCGCTCGGCCATGCGCTGCAGCTGCGGCTCGGTGTCGCCCGGCTCCATCCCCACCAGGGCCAGCAGGCCTGGGCCGATCTGGCCGACGGCCTCGCCATCGACGTGGACGGCGGCCTGGCTGACGCGTTGGATCAGGACGAGCATCTGTGGGTTTCCGGTCAGGGGGCCGGCCACGATAGCAGCGCCCTTGGCTAAACTTGCGTGGATGAACCCGCAACGCAAAGCCCGGCTGGCCTATCGCGCCACCACCCTGTTCACGCGCCTGCCCTGGCCGCTGCTGCGCGGCGTCGCGCAGGCCCTGGCCTGGGCCTGGATCCGTCTCAACGCCCGTGAGAGTCGCGTCACCCGCCGCAACCTGGAGCTGGCCTACCCGGATCTGGACCCCGTCGCGCGCGAGCGCCTGCATCGCGATCTGCTGCGCTCCACCGCCCTGCAGGCCATCGAGACCCTGCGCCTGTGGAGCCGCCCGCCGGCCGAGAACCTGCGCCTGCACCTGAAGCAGCGTCACGGTGAAGCGCTGTATGACGCGGCGCTGGCCAGCGGCAGGGGCGTGATCGTGGCCGCGCCGCACTTCGGCAACTGGGAGCTGCTGAACCAGTGGCTGGCCTCGCGCGGACAGATCGCCATCGTCTACAAGCCGCCGGAGGATGAAGCCAGCGACGCGTTCCTGCAGCTGGTGCGGGGTGGCCAGAACGTGCAGCAGGTGCGCGCCGAGGGCCCGGCGGTGCGCCAGTTGTTCAAGGTACTCAAGGATGGTGGCGCCACCGGCATCCTGCCGGACCAGCAGCCGAAGGCCGGTGACGGCGTGTTCGTTCCGTTCTTCGGTGTGCCGGCGCTGACCATGACCCTGGTCAACCGCCTGGCCGAACGCACCGGCGCCATCGTCCTGTATGGCTGGTGCGAGCGCATTGGGCCGGACATGGAATTCGCCCTGCACGTCGAGCCGGCCGACCCCGCAGTGGCCGACCCGGACCCGCAGACTGCGGCCACCGCCCTCAACGCCGGGATCGAACGCATCGCCCGCCGCGATCCGGCGCAGTACCAGTGGACCTACAAGCGCTATACGCTGCGGCCACCGGGCAGCGGCGAGGATGATCCCTACGCGACCGAGGAACACCCGCACTGAGTCCCACCGTGCCGCCCTGCGACCGGCGGCCGCAGCACGTTGAATACGACGCCGGCGCCCCCATAGAGACTGCGATGTCCGCCTCCCCCGGTCCTGCCATGCCTGCTGCCTCCTCCCTGTTCGGCGACCCGGCCGCGATCCGCTGCGAGCGCGCGGTCGCGGAACTGCGCGCCGGTCGCCCGGTCCTGCTTCACGACGGCCAGGGCCAACGCCTGGCCGTGATCGCGCTGGACAGCGCCACCGCCAGCAGCTTTGCCGCCTTTGCCAGCGCAGCGCGCGAGCGTCATTACCTGTTCCTGACGGCGACCCGCGCCCGCGTGCTGGGGGTGGAGGCACCTGACGGTGTGCGCCTGCCGCTGGCCGGTATCGCCTTCGACGCCCTGCCGACGCTGGGCTACCTGCGCGAGCCCGGGCCGATGCCGGCTCACTGGACCGCAGGCGATGCCTTCGATGCCGGCGCGGTTGAACTGGCCCGCCTGGGCCTGCTGCTGCCGGCCATGGTCGCGGTGCGCCTGGATGCGGATGATGCGACCTTCGACGGCGCCGCCGACGTCGCCCTGTGCGACCTGGCCGAAGGTGCGGCGCACGCCGCCCACGACTATGAGCTGGTCGCCCGTTCGCCGGTACCGCTGCGCGATGTCGGCATGACCACCTTCGCGGTGTTCCGCGGCGGCGTTGCACAACGCGACCAGGTGGCGATCATCGTCGGCGACCCGGACCTGTCTGCCGTGGTGCCGGTACGCGTGCACTCCTCGTGCCTGACCGGCGACCTGTTCGGTTCGCTCAAGTGCGACTGCGGGGACCAGCTGCGACGCGGTCTGCGCAAACTGAAGGAACTGGGCGGCGGCGTGCTGCTGTATCTGGACCAGGAAGGCCGGGGAACGGGCATCGCTGCAAAGATGCGCGCCTATGGCTACCAGCACGACGGGCTGGACACGATCGACGCCGATGCACAACTGGGCTTCGGCGCCGATGAGCGACGCTATGGCAGCGCCGTGGCGATGCTGCGCGGCCTGGGCATCAGCCGCGTGGCCCTGCTCAGCAACAATCCGACCAAGGCACAGCGCCTGCGCAATGCCGGCATCGAAGTGCTGGACTGCATTCCGGTCACTGGCGAGATCACGGCCGAGAACGAACACTACCTGCGCACCAAGGCCGACCGTGCCGGCCATCTGCTCGATGTCGATGCACTGATCCAGGCGGCGCAGTAGCGCGCCCGACCTGCTACCGTCTGCGCGGTGCGGCTGCGGCCGCCCCGCCTGCCCTGCAGCCCGACGGAGCCCGTGTGACCGACCAGCCTCTTCCTGCTGTGCCCATCAACGACTGGCAGCCGCTGCCGGCCCGCGCCGCACGCCTGGCTGCGCTGGAAGGCGCATTCGGTGGACTGTTCGTGCCAGGCGCACCGCTGGCAGCCGCGTGGTGGTTCTTCGATCTGCCTGCCGGGCTGTGGGGTGCAGCGTCGGGCCTGCTGGTCGGCGCCCTGTTCGGCGCGTGGCTGGGCCATCGCCGCCTGACCCGCACACGCTGGCGCCTGGACGCACAGGGCCTGGGCCTGCGCAGGGACCTGATGTGGCAGACCGAAACGCAGGTACCGGTCTCGCGCGTGCAGCACCTTGATCTGCGCCGTGGTCCGCTGGAGCGGCGTGCCGGCCTGGCGACGCTGATCGTGCACACCGCAGGCACCCGCCTCAGTGCCGTGACTGTCAGCGGCCTGGATGATGCCGACGCCGAACGCCTGCGCGACACCCTGGCCCACCAGCTCGACCAGGACGCCGACGCCCTGTGAGCCAGCCACCGCCCCTGCCGCCCCCACTGCCACGCGGCGGCGACGAACAGCGCCTGCACCCCTGGTCATGGCTGTTCGTGCTGCTGATGCAGCTGCGGCACTACTTCCTGCCGCTGGTCGCGCTGCTGGTGTTCGGCCAGCGCGGCGACCGCGACCCGCTGTGGGCGCAGCTGATGCCGCTGCTGGCCATCGCCGCGCTGGTGGTGGTCTCGGTGCTCCAGTACCTGAGCTACCGCTACCGCATCGGCAGTGATGCGATCACCGTGCGCAGCGGGCTGCTTGCGCGCAACCGCCGGGAAATTCCCTTCGCCCGCATCCACAACGTGGAAGTGCGGCAGAACCCGTTGCACCGGCTGTTCGGCGTGGCCGAGCTGCGCCTGGAGTCGGCCGGCGGCGTGCGCCCGGAGGCAGAGATGCGGGTGCTGCGGTTGGACCAGGCATTGGCACTGGAGCAGCTGGTGAAGCAGCGCGGAAAGGCGCCTGGCAACGCACCGGCTGCCACCGCCGACCCGACCGATGAAGTGCTGCTGCGCATGTCCACTGCCGAAGTGATCCGGCTTGGCCTGCTGTCCAACCGCGGCTGGGTGCTGTTCGCCGCCGCCATCGGTGCGCTGCTGCAGGTGATCCCGCGCCGTTCGCTGGACGGCGTGATCTCCAGCGGAGGACGCGAGGCGTTCGGCTACGCCAGCCAGCTGCACGAGGGCCTTGCCGGCCTGCTGATCCTGGCCGCGCTGGTGCTGGTCGCAGGCTGGCTGCTGATGCGCCTGCTGTCGGTGGTGCTGGCCCTGCTGCGCTATGCCGGCTTCACCCTGACCGAGCAGGAACACCGGCTGACGGTCGCGGCAGGCCTGCTCAGCCGCACGCGCAGCAGCGTGGCGCGCCGGCGCATCCAGGCCTGGACCCTGCGTGAAGGCACCCTGCAACGCTGGTTCGGGCGGCGCCAGCTGCAGATCGACAGCGCTGCCGGCGGCCCCACCCGCGAGGAAGATCGGGCGCTGCGCGAACTCGCGCCGCTGGCACCGGCCGCCGACTGCGATCATCTGGTGCAGCGCCTGCTGCCTCAGCTGCAGTGGCCGCCCGCGCACTGGCAGCCGGTGCCGCAGCGCGGCTGGTGGCGGTTGTGCCTGGGCAGCGTACTGCTGGTGCCGTTGCTGGCCGCCGCGATGTACTGGCGCTGGGGAACACCCGGCCTGCTGGTGCTGGGCTGGCTGCCGGTCGCGCTGTGGGTCGCCCATCGGCAGATGGCGCGCATGGGCTGGCATCTGGATGATCGCTACGTCGCGGTGCGCGGCGGATGGTGGAGGCGCTGGTGGCGCTGGGCGGAACTGGACAAGCTGCAGGGCCTGCGCCTGCAGCGCTCACCGCTGGACAGGCTGCTGGGCACGGCCAGCCTGCAGTTGGACACCGCGGGCGCGCATGGTGATGTGGCCCTGGCGCTGCATTACCTGCCGCACGCACAGGCACGGGCGCTGATGGCGCAGCTGGCCGCCGCGCTGCCGCGCCGCAAGCTGCGCTGGTGATCCGGTGCCGCCCTTCCACGCCTGGCGTGGATCTACTGTAGAGCCGAGCCCATGCTCGGCTTGCCACAGCCGAGCGTGGACTCGGCTCTACATCCCCCGATCACCGCTGTGATGGCCCCCAGTAGCCCAGATCCCTGCGGATCTGCAGGTCACGCATCCAGCTGCCGAAGGGTTTGCGGCGCAGCGCGCCCATCTCGCCGGACAGGAAATCCTCGGTTGCGGCAATCACCCGCTCACTGGAGCGGCCGTCACGGTACGGATGGATCGCGTCGGCATAGCGCACGATCTCCGCGTGCAGGGCGGCATCCGGGTGCAGCGCGCGCTGCAGCATGACGGGCAGCTGCGCCGGCACGTCGAAATCGATCATGTGCGGTTTCGGGACGCGGTTGCGGAAGGTCACCACCGGCTTGTGCTGGACGATGAACTCCGAAACGATCGAAGACGTATCGGACACCAGCACATCAGCGGCGCGCTGTGCGGCCATGACCTGCTCCGGTTCGATGAAGCGGGCATTGGCGCCGGCCAGCGCACGGTAACGCTCGAACAGCTCCGGCGGGCACTTCGGGTGCAGGGTCAGCAGCCAGTAGCGTTCCCCGGCCGCGATGTCGGCAGCGATCTGCGCATGCAGATGCGGGGCGGCGCTGAGCCGCTCGGTGAAGGTCGAGCCGAACAGGATCACCGGGCGACCGCCCGCCGCTGCGCGCAGCGCGGCGCTTTCGCCACCATCGTCGCGGAACAGCGGGTCCAGCTTCGGCCAGCCGGTCTCGGCCACCGCGAAGTGACCCAGCAGGGCGGCGATGTCGCGGAACGGCGCGGTGGTGGCCGGGCCCTGGGTGCAGTACAGGTCGAACATCCCGCGTACCCGGAAATGGCCACGTGCGCTGTCGCGCTTCTCCACGTTGAAGCCATGGAACAGCTGCACCTTGGCACCGGACAGGAACGTCGGCACCCAGTTGGCCGCGCTGTACACCGCGCGCGGGCGCATCGCCAGGGCCTGCTTCAGGCCGATCACGGGCACGCCCGGCAACTGGCTGCCGGCGGCGCCACCTTCGAACCAGGCAGCCACCTCCTGCCCGGACGCGTGCAAGGCCTGCGCCAACGGGGCGAGAATAGGCAGCGCATAGCGCTCCGTCGCAAACAACAGGTACCCGGCCATCATGTCCTCCACGACCGCTCCCATCGAACGGCCTCGCATCTCGGCGTGCATTATCGCGTTCAACGAGGCCGGCCGCATCGGCGACTGCCTGGCCTCGCTGGCCTTCTGCGACGAGATCATCGTGGTGGACTCGTATTCCAGCGACGCCACCGTGGCCATCGCCGAGGCTGCCGGTGCCCGCGTGCTGCAGCGGCCGTTCGATGGCTTCCGCAGCCAGAAGGCGTTCTGCGTCGAGCAGGCAGCACATGACTGGGTGGTGTGCCTGGATGCCGACGAGCGCATCAGCCCGGAACTGCGCGCCTCCATCGAACAGGCCCGCGAGGGGGGATTCAGCGGCCACGCGGGCTACCGCTTCGCCCGCCTTTCAGAGTATTTCGGCCGCTTCCTGCGCCACGGCAACGCCTATCCGGACCGGGTGATGCGCCTGTTCGACCGCCGCCGCGGCGGCTGGCGCGGCACCCGTGAGATCCACGAGGCCGCCAGCGTCGATGGCAGCGTCGGCACCCTGCGCGGTGACCTCATCCACTACCCCTACCGCTCGCTGCAGCAGCAACTGGCCAAGACCGAGAAGTACGCGCGGATGATGGCCGAGCACGAGTTCGCACGCGGCAAGCGCGCCACCCTGGGCAAGCTGGTGCTGGCACCGGCCTGGCGCTTCTGGCGGGGATTCATTTTCCGCGGCGGTTTCCGCGATGGTTGGCACGGCCTGGTCTATGCCTACGTGCGTGCCAACTACGTGCGGCAGAAGACCATCATGCTGTGGATGCTCGGCAACGGTCAGGCGGTGGCCGACCCGCCGCAGCCCTGATCCGCCGGGCATGGCCCGGCGCTACCGCTCCCGTGCACCTGCGTGCGCCGGGCATGGCGGTGCAGGGGTAGCGCCGGGCCATGCCCGGCGGCGGGGCGTCAACCCGCGTTGGCCCCGCGGTGGCGGGCACCTTCCAGGATCGACAACCCGGCCAGCAGGCCGACGATGGTGACGTAGAAGCTGGCCGTCATCTGGTGCGCGAACATCGACTGGGTCAGCCCGCACAGCACGTACGTGGTCACGATCATGATCCCGGCCGCGGCAGGCCCGCGGAACGTACTGCGCCCGCTGCGCCGATGCAGGCGCACGAACACCCACAGCGGAACGCCATACACCGCCAGCAGCAGCAGCAGGCCGGGCATGCCCTGGGTGGCGGCCCATTCGGCTACGTCGTTATGGGCATGGCCAAGGTGGCAGCGCTGTTCGTCCGGGTTCTCGCGGCAGACTGGCACACGCTGCATCGCGTCATCGAAGTGGCCGATTCCGACACCGACCAGCGGGTGGTCCAGGAAGGTATCCCAGGCAACCTGCAGACGCTCCACGCGGGCACCGGCGGAAGAGTCGCTGTCGCCCTGCTCCATGCGCTGCATGTCGCTGTGCAGCTCGCTCAGCCGCACCTGGTGACGCAGCTCGGGCACCGACAGCAGCAGGGTGGCGCCAATCGCCAACATGCCTGCCAGCACCGACAGGCGGGCGGTGCCGGTCCGCCAGCGCAGGCTCAGCGCGAGCACCACCAGCAGAGCCAGCAACGCCGCGAACACGCCACGGCTGCCGGTCAACACGATGGTTCCACAGCCGGCCGCCATGCCGACGATCACCAGCGACCAGCGTCGCGAAGGTCGGCAGAACACCAGCAGCACCATCAGCACCATCACGATGTCGGCCAGCACGATGGCATTGGTGAACAGCTCCGCACGCGGAGCCCCCTGCAGTACCTGCCACAGCGACATCGCGAAGGTGACCAGCAGCCCGGCCAGCGCGCCACGCCAGAGCCAGCGCAGGTCCGGGCGCAACGCGCAGACCCACAGGGCGATCCAGGGGATCACCACGAAGCGCGAGCGGTTGTCGACATCGCGCAGCCCCTGCTCGAACAGCAGCACCGACAGCAGGCCCAGTGCCAGCACCGCGAGCATCAGCCAGGTCAGCACCTTCACCGGCTGCCCGCCCATGTGCCGGGCGCGCCACAGCAGTTCCGGCGCCAGCAGCGTGCTGGCCAGCAGCAACAGGCCATACGGAAGCAGGTTGATCGGCACGGTAAGCACCAGCGCCGGAAGGCAGAACAGACCGATCTGCGCCAGCCAGTGCGCCGTGCGCTGCCGACCGCCGACGGGGGCACCCGGCAGGTCGCCGGCCGCGGGGTTCAGGTTGTCCGGTGGAGCTGGCACGTCGGAAGTTTCGCTGCGGGTGTGCGGGAAGAACGGGGGCGGCCACAACGGCCACTCCCAGTGTGCTGTTTTACTGCCTTTGTCGCCTGTTGGGCAGTCTGGACAAGCGTGGACACAGGTCGTTATCCCCGTTCCTGCAAACGCCGTTCACGTTCGCGCTCGCGATCGCTGGCCTGGCAGGGCGCGACCACCGCCTCCGCCGGCACCAGCCACCAGCGGCGACGATTGGCCACGCCCGCCGGTTCGGCCCGGTCGCGGTCCACGCACGGCAACAGGGCGTCCTCCTGCACAAGCAGCCATCGCCGCGCCGGCACCAGCCGCTGCCAGCGCGTCGCCGCCTGCAGCTGTTCATCCCAGGGGGTGTTGAAGCCGAACGTGGCCGCCGGTCGATCGGCCATCAGCAGGTTCTGTTCCTTCCAGGCCACCAGGCCCAACTCGGCCTGCGGGCCGATGCGCTCCCCCACATGGCGCATCAGGCCCCGCGCCGAACCCGAATCGTTCAACAGCGGGTAGCCCACCAGGCTGTACAGCACCCACACCGTGGCCAGGGTCGACACCATGGCCAGATGACGCCGGCCACGGCCAGACAGCAACAGGCTGGCCACACCGCAGGCGCCCATCGCCAGCGCCGCCCAGGCCAACGCATCCATCACGCCCGGTGCCAGACCACGTTCGTGCTCCAGCCTCGACTCAAATCCCGGCTCGCCCAGCAATGCCAGTGCGCCTGCCAGCAGCGTGCCGAGCGCCAGGGCCAGCGTGAACAGCCCCAGCAGTGCCTGCACGTCGCGACGGCGCAGAAGGCCGGGCAGCAGCGGCGCCAGGGCCAGGCAGAACATCGGCAGCGCAGGGAGAATGTACACATCGCGCTTGCCCTCGGGAATCGAGAAGAACAGCACGATCAGCAACCACCACCCCAGCAGAAGCAGGTAGCGCGCGTCGCGTCGCTGCAGCCGGCGGCGCCAGGCCGGAATCGCCCACGGCAGTGCCAGGAACGCGGGAATCCACATCGACGGCATGATCGCCAGGAAGTACCACCACGGCTGGTGATGGTCCCAGGACTGGGCATAACGCCCTGCGGTCTGCTGGAACAGGATGTCGTCCATGTAGCCGCGGTACTCGTCCAGCCCGGTCGCCAGCGCCGCCAGCACCATCGGCAGCAGCCACAGCGCCACGGCCAGCAGGAACGCCAGCGGCGCCAGCCAGAAGCGCAGGTCGCGCGCATGCAGGCGCACACCGTTCCACCGCAGCGCCGAGCCGATCACGGCCGGAACGAGCATCAGCAGGGCGATCACGCCCACGCCCTTGGTGATGACGCCGATCCCGGCGAAGAACCAGCCCAGCCACCACCAGCGCCATGCCGGGCCCAGCAGCAGGTGGCGCAGCAGCCCGTAATTGGCCAGGGTGATGAACAGCACCACCAGCGGATCGATCTGTGCCTTCTTCGCCTGGAAGGTGAACTGCAGTGCGAACAGCAGTGCCCAGCCTGCGTACAGGCCGACGCGTCGCGTCCACAGCCGACCGCCGAGATCGACCACGCACCACAACGTGCCCAGCGCGGCGATCAGCGAGGGCAGCAGGAACGCCAGCCGCCAATCGCCGATCAGGTGATAGAGCGTGGCCTGCCACCACATCAGCATCGGCGGCTTGTCCGAGTACAGCTCCAGGCCGCGATGCGGGAACAACCAGTGACCGCTGTCCACCATCTGCTTGGCGACGAGCGCGAAGCGCGGCTCATCCGACGGCCAGGGATCGCGCAGGCCGAGTCCAGCCCCCAGCACCAGCAGGGCCATCACCACGAACAACCACGTCTCTCGCGACGCGCGGGTTTTCAGCATGAGGACTTGAACGGCAGCGGATTCACACCGCTTTTAGCAGACGCGCGTAGAAGAATCCGTCAGCATCGCTGTCACCGGGCAGTCGTTGGCGTGCAATGCCTTCGCAATCCAGCCCGAACGCCTCGTCCAACGGCTGCGCCACCGCATCCGGGTGCCACTTCAGGAACGCGCGGATCTGCTCGATGTTCTCCGCACGCAGGATCGAGCACGTGGCATACAGCAGGACGCCACCGGGGCGCAGCATCGACCAGCATGCCTCCAGCAGCCGGGCCTGAACGCCGACCAGCGCATCGATGTCCTCGGCGCGGCGGTGGAACATCACATCCGGCTGGCGGCGGATCACGCCCGTGGCCGAACAGGGCGCATCGAGCAGGATCGCATCGAACGGCGTGCCATCCCACCACGCGCCAGGATCGCTGGCGTCTGCCGCCAGGGTCTGTGCGCCCTCACCGACACCCGTGCGCGCGTACGTGTCACGGGCACGCGCCAGGCGACGGGCGTCGATGTCCAGCGCCAGCAGGCGCAGGCTGGGATCACGCTCCAGCAGGTGCGCCGACTTGCCGCCCGGTGCGGCGCAGGCATCCAGTACCCGCGCCCCGGCGGCCGGCGCCAGCGCATCGGCCGCGCACTGCGCGGACAGATCCTGCACCGAGAGCGCGCCCTCGGCGAAGCCGGGCAGCTGGTTGACAGCGACCGGCGTCGCCAGCCGCAACGCGTCCGCACTGAGCGGACTCGGCTCGGCGACGATACCGGCCTCGGCCAGCACGGCCAGGACTTTCTCGCGGCCACCGTGCTGGCGGTTGGCGCGCAGCCACAGCGGCGCAGGCTGCAGGCTGGCGCTGAAGATCGCCTCGGCCTGCGCCGGCCAGTCGCGCTCGATGGCCTCGGCCAGCCAGGACGGAAATGCATCGCGGGCCGGCTGTTCCGGGAATCCCTCACGCTGGGCGCGGCGCAGGATGGCATTGACCAGGCCCGCCTGGCGCTCACGGCCCAGCGCACGCGCTGCGTCGACGGTGGCCGACAGGGCCGCGTGCGCCGGCAGTTCCAGTACGTCCAGCTGGGCGAAGCCGACCATCAGCAGCGTGCGCAGGTCTGCATCGCGCGCCGAGAGCGGCTTCTGCATCCACGCCTGCAATGCCGCGTCATAGGTACTGCGACGGCGCAGCACGGCAAAACACAGCGCTTCCAGCAACGCCCGATCACGGCTGTCGGCCAGCTTCGGCAGGGCCCACGCCAGTTCCGCCTTCAGCGAACGGCCACGGGTGAACACCTGGGCCAGCACGCGTGCGGCCAGCATGCGGGTGGCTGCACCCGGCGCCGCCCTGGCGATGGAGAAGTCATTCTGTTTCGTCACCGCTTACGCTCCCACGCGCAGGTCGCGACGGGCGTTGAGGTAATCGGCGGCAGTGATCGCCTTGCCACCTTCGCGCTGCAGCACGCGCAGGCGCAGCGCGCCCTGGCCGCAGGCAATGTCGATGCCTTCGCGGCCGGCAGCAAGTACCGATCCCGGTGCCTGGCCGTGCTCCATCGCCTGCGCCACGGCGCCATGGATGCGCACGCGCTCGCCGGCCAGCGTTGCTTCGGCGACAGGCCACGGGTTGAACGCGCGTACGGTCCGCGCCAGCAGCGCTGCATCCTGCGCCCAGTCCAGCTTCGCCTCGGCCTTGTCCAGCTTGTGTGCGTAGGTCACGCCCTGCTCCGGCTGCGGCCGCGCGATCGGCTTGATGCCGGCGCGCAGCAGTCCCAGGCCATCGGACAACACCTGCGCACCCAGCTCGGCCAGCTTGTCGTGCAGCTGGCCGCCGGTATCGGTGGCCGCGATCGGCAGCGCCTGGTGCAGCAGCACCGGGCCGGTATCCAGTCCGGCTTCCATCTGCATCAGGCACACGCCCGTGGTCTCGTCACCTGCCTGGATCGCGCGCTGGATCGGCGCCGCACCGCGCCATCGCGGCAGCAGCGAAGCGTGCACGTTCCAGCACCCGTAGGTCGGGATGGCCAGCACGGCCTTGGGCAGGATCAGGCCGTAAGCCACCACCACCATCAGGTCCGGCTTCAGGTCACGCAGCTGCTGCTGGGCCGCTTCGTCCTTCAGCGATTCGGGCTGGTACACCGGAATGCCGCGGGCCACCGCCTCGAGCTTCACCGGCGAGGGGGCCAGGCCGCGACCACGGCCTGACGGACGGTCAGGCTGGGTGTAGACGGCCACGACCTCGTGGTGGCGCGCCGCTGCGCGCAGCGATGACACCGCGAATTCCGGCGTACCGGCAAAGACAATCCTCATGGCTACCCCACTTGCAGGATGGATTCGTGCAGGAAAGAAAACGGCGCCGTCGGCCGGCGCCGTACAGCCCACGCGCTGCGCGCGGGCACGGGCCACCCCTGCGGGCGGCCCGGAGCGGCGATCACGCCACGTGCTTGCGCTGCTTGGCCAGCTTCTTGCGGACCATCTCGCGCTTGAGCGGCGACAGGTAATCGATGAACAGCTTGCCGTCCAGGTGATCCATCTCGTGCTGGATGCAGGTGGCCAGCACTTCACCGGCCTCCATCTGCTGTTCCTGGCCATTGCGGTCAAGGAACTTCACGGTGATGGTGTCGGCACGGGTCACGTCGGCGAAGATGCCCGGCACCGACAGGCACCCTTCCTGGTACACCCGGCCCCCGTCCTTGGCGACGATCTCCGGGTTGATGAACACCAGCGGCTGGTTCTTCTCTTCGCTGACATCGATGACCATGAAGCGCTTGTGCACGTCCACCTGGGTAGCGGCCAGGCCGATGCCCGGCGCGTCGTACATGGTCTGGAACATGTTGTCGACCAGTTCCTGGAAGGCCGGCGTGGTCACTTCGGCGGCGTCGATCAACGCGGCCTTGGTACGCAGGCGCGGATCGGGGAACTCAAGAATCGGGAGGAGGGCCATGGCAGTTTCCGGATAGGGGGCCGGCACGCCGGCATACGTCGCAGATTCTAGCTGCAACGCTTGCCTTGCGCCCCGGTTTCTGGACTATAGTGCGCGGACCTGTTGGGGAATCAGGGCTTCACACCTATGTTGCTTCGTTTTCGTACGGTCGTCGCCGCGGCGATGCTGACCGTGGCTGCCTATGCTACCGCCGTGGAAGTGAATGGCGGGCACCCGGATACCTATGTGGTCCGAAAAGGGGACACGCTGTGGGATATCGCCGCGCGTTTCCTGCAGAAGCCCTGGCTGTGGCCGGAGATCTGGCAGGCCAACCCGCAGATCGCCAATCCGCACCTGATCTATCCGGGTGACGTGCTGAGCCTGGCCTACCTGGACCGTGTGACGGCCCAGCCCGGGCCCCGCCAGGAGGCCCCGATCGATGCCATTCCGCTGGCCCAGGTCGAGCCGTTCCTGAAGCAGCTGAGCGTGGTCGACCGCATCGACCACCTGCCCTACGTGGCGGGCCTGGAAGAAGACCGCCTGCGCGCCAGCAGTGGCGAAGCCGTGTACGTGCGCCTGGCCGATGCCCAGGTCGGGCAGCGCTGGGCCGTGGTCCGCCCGACCGTGCGCTATGGCGTGCCCAAGCCCACCGAGGACCTGACCGCCAATGGCGAGGTCACCCCCGGCAGCGGCAACCTGTGGCGGGCCTACAACGCGCCGACGCGACGTGCGCACCAGATGCTGGGCTACGAGCTGATGCAGGTCGGGACGGGCACCATCACCCAGGTTGCCGGCGGCAAGGTCGAGGCGTCCACCCTGGTGCTGGACAAGAACAGCGGCGGGCGTGAAGTCCGCGCCGGCGACCGGCTGGTGCCGGTCGAGGCAAGGCCCTACGACCTGCAGTTCGTCCCGCATGTGCCGGCGGCGGGCGTCGAGGGCGTGGACGTGCGTGTGCTCGCGGTGACCGACATGTTCAGCGTTGGCGGGCCACGCGATGTGATCGCCATTTCGGCGGGCCGCGCGCAGGGCGTGGACAACGGCACCGTGTTCTCGCTGTGGCGGCCGGGCCGCCACGTCGCGCACCGGATGAAGTACCCGGGGTCCTCGCGCATGGATGATTCGCTCAGTACCGGCGCCGGCCGGGTCTCGCTGCCCGACGAGTACGCCGCGCATGCGATGGTGTTCCGCACCTTCGACAACGTGAGCTATGCGCTGGTGATGCAGGGCGTGAAGCCTGTACGAGTGGGCTACAGCGCGCTGCATCCGGACACGAAGTAGGGTTGCCGGGAACATCCCTGACAGCCGTACGCGAAGGCGCCCTAGGGCGCCTTTGTTGTCTGCGGTCGATAGTGGGGGGATGACCAAGCAGGCAGATGAGGCGCTGGTGCGCCTGGTGATGGCGGGAGGCGCGCTGGCGCCGCGGCGGGCACTGCTGCAGGGCGCGGGCAGCGCCGAAGCGGCCCTTGCGCTGGGCGTGGCCGGCTGGCGCGCCCATGGCTGCACCCCGGAACAGTGCGCGGCACTGGAACGCCCCGATGCGCAGCGGTCGAAAGCCGCCCTGCACTGGCTGCAGGACGACCACCATCACCTGCTGGCCGTTACCGACCCGGCCTTCCCGCCCCTGCTGCCGGAGGTCCCCAACCCGCCGCTGGCGCTGTTCGTGGCCGGCGACCCCGGCCTGGCCTGGCGCCCGGCGGTGGCGGTGGTTGGCAGCCGCTCACCCACACCGGCCGGTCGGGCACTGGCGGCGCGTTTTGCCGGCAGCTTCGCCGAAGCCGGACTGGCGGTCGCCAGTGGGCTGGCGGCCGGTATCGATGCGGCCGCCCACCTTGCGGTGCTGGACGCCGGCGGCAGTACCGTTGCCGTCATCGGAACGGGCCCCGACCGTGCCTATCCGGACCACCATGCGCCACTGCAGGCCCGGATCGGCGCCGAGGGCGCCGTGCTCAGCGAGTACCTGCCCGGCACGGCTGCCCGTCCCGGCCACTTTCCGGCGCGCAACCGGCTGGTGGCCGGGCTGGCCCTGGCCACCGTGGTGATCGAGGCGGCGCACCGGTCCGGCGCCCTGATCACGGCGCGCCTGGCCGCCGAGGCCGGTCGCGAGGTATGCGCCGTGCCCGGCTCGGTGCTCAATCCGCGGGCAGCCGGCTGCCATCGCCTGATCCGCGAGGGAGCCGCCCTGGTGGAACGGCCCGAGGACGTGCTGGAGCTGCTGGCCCCGGCCCTGCGCCAGCACTTGCCGGCCTTGCAATCGCGGCTGGCCACCCCCACTGAACAGGCAGTGCCAGCCGACCTGCCGGCACGCTGGGTCGGCGACCCTGACTACCAGCGGTTGTGGCAGGCCCTGGACCTTGACCCAATCAGTATGGATTCACTGATCACGCGCTGTGGATTGACGGCGCCGCAGGTGTCCTCCATGCTGCTGGCCATGGAACTTGCGGGAATCGTGGTCTGCGTACACGGCCGCTACTGTCGAACTCCCTAGTTTCTTCACCTCCACAGCGTCGCGCGACGCAGGCCGAGGGGCAATGAAAGAGAGCATCCTGGATGTACTGCTGTACCTGTTTGAACACTATTTCAGCGAAGATGCGGACCTGATCCGTGACCGCGATTCGCTCCAGAACGGCCTGATCCAGGCCGGATTCAGTCCTACCGAGATCAACAAGGCATTCGACTGGCTCGATGCCCTGGCGGCACAGCGTCCGAGTGTGGCCCAGGCGCGGGTCGATGGCCCGGTGCGCATCTATCACGGGCCCGAGCTGGACAAGCTGGACGTGGAATGCCGCGGTTTCCTGCTGTACCTGGAGCAGCACGGCATCCTCGATGCCGACCAGCGCGAGCTGGTGCTGGACCGGGCGATGGCGTTGGACCAGGACGAACTGGACCTGGACGATCTGAAATGGGTCGTGCTGATGGTGCTGTTCAACCAGCCCGGCGCCGAGGCGGCTTACGCCTGGATGGAAACGCAGATGTTCATGGACGAGCCAGAACCCCTGCACTGACCGTACACTTGGGGCATAGCGCATTCAGGAGCGTACCCCGTGAGCGAGTGGTTCCATGCAGAAGGCAACCGGCAGCAAGGCCCGCTGCCGGCAGAACAGCTTGTCGAGCTGTTCCGCAACAATCAGATCAGCCTGGACACCCTGGTGTGGCGCGATGGGCTGCCGCAATGGCAGCCATTGCGCAGCGTGGTGGATGAGCTCGGCCTGATCGTACCGGCCGTCGATGCCGCCCGCGACGAACCCGGGCTGCAGCCCCCTGCCCCGCAGCCTCCGGTACTGCCGGCGGCAACCCCCTATGCCCACAGTGCGCCCGCGGCCGCGTTGCCGCCACCGAAGAAGGGCCTGTCCGGCTGCGCCCTGACCGCCATCATCGGCGGGGCACTGCTGCTGGTGGTGGTACCCATCGTGGCGATCCTGGCGGCCATCGCGCTGCCTGCCTACAACGACTACACCCTGCGCTCCAAGGTCGCCACGTCGCTGACCGCACTGCAACCACTGAAGGACCAGGTGCAGCATTTCGCCGACGAGGAAGGACGCTGCCCGGGTGCCAACGATGCCGGTTTCCCGGCGCCGGGGGACTTCTCCGCCGCAGGCCTGTCAGCGGTCCACATCGGCCGCTTCAACAACGGTCATTGCGGTATCGAAGCCACGCTGGCCGCGCCCGGCAAGACCATCGATGGCGATCTGCTGTGGCTGGAATACGACCGCGACAGCGGCCGCTGGGAATGCAGCGGCGAAAGCAACGACAAGTATCTGCCGCAGCAGTGCCGCGGCTGAGCCATCGGCACAGCACCCCAAGCAAGGACGACCCAGGAGGGACACACAATGACTGAGTGGTATTTCGCCGAAGGACAGCAACGCCAGGGACCGCTGCCGGTCGAGGACATCCGCCAGCGCTTCCAGCGCGGCCAGCTGACACTGGATACGCTGGTCTGGCGTGAGGGCATGGCGCAATGGGCCGCGCTGCGGCAGGTGGTCGACGAGCTCGGCCTGCAGACCCTGGCCAGCGCCACCACGGCCGCTGACAGTGGCGGCTTCGACCTGCGCAGCGACTACCAGGCCATCGACAACGGCACGGCGCCGCTGCCCGGCACCGGCGCGCTCAGCAGTTCGCCCTACAGCGCGCCGGGCACCGCAGCCATGGCCGGCCACGCACAGCCGGTGATGGGCGGCGAAGTGGTGTACGCAGGCTTCTGGAAGCGCGTGGCTGCCTATGTGATCGACTACTTCGTGCTGCTCATCCCCGGCACGATCATCGGCGTCATTTCCGCCCTGGCACTGGGTGCGGGCATGGGGGCCGCCGGCAGCGGCGAGTCGGCCATCGAGATCATGGGCCAGCTGGTCAGCGGCCTGCTCAACCTGGTGATCTCCATGGTGTACTACACCTGGTTCCACGCCTCGCGCGGCGGTGCCACCCTGGGCAAGATGGCCGTCGGCATCAAGGTCGTGCGCAGCAACGGTGACCGGCTGACCGTGGGACGTGCCTTCGGACGCTACTGGGCCGCCGTGCTGAGCGGCTTGATCCTGTGCATCGGCTACCTGATGGCCGCGTTCACCGAGCGCAAGCAGGGCCTGCACGACATGATGTGCGACACCCTGGTGGTGGACCGCTGGGCCTTCACCGACCAGCCGCAGCTGCAACGCCGCGAGCTGGGCGTGGTCACCATCGCCGTCCTGGTCATCACCGCCCTGCTGGCCCTGGCCGGCCTGGTCCTGATGGTGGCGGCCATCGGATTCATCGCCAAGATGGCCTCCTGACCGGCCATCCTCACGCCTGGGCGCTTGACATGGAGCGTCCGGGCGTGATTCCTCTAATAAGGAAACCTGAACGCCCGGCACCCAACCGGGCGTTCAGTTTATGGATTTGCCCGTGGCCGCTTCACTAATGCGGCCGTTTGCTCCACCCTAGCGGCCCCTCCCCTGCGGCTCGCCCCACAGACACTGCTGCCATGCCCAAGCACCTGCTCATCGTCGAATCGCCGGCCAAGGCCAAGACGATCAACAAATACCTCGGCAAGGACTACACCGTCCTGGCCTCGTATGGGCACGTGCGCGATCTGATCCCGAAGGAAGGCGCGGTCGATCCGGACAACGGGTTCGCCATGCACTACGAGGTGATCGACAAGAACGAAAAGCACGTCGATGCGATCGCCAAGGCGGCCAAGGGCGCCGATGACATCCTGCTGGCGACCGACCCGGACCGCGAAGGCGAGGCGATCAGCTGGCACATCGCCGAGATCCTGAAGGAGCGCGGGCTGGTCAAGGACAAGCCGATGCAGCGCGTGGTCTTCACCGAGATCACCCCGCGCGCCATCAAGGAAGCGATCAACCAGCCGCGGGCCATTGCCAGCGACCTGGTGGACGCCCAGCAGGCACGCCGTGCGCTGGACTACCTGGTCGGTTTCAACCTGTCGCCGGTGCTGTGGCGCAAGGTCCAGCGCGGCCTGTCCGCCGGCCGCGTGCAGAGCCCGGCACTGCGCATGATCGTCGAGCGCGAGGAAGAGATCGAAGCCTTCATCGCGCGCGAATACTGGTCCATCGCCGCCGAATGCGCGCACCCGTCGCAACACTTCAATGCCAAGCTGGTGAAGCTGGACGGACAGAAGTTCGAACAGTTCACCATCACCGACGGCGATACCGCCGAGGCCGCCCGCCTGCGCATCCAGCAGGCGGCGCAGGGCTCGCTGCACGTCACCGACGTGGCCAGCAAGGAGCGCAAGCGCCGCCCGGCGCCGCCGTTCACCACCTCCACCCTGCAGCAGGAAGCCTCGCGCAAGCTCGGCTTCACCACCCGCAAGACCATGCAGGTGGCGCAGAAGCTGTACGAAGGCGTGGCAATCGGCGATGAGGGCACGGTCGGCCTGATCTCCTACATGCGTACCGACTCGGTCAACCTATCTCAGGATGCGCTGGCGGAAATCCGCGACGTGATCGCCCGCGATTACGGCATCGGTTCGCTGCCGGACCAGCCCAACACCTACCAGACCAAGTCTAAGAACGCCCAGGAAGCGCACGAAGCGGTGCGACCGACCTCGGCGCTGCGCACGCCGGCGCAGGTGTCGCGGTTCCTGACCGACGACGAGCGCAGGCTGTACGAACTGATCTGGAAGCGCGCGGTAGCGTGCCAGATGATTCCGGCCACGCTCAACACCGTCAGCGTCGACCTGTCGGCCGGCAGCGAACACGTCTTCCGTGCCAGTGGCACCACCGTGGTCGTGCCCGGCTTCCTGGCCGTGTACGAGGAAGGCAAGGACAGCAAGAGCGCCGAAGACGAGGACGAAGGCCGCAAGCTGCCGGCGATGAAGCCCGGCGACCGCGTGCCGCTGGAACGCATCCTGGCCGAGCAGCACTTCACCCAGCCGCCGCCCCGCTTCACCGAGGCGGCACTGGTCAAAGCGCTGGAAGAGTACGGGATCGGTCGTCCCTCGACCTACGCCTCGATCATCCAGACCCTGCTGTTCCGCAAGTACGTGGAGATGGAAGGTCGCAGCTTCCGTCCGTCCGACGTCGGTCGTGCAGTGTCCAAGTTCCTGTCCAGCCACTTCACCCAGTACGTGGACTACGACTTCACCGCCAGGCTTGAAGACGAGCTGGACGCCGTCTCGCGCGGCGAGGAAGAGTGGATCCCGCTGATGTCACGCTTCTGGGAGCCGTTCAAGGAGCTGGTCGAGGACAAGAAGGAATCGGTCGATCGTGCCGAAGCCAGTGGTGCGCGCGAGCTTGGCACCGACCCGAAGACCGGCAAGCCGGTCAGCGTGCGCCTGGGCCGCTTCGGGCCGTACGCCGCCATCGGCAGCACCGCCGAAGATGCCGAGGAGAAGCCGAAGTTCGCTTCGCTGCGCCCGGGCCAGTCGATGCACACCATCACCCTGGAAGACGCGCTGGAGCTGTTCCTGATGCCGCGCGCGCTGGGTGAGGACAAGGGCGAACCGGTCAGCGTCGGCATTGGTCGCTTCGGCCCGTTCGCCAAGCGTGGCAGCACCTATGCCTCGCTGAAGAAGGAAGACGACCCGTACACCATCGACCTGGCCCGCGCCGTCTTCCTGATCGAAGAGAAGGAAGAGATCGCGCGCAACCGGATCATCAAGGAATTCGAAGGCAGCGACATCCAGGTGCTGAATGGCCGCTTCGGCCCGTACATCAGCGACGGCAGGATGAACGGCAAGATTCCCAAGGACCGCGAGCCCGCCTCGCTGACGCTGGCCGAAGTGCAGCAGCTGATGGAAGAAACCGGCAAGCCGGTGCGCAAGGGCTTCGGCGCGAAAAAAGCCGCTGCCAAGAAGGCACCGGCGAAGAAGGCAGCGGTGAAGAAGGAAGCCGCGCCGAAGAAGGCACCGGCCAAGAAGGCGGCCGCGAAAAAGGCGCCGGCAAAGAAGGCCGCCGCCAAGAAGGCACCGGCGAAGAAAGCGGCCAAGAAGGTCGTCAAGAAAGCCTGATGCGGGACAGCGCCCGGCCATGGGTCGGGCGCAGGCAGTGCAGTACCCGGTCCGCCGCCGCCTCGATGGCGCCGGTCCACCCCATCTGCACGCGGTGGGAGGATAATGAAGGCCCATGCCGGGCCGGTCGCCACCATGAAAGAACTCACCCTGGATTCTGCCGTCACCCTGCTGCGCTCCGGCGGCGTGATCGCCTATCCCACCGAAGCGGTCTGGGGCCTGGGATGCGACCCGTCGCACGAAGCGGCGGTGCACACGGTGCTGCGGCTGAAGCAGCGGCCGATCGAGAAAGGCATGATCCTGGTGGCCGCCGAGCTGGCGCAGCTGGAAGGCTGGGTACGCCTGCAGGCGTTGCCCGACGAGCGTCAGCGTGCAGTGCTGGCCAGCTGGCCCGGCGCCAACACCTGGATTCTTCCTGCCGGATCACGCGCGCCAGGCTGGATCACCGGCGAACACAGCGGCATCGCGGTGCGCATCAGCGCCCACCCGCTGGTGGCGGCACTGTGCCACGCGTGGGGCGGGCCGCTGGTCTCCACCAGCGCCAACCTGGCCGGCGAGCCGCCCGCACGCAGCCGCGAGGAACTGGATCCGCGCCTGCTGCGCCTGCTGGACGGTATCCTGGACGGCCCGACCGGCGGCCTGGCCCAGCCGACGCCGATCCGCGATGCGCTCAGCGGCAACGTCCTGCGATCCTGAGCCGCCCTGTGGACGCGCGGATTGCGCCGCTCCGCCGGATCCCGCACGCTGCCTCCATGAGCCCGCTGCGCGCCGCCCTCTGCCTGAGCCTGCTGCTGCCATTGACCGCCACCGCCGGCGACGATGTGCGTGTCTACCGCTGTGTCGGCAGCAATGGCGCCGTGGCACTGCAGGACACGCCGTGCAGCAGCGGCCGCCAGGAAGTGCGCGACCTGCAGCGGCCGCGTGATCCGGCGCCGCAGGTGGTGCGCAGCGACGCCGCGCCCGCAACCAGCACGCCGCCGGCCGTGATCGAGCGCGAGGTCCGGCACGTCCACGTCCAGCCTCCGCAACCGATGTACGAATGCGTTACCGCCGACGGCGAGCGTTACACCAGCGACAGCAACGAAGGCAATCCACGCTGGGTCCCGCTGTGGACCACGGTCTGGTCGCCGCGCGGCCATTTCGGGCCAGGCCATCCCGGGCCCCGCCCGGCCACGGGCGCATCGGCCGGAGGTCCGCCGTTCTACCGGCCACCTGCGGTCGGCGTCGGCGTGCAGGTGCCGGCAGGCAACATCCTGGTCCGCGACACCTGCCATGCGCTGCCGCCGCAGGAAGTCTGTTCGCGCCTGCGCGATCGCCGCTGGGAGCTGGACCGCCGCTACAACAGCGCGCTGCAGAGCGAGCGCACCGCGATCAGCAACGAACAGCGCGGTATCGATGCGCGCCTGTCGCGCGACTGCGAGCGTTGAGTCCCTGCCCGTGTAGGCTGCACGCATGAGAAAAGCACTCTGGCTGGTTCTGGCGCTGCTGCCCGCAAACGCGTTCGCCGAGGACATGGTGATCTACCGCTGCACATTCAGCAGCAGCGACGTTCCTACCCTGCAGCGCACGCCCTGCCCCGAAGGCAGCACGCAGCAGATCCAGCGGGTACCGGAGCCATCAGCGACGCCGGCACCGCGCGTGGAGCCGCCCGCCGGCCAGGAAATGGAGCTCGCCACGTCGTCAGCGCCGCCGCCGGCAGCGGCGGACACGCCGCGCCGGCTCGACCAGGCGCGCACCATCATGGAAGCGGGCATGGTTGAACCCGCTGGCGGCGGCGACGCCATTCTGGACAGCGCAGCGCTGCCGCTGCGGACGGACCCCGCAAGCCGCAGCGACACCGCGCCACGGGCACCGCTGCCGCCGATCTTCCAGTGCAGCAGCGAGGAAGGAAGCCGCTACCTGCACGAGTACGAGGCGGCGCCACCGCACTGCGTGCTGCTCGACGTACAGGGTCTTGGCGGTGTCACCCCGGCCAATGCCGCCAGCTGCGAAGTGGTACGCGACCGCTGCGAGGAGGTTCCCGAGATCCAGCGCTGCGGCAGCTGGCAGCAGCGCCTGCGCGACGCCCGGGGGCGCGAGCGCTTCGCCGCGCCGGAGAACCTCGACGCCGCGCGCAGCGAGCGCGAGCGTCTGCAGGCCGTGCTCGAGGCCAGCGACTGCCCGGTACCGAGGTGAGGACCTGCCGGCGTGGCGCGGGCCCAACGCGGTGACGGTCAGAACCCGTAGCGCAGGAAGCCGCCGTCCACGGCGATGCATTCGCCGGTGACATAACTCGCCGCCGGCAGGCACAGGAAGCCCACGGCCGCGGCGACTTCCTCCGGCTCACCGATGCGGCGCATCGGCGTGCGATCGATGACTTCCTCGTAGTAGTCAGGGTCGGACAACGGCCCGGAGGTGCGGCGCGTGCGGATGTACCACGGCGCCACCGCGTTCACGCGGATGCCGTCCTCGGCCCATTCCACGGCCAGGTTGCGGGTCATCTGATGCATCGCCGCCTTGCTCATGCCGTACACCACGCCACTGCGCACATGGGTCAGGCCGGAGACGCTGCCGACGTTGACGATGGCCGACGAGGCGTGACGTGCCAGCAGCGGATGCGCATAGCGCGACAGTTCAAACGCCGAGAACAGATTGGTCTCGAAGATGCCGCGCCACTCGTCCTCGGTATAGTCGATGGCGGCGCGGGTGATGTTGCCACCCGCATTGTTGACCAGCACGTGCAGGCCATCGGCATGGTCCTCGACCCAGTCCAGGATCTGCCGGCGATCCTCGTCGTCGGAGACGTCGGCGGCAAGCGCGCGCACCTGCTGGTCGGGATAGGCGTCGGCCAGCTCGTCGCGCGCGGTTTCCAGCGCGTCGATGTCGCGCCCGACAATCATCAGGTCGGCACCGAAGCCGGCCAGTTCACGCGCGATGGCCAGGCCGATGCCGGCGCTGGCGCCGGTGATCAGTGCGGTCTGCCCGTCCAGTCGCCACCGTTGCTGGGTCATGTGTCCTCCCGGGCTGCGCCCGCTGTGTTCCGATGCAGAAAGGATACGCGCTCACGGCACGCCCCTGCCGGCGGTGCCACACTGGCCGCACGCCCGTCGTGGAGAGCCGCCATGCGCATCCTGATCCTGTCCGTACTGCTGTCGGCGACTGTATTGCTGGCCGGCTGCCAACGCCCACCGGCACCGGACCCGGAACGGCCGCCGGAACCCCAAGCCCTGGCCCGTGCAGCGCAGCAACCGATCGATCGCGCGCGCGCCGTGCAGAAGACCGTCGATGATGGCGCCGAGCGCGAGCGCAGCGCGGAAGCCGACGCAGCGCGCTGATCGCCGCGATGGCGCCGTCAGCGGAGCGCCGCCAAACGAAAACGCCCGGCCAAGGGCCGGGCGTTTTCCGTCGATCCACGCTACGCGTGGCTGGCTGTGCTCAGAACCCGCAGAAGCAGTACGCCAGGGTCTTTACCGGAGCGCCGTTACCCTTCTCGCGCGCGGCGTTCTCGACGAAGCGCAGCTGGGTATCCACTTCCGGCATCGTGCGCGCCAGCATCATCCGCGCCACGCCCGAATCGGACAGCATCCAGGCACCAGTACGGCTGCCGGCAAACCCACTGACGAACTGCGCGAACGGGGTCGCGGCCTTTTCGATGTAACGCACGCGGAACTTGTCTTCGCCGCCCAGCTTGGCGCGGCTGGCGGCGTCGGCCACGGCGTCTTTCAGGCCACCGAAGGCATCGACCAGACCACGTTCCTTTGCCTGCGCGCCACTCCAGACACGGCCACGGGCCACCTCATCAATGGCCTCGACCGGCTTCTTGCGTGCTTCGGCGACACGTCCGGTGAAGTCGGCGTAGCCCTTGTTGATGACCGTCTGGATGACCTGGCCCACCGCCGGATCCATCGGACGGGTGACGTCGAACGCACCGGCGAAGCGCGTGGTGCCGACACCATCGGTATGCACGCCGATCTTGTCCAGCGCGCGGCTGAAGTTCGGGATCATGCCGAAGATGCCGATCGAACCGGTGATGGTCGAGGGATCGGCGTAGATGCGATCGGCATTCATGCTGATCCAGTAACCACCGGACGCGGCCAGGTCACCCATTGACACCACCACCGGCTTGCCGGCGGCCTGCAGGGCCACCACTTCACGGCGGATCTGCTCGGAGGCGAACACTTCGCCACCCGGCGAATTCACGCGCAGCACAACGGCCTTGACCTGCTCGTCGTCGCGGGCAGCGCGCAGCAGCGCCGACGTGGACTCACCACCGATGCGGCCGGCCGGCAGGTCACCGCCACTGATCTCGCCGGCGGCAACCACCACGGCCACCTGCGGGCGTGCATCCACCGGACTGCGGCGGGCGTCGAGCAGGGCCATGTAGCGACCGAAATCGACATTGCGGAAGCCGCCCTCAGCGTCTTCATCGGCCACGCCGCGTTCGATCATCAGGTCTTCGAACTCCTCGCGGGTCTTCAGCGCGGTCACCAGCTTCTGCTGCAGGGCGAACTTGGCCAGATCGCCACCGGCAGCCGCCACGCCTTCGGGCAGCGTATCGATGCCGGCGGCCAGTTGCGCCGGATCCAGCCGGCGCGCCTTGGCGATGTCGCCCAGATAGCGCTGCCACACGTCGTTCATCCAGTACAGGTCGGCTTCCTTGGCCGCCGGCGAAGCAGCATCAAGCACATAGGGCTCGGCCGCGGACTTGTACTCGCCCACCTTGAACAGGTGCACGTCCACGCCCAGCTTGTCCTGCAGGCCGGAGCGGAAGTACTGGCGGTAGCGGCCCAGACCCTCGAGCACCACCGATCCCATCGGATCCAGGTAGACCTCGTCGGCCTGCGCAGCCAGCAGGTACTGCGACTGGCCCATGCTTTCGCTGTAGGCCACCAGCTGCTTGCCGGACGCGCGCAGGCTCTGCAGCGCGGCGGCGACTTCACGCAGCGAGGCGAAGCCGGAGGGCTGCAGCTTGTCCAGTTCCAGCACCACGCGCTCGATCTTCTTGTCCTCGCGCGCCGACTCGATCACCCGGACCAGGTCACGCAGCTGGACCTCTTCGGCGCTGTTGTCGCCCACGGCCTTGGCCAGCGCGCGGCTGACCGGATCGGCGCTGAACTGCTCGACCAGGCGCCCTTCCGGTGCGATCACCAGGGTCGTGCGGTCCTGCAGCGATTTGCTGGCGCCGGCGCCCATGCCGGCGGCGATGACGAACACCACCAGCAGCAGGAACAGCAGGCCGAAGAACACCAGGTTGAGGATCAACCGGCGGGTGAAATTCATGACGTCCCACAGCCCGATGAAGAAACTGGCGACGGGATTGCGACGCGCCTGGGGCAGCGGGGGCACGGGTTGATTCATGGAGCGCTCCGGATGGCTTCTTGCCGTGGTAACAGCATAGCCGGTGCCGTGTGAGGCGGCATCGGACACAAGTCAGGGGATCGCCCGTCACGGGGTGACGGGCGGAGGGTCAGGACAGCGCGGACTGGCCGATGCGCTGGCTGCTGCGACGCAGGCGCCAGCCCATCAGGATGGCGGCGGCAGTGAGGCCGACGATCAGGCCGATCCACATGCCCTGCGGGCCCATGCCCAGCCCCAGGCCGAGCCCGGCGCCGAGCGGCATGCCCAGGCCCCAGTAGGCGAACATGGCGATGAACATCGGCACGCGGGTGTCCTTCAGGCCACGCAGAGCTCCGGCCGACAGCACCTGGATGCCGTCCGGGAACTGGAAGGTGGCCGCGTACAGCAGCAGCGTGGAGGCCAGGCCGGCCACCGCCAGATCGTTGGTGTACACCCCGACGATGGCATCGTGGCCGAACAGCAGCACCAGCGCGGACAACGTCTGTGTACCCATGATGATCGCGTAGCCGGCCCAGGCTGCACGACGCACACCGAAGCCATCACCCCGCCCCACTGCATGACCCACGCGCACCGTGGTGGCCTCGGCCACGCCCATCGGGATCATGAAGCACAGCTGCGCCACGTTGATCGCGATCTGGTGGGCTGCCGCCTCGTTGGCGCCGAGGCGGCCGATCAGCAGCGCGGTGACGATGAACAACCCACCTTCCATCAGCACGGTGATGCCGATCGGCAGACCGGTGCGCAGCAGGTCCCAGATCGCCTTCCAGCGCGGCCACTCGAAGTGCGAGAACAGCTGCAGATGGGCGAATCGCCGGGTACGCCACAGATAGAGGGCAAATGCGCTTGCCTGCAACCACATCATCACCGCCGAGGCGATGCCCAGGCCCTCGGCACCCAGCTCCGGGAAGCCCAGCTTGCCGTTGGCCAGCACGTAGCCCATCGGCGCCAGCACCACCAGGCCGCCGAAGCCGATCAACATGGTCGGCAGCGTCCAGTGCATGCCCTCGCTGAGATAGCGCATGCAGAAGTACAGCGTCAGCGCCGGCCCGCCCCAGCGCACCGCATGCAGGAACGCTGTTGCGCCGGGCACGATGTCCGGCGCGATGCCGAAGGCGGGCAGCAGCGGCGGCACCACCGTGAGGAAGGTGAACATGATCAGGCCCAGGCCCAGCGCCAGCCACAACGCCTGCCGGAACAGCGGACCGATCTCGCGCTCGCGGCCGGCGCCGTGCAGCTGTGATACCGAGGCGGTCAGCGAGATCAGCGTGCCGATCGGAATCAGCATCGGCAGCCAGAGCAGGGCCGTGCCGATGGTCACGGCCGCCAGGGTTGAGGTGGCGTGATGACCGGCAATTACGTTGTCGACGAAGGAGATCAGGCCGGTGGAGACATGCCCGAGCACGAGCGGCAGGGCGAGCAGACCGGTGGCGCCGACTTCCTTGCTGAAGCGCGGCGTGGAGGTTGCGTTGGACATGGGATGCAGAACGCGAACTGCGGTTGCGCGCGAAGGGCACAGGCACCGGGTTGCGGGCCGTCATCTTACGCGCGCGGTGCGTTCATTCCCATGACATGGCGTGAACGCTGGGTTTGACCGCGCGCTTACTGGCCGGCCTGGCGCTTGAGCCAGGCGTCTCGTTCCGCAGCAGGTACGGCGAGGAACGCGCTGCGCACCGCATCGCGTTCCTGCGGCGGCGTGCGCTGGGCCACCAGCGCCAACTGCGCCAGCTGTGCCGGGCTGAGCTGGTGCAGCACGGCCAGTGCACTGTCGCGCTGCTGCGGTGGCAGGAAGCCGAACAGCCCATGCAGCTTGGGAAACTCCACGCCCAGTTGCGGCCCCAACCGCCAGCCATCGCGGAACGCCTGGTCCTGTGCCTGGAATTGCGAGCGCAGGCGCTCCTGCTGTGCGGCCGGCAGTGCGGCGAACCGCGTGGCCGCCTGACGGATGCGTTCGCGCTCGCTTTCCGGCAGCGCGCGCCAAGCGGCGTAGTCGGCGCGGCGCTGCCGCTGCTGCTGCGCGTCGAGCTGGACGAACGCGGTGGGTGCCGCCGATGGCGGGACCGCGGGCGTGGCCGCCGGCGCGGGTGGCAGTGGAACATTCAGGGTCTGGGGCGTTGCGGACAGCGACAACGGGATGGCCAGCAGCAGGCTGGTGATCACGGACTTATTCATCGGCGGCGGCGGTTTCCAGCACTGCGCTGGCCGGCTCTGGCCGGCTCGGCCTGGTCTGCGACTCGTCCACCGGCAGCGGACCACCGGCGGCCGTCCAGGCATACAGATCGGCCTCGGCCAGCAACGGATAATCGCGGTCGGCCAGCAGTGCTGCGTCATCGCTGGCCGGGGCGCTGTCCGCCTGCGGCATGGCAGCGACCGTGCTCGGCGGCAGCGCCTCGACCGTGACCGGGCCGGCCTCGGCAACCACCCCCTCCGGCAGCGGCGCATCGCTCACCAGCGACCGACCGCTCCAATGGCGCCAGCCCAGAGCGGCTGCCAGCAGTACTGCCACCGTCAGCAGCAGGATCGCCGGCCCGCGCCAGCGCGGTCGGGCATCGGGGCGCCGGCGCCGGGGGCTGGCAGCGCTCCGTTCATCGCGCTGCGGTGCCCTCCAGCTGGACGTCGGCGCCTGCGGATTGCTGCTGGTGGCAGCTGCCGGCTGCTGCAGCTGCTGCAGGCGCTGCGCCGGCAGGTCGCGGATGCGCTGCTGCACCTGTTCGGCCAGGCCGCGCCAGGCAACGGCATCCGGCTGACCCTGGGCATCACGCGGGCAGGCATCGGCCAGCAGCTGCTGGTAGCCGGCCTCATCACGATCGAGTACCCGCGTGGCGATGTTCTCATCCAGGCTGCCGCCCACCCGCAGCAGCAGGGCCAGCCGTGGCAGCGGTGCCATGCCGCCCAGTGCGGCGAGTGCCGGCGGCCACTGGCCCGGGGCCGGCTCGCGCAGTGCCTGCCGCTGCCCCAGCAGGGTCCAGAAGCGGGTCGGCCACTGTGCCATCGGCAGATCGCTGGCAACGGCCGAGAAGGCGCGCATCACCGCCACCAGGGTCTGCTCGGCCCGGGCCGGGTCGCCGCATTGCAGCTCCGCCACTACCAGGGCACGGCGCTCTACGCCACGCAGAAACGCCGACAGCGCACCGGCCGCGGTCGAGGAAACAGGGGCGGGCACAGCGGTCATCGGTCACTCCAGAGGTCTGCCGGCATGATAGCGGCAGGCCATCGGCGCCCGGCAGGACTTGCGTCCGTGGGCACTTCATGCTGCAGGTTGTGCACAGCACCACGCTGGCGCCCGGCAAAACCGCGACATCTCGCTGAATTCACTCTGTTTCAGCAATGTTTCACACATAACATATTGATTTTAATACATTTTAAAGTATGGCGATTTTTTGACCAACCCAAGGGCGAGGCCGTCGCCATCGGCGTCCTGCGCAGCCGTTGACCGGTAACGCACAGTGTTATCCACAGAACGTGTGGATAAGACTGAATCTCCAATGGACACCGATATTTAGGTGACATTTATGATTCGGCGACGTCCCCCGTGTGGGCCTTCCGGGCGGCATGCGGGTGCACACGGCCCGTTACACTGCCCCGATGCTCGACCCGATTCCGACCCTGCAGGTCGCCCTGCCCGTCCCCCTGCCCCGCCTGTTCGACTATCTGTCGCCGCAGGGCGATGCCCCGGACGTGGCGGTCGGCTGCCGGGTGAAGGTGCCGTTCGGCAACCGCGAACTCATCGGCGTGGTGGCCGGCCACGGCCAGGCCGACGACGGCCAGGGCCTGCGTCAGGCGCTCGCGTGGTGCGACCCCGCGCCCCTGCTGCAGGGCGAACTGTGGCAGAGCCTGCAATGGCTGGCCCGATACACCCACGCGCCGCTGGGCGAAGTGCTGAGCACGGCCCTGCCGGGGCCGCTGCGGCACGGCGAAGCCCTGCCCGACACCCATCATTGGGGCTGGCAGCTGACCGCCGCAGGCCACGCGCAGCGCGGCACGCTGCGCGCAGGCAGCCGCCCGCGGCAGTTGGCGGAACTGCTGGCCGACGCCGTCGTGGACGAGGACGTGCTGGGGGCGCGCATGGAGGACTGGCGCAGCGCGGCGCGCAGTCTCGGCAAGCGCGCACTGGCCGAGCGCGTTGCACTGAGCGTAGCGCCACAGCACGCGCAACCGCTGCCCGGCCCGACCCTCAATCCGGACCAGGCCGAAGCCGTTGCCGCGATCAACGCCGCGGAGGAGTTCCAGCCCTTCCTGCTCGATGGGGTGACCGGCAGCGGCAAGACCGAGGTCTACCTGCAGGCGATCATCCACTGCCTGGCCCAAGGCCGGCAGGCGCTGGTGCTGGTGCCCGAAATCGGACTGACGCCGCAGACCCTGGCGCGTTTCCGCGGCCGCCTGGGCATCGCCGTGCATGCGCTGCATTCGGGATTGAACGACAACGAGCGCGCGCGCGTCTGGGCAGCCGCCTCGCGCGGCGAAGCGCGGGTGATCGTCGGCACCCGCTCGGCGGTGTTCACGCCGCTGCCGCAGGCCGGCCTGCTGATCGTGGACGAGGAACATGACGGCAGCTACAAGCAGCAGGACGGCATCCGCTACCACGCGCGCGATTTCGCCCTGGTGCGTGCCAAGGCGCTGGGGGTTCCGGTGCTGCTGGGCAGCGCGACACCGTCGCTGGAAACCCTGCACAACGCCTATGCCGGTCGTTACCTGCACCTGCGCCTGAAGCAGCGCGCCGGCGACGCGCGGCCGCCACGCGTGCGCATCCTCGATGTGCGCAAGCGTCCCCTGCAGGACGGTCTCTCGGCCGAAGTGCTGGCCGGCATCGGCGAGCACCTGCAGCGCGGCCAGCAGGTGCTGGTGTTCAAGAACCGGCGTGGTTACGCACCGGTACTGCTGTGCCATGACTGCGGCTGGACGGCGCCGTGCCAGCGCTGTGATGCGCCGATGACCGTGCATGGTGGCGGCCGTCGCCTGCAGTGCCATCACTGCGGTGCGCGGCAACCGGCGCCACTGGCCTGCCCCGCCTGCGGCAGCCTGGCCCTGCAGCCACAGGGAATCGGCACCGAGCGGCTGGAGCAGCACCTCACCACCGCTTTCGCCGAGTACCCGGTGGTGCGCATCGACCGCGGCACCACCGCCCGCCGCGATGCGCTGGAACAGCAGCTGGCCAAGCTGGGGGACCAGGCCGGCATCCTGGTCGGCACGCAGATCCTGGCCAAGGGCCACGATCTGCCCAGACTCACGCTGGTGGTGGTGGTCGGCATCGACGAGGGCCTGTTCTCGGCCGATTTCCGCGCCAGCGAGAAACTCGCGCAGCAGCTGATCCAGGTCGCCGGCCGCGCCGGGCGCGCCCGCGATCCGGGCGAGGTGTGGCTGCAGACCCACCATCCGGGTCATCCCCTGCTGGAGACGCTGGTCAACGGCGGCTACCACCCGTTCGCGCAGGCCGAACTGAACCAGCGGCAGGCCGCCGGCTTCCCGCCATTCGCGCATCTGGCACTGATGCGTGCCGAAGCGCAGCAGGTGGAGCACGCCAACGCGTTCCTGCTGGCTGCACGGCGACTGCTGGGCGAACAGGCGCTGGTGGAAGCGTACGGACCGATGCCGGCACCGATGCCGCGCCGGGCCGGCTACCAGCGCACGCAGCTGCTGCTGTCATCGGCACAGCGCCCGCCTCTGCACGGCGTGCTGGCGCAGCTGGTACCGCAGCTGTATGCCTTGCCGGAAGCCCGCAAGGTGCGCTGGTCGCTGGATGTGGATCCGACGGATCTGTATTGAATGCAAGCGGAATCCGCCGGGCATGGCCCGGCGCTACCGTTACCGCGCGCGATTCCCGCTTACGTCAGCGGTGACATCACGCCGCGCTGGTAAGCGGGTCGCTCACGCAGCCGGGCGTACCACTCGGCCAGGTGGGGCAGGTCCGGACGCTGGATCGGCAGTTCATACCAGGCGTACACCAGTGAACCCAACGGGATGTCGCCCATCGCGAATGTCGCGCCCGACAGCCACGGCTGCGTGGCCAGCGTCGCGTCGGCCATCGCCAGGTAATCGGCGGCGCGGACGATGGCAGCATTGATCCGCGATTCGTCGCGGTCTGCCGGCGCGGTGCGCATGATGCCCCAGATCAGATCGCTGTACAGCGGCGCCATCCGCGAAGTGCTCCAGTCCATCCATTTCTCGGCCTGTGCACGTTCCATCGGATCCTCGGCGTACAGAGTCCCCAGCGCGTAGCGCGCGCTCAGGTAGCGCACGATGGCGTTGGACTCCCACAGCGGCAGGCCCTGGTCCTCGATCACCGGCACCAGGCTGTTGGGGTTCATCGCCAGGTATTCCGGCGTCTGTGTGCCACCGTGGCTGCCGCCCACTTCGATGGACTCGTAGGGCAGGCCGATCTCTTCGGCACACCACAGCACCTTGCGGACGTTGCTGGAATTGCGACGGCCCCAGATCTTCAACATGCGGGTATTCCTTGCGGGCAATGCGAGCGGCAACGATACGCCTGATCGGTGTACATGTGGGCGTGCGGAATGATGCGCGGGGGCGTCGGCCGGGCATGGCCCGGCGCTACCGGTTCTTCTTCGGCAGCGCGCGCACGTAGGACGACTTGCCATCCTTCTTCAGTTCGAACAGACCGATCGCCGCCAGCAGATCACTCAGCTTTCCATAGCCATAGTTGCGCGAATCGAACGAGGCCTGGTTGGCGATCTGGCTGCCCACCGGCCCCAGGTGCGACCAGCCGTCTTCGCCTTCCGCTGCGGACACGGCGCGGCGCAGCATCTTCACCAGACGTGTATCGCTGCGCATTTCCGCGCCGCTCTTGCGCGGGCGCACTTCCTCGCCGCTGCCCGTTTCACCGGTGGCCGGCTCGATGGCACCCGGCTCTGCCGTGCCCTGTTCCACTTCCGGCACGCTGGCATGGGCCTGGCCCAGTGCTTCCAGATAGGTGAATTTGGAACAGGCATTGACGAAGGGTTCCGGCGTCTTCTTTTCGCCGAAGCCATACACCTTCACCCCGTCGGTCAACAGACGCATCACCATTGGAGTGAAATCAGCATCGCTGGAGACGATGGCGAAGCCGTCGAGGTTGCGCGCGTACAGCAGGTCCATCGCATCGATCACCATGGCCATGTCCGAGGCGTTCTTGCCCTTGCTGTAGGCGAACTGCTGGATGGGCCGGATCGCGTACTCGTGCAGCACCGCCTCCCAGCCTTTCAGCCGTGGGCTCTTCCAGTTGCCGTAGGCACGGCGGACATTGGCCACGCCGTAGCGGGCCACCTCCGCCAGCACTTCGTCGATCTTCGATGCGGGCGCGTTGTCGGCGTCGATCAACAGGGCGATGCGCTTTTCCGGTTCGCTCATGGGCCTCTCGCTGGCGGTTGCCTGAATCCGAGTATCGCCGATCCGCGCGCACGCTGACGTGACAGGCCGCCGCCGTGCGAAGATGCCGGACGGTTCCCCATGCCCCCTGGAGTGAGTCGATGAGTCGTGAGCGCGTTCCCCACCTGGTCGTTGTCGGCGGCGGTTTTGCCGGCCTCTGGGCCACCCGTGCGCTGGCACGCGAACGCATCCGCATCACCCTGGTCGACCGCCGCAACCATCACCTTTTCCAGCCGCTGCTGTACCAGGTCGCGACCGCAGGCCTGTCAGCGCCGGACATCGCCGCACCGCTGCGCCACATCCTCGGCCACCAGCGCAACGTGGAAGTGCGGCTCGGTGAGGTCGTGGCCATCGACAGGCAGCTCCGCCAGGTGCGGCTGGCCGACGGCAGCACGCTGGACTACGACAGCCTGCTGCTGGCTACCGGCGCCACTCACGCCTACTTCGGCAACGACCAGTGGGCCGATGATGCGCCCGGCCTGAAAACCCTCGACGATGCCATTGCCCTGCGCCGCAAGCTGCTGCTGGCGTTCGAGCGCGCCGAAGCCGAACCGGACCCGGCCAGGAAGGCGGCGTGGCTCAGCTTTGCCGTCGTCGGCGGCGGCCCGACCGGCGTCGAACTGGCGGGCACCCTGGCCGAGATTGCACGCCATACGCTGCGCAATGAATTCCGCCACATCGATCCGGCCAGCGCCAAGGTGCGCCTGGTGGAAGCCGGTCCACGCGTGCTGTCCTCGTTCCCGGAAGTGCTCTCGCTGAAGGCGCGCCGGCAGCTGGAAAAGCTGGGTGTGGAAGTGCTGACCGGAACGCCGGTGAGCAACATCGACAGCCAGGGCTTCACGCTGGGTGACCAGTTCGTGCCGGCGCGCACCGTGGTGTGGGCGGCCGGCGTGGCCGCCTCGCCGCTGGCGCGCACGCTGGACGTGCCACTGGACCGTGCCGGGCGCGTGCAGGTGCAGCCGGACCTGACCCTGCCCGGGCATCCGGAACTGTTCGTGGCCGGCGATTTGGCCTCGGTGAACCAGGCCAACGGCAAGCCCGTGCCCGGCGTAGCGCCCGCCGCCAAGCAGATGGGCAAGTACGTGGCCGAGGTCATCCGTGCACGCCTGCACGGCAGGCCGGAGCCCGGGCCCTTCAAGTACGCGGACTACGGCAACCTGGCCACCATCGGCCGCATGGCCGCCATCGTGCACCTGGGGCGCCTGCAGCTGTCGGGCGTGCTGGCCTGGTGGTTCTGGCTGGCCGCGCACGTGTTCTTCCTGATCGGCTTCCGCAACCGCATCGTGGTGCTGCTGAACTGGGCGGTGGCGTACTGGAGCTACCAGCGCAGCGCACGCATCATCTTCGGCGACGACCAGGATGACCGCCGGCCGAAACGGTAGCGCAGGTCTGCAACGGGGTCGGATCCCTTTCCTGTGGGGATCTGACCCCACATGGTGTGAACCTACTGCTGCATCAGGCCCATTTCGTCAGCACTCACCTGCATATACATGAACGCAGCGGCCTCGTCGGACATTGACTGCCCCGGCGGAAAGCTGTCGAGCCACGCGGTGATACGCGCATGACGGTCTTTCAATGCATCGCCCATCGCTTGCTTCTCCGCGTCAGTGGCACGTTCCTGCATCTCGCTGCGCAGCAGGTCATCGCCGATGCCCCATTTTTCGGCGAGCGGAATCAGATCGACCAGTTCGGCCGGCACCAGATCGCGGCGTAAACGGGGCGTATTCGGCGCGGTCAGGCCACGCTGCGAGGCCAGCTCGGCGGCGGTACCGATCTGCCCGTGCTGAAGCGGCGACGGCGGTGCCGGTGTCTGCGTGCAGGCCTGCAGGGCCAAGCAGAGGGTCAACAGCAGCATCCAACGGACCTTCATCGGATCGATCCCTGTGTCGATGGTCGCAGCGATAATCGCATGGTCAGAGTTCCTGTCGTCGCATGTTGTGAATGTCCTGAACCTAGTGATGGCGGAGGGCCGGAGCCGAGCACGGCCCGTCTCTAAAGAACTCCCTCGGTCGGCGCCTGCAACCACGCCAGCTTGCGCTCGCGCGGCAGCCGTTTGAGCTGCCACTCGGCGCGCGAAGCCGCGGAGCGGTCCGGGTACTCACGCACGGCCAGGATGCGCAGCGGCGGGCGGGCCCGGGTGTAGCGCGCCCCCGTACCGGCGCGATGGGCGGCGAAACGCGCGTCCACGTCGGTGCTGATGCCAGCGTAGTAGCTGCCATCGTGGCATTCGAGCAGGTACAGGAACCACGGGCGGTGGGATGGGGACATGCCGGGATTATGCCGTGCTGCACCGCAGCGGATATACTGCCCGCGAATGCAGGAGAGAGGCGCCGCGCTGGCGCCCGCCGAAGGCGCAGGCTCCCATGATCGCTCAGGCCGGTGGGCTGGAATCCCACCAACCATGCATTCGACTCGCCGAGCTGGAGAGAGGTCACCGGGCATGCCCGGCACGATCCGCCGAAGGGGCACGCGGCCTACGCCGCTGAACTCTCAGGCAAAAGGACAGCGGGAGCGGCACCGGTCATCGTCATCCCGTCATTGCGCAGGCAATGGCGGCGTCCGCGCATGGCCGGCCCTACCGCGTCCGGAGCCTGTTCCATGTTGCTGTCCATCATCTACCTGATCGCCATTTCCGCCGAAGCCATGACCGGCGCACTGTCCGCGGGACGCCGCCGCATGGATCTGTTCGGCGTGGTCATGATCGCCTGCGTTACCGCGCTCGGCGGTGGTTCACTGCGCGACATCCTGCTTGGCCACTATCCGCTGGGCTGGGTCAAACATCCCGAGTACCTCGGCTTCACCGTGTGCGCGGCGCTGATCGCCACCTGGGTCGCACGCTGGATGCACCACTTCCGCCGCACCTTCCTGGTGCTCGACGGCCTGGGCCTGATCGCCTTCACCCTGATCGGTTGCTCGATCGCACGCGAGGCCGGTCATGCCACGCCGATCGTGCTGATCGCCGGCATGCTGACCGGCGCGTTCGGCGGCGTGCTGCGCGACATTCTGTGCAACGAAGTGCCGCTGATTTTCCAGAAGGAACTGTACGCGATCATCGCGCTGCTGACCGGCGCCGCCTATCTGCTGCTGCTGCACTGGAACGTGTCCGATGCCACGGCCATCCTGTGCTGCCTGGCGGGCGGCTTCGCCCTGCGCCTGCTGGCCATCCACTACCGCTGGGAAATGCCGAAGTTCGTGTATCACGACGAAGTGCATTGAACGATGGCGTGTTCGCCGGGCATGGCCCGGCGCTACAGAAGAGCGGTATCCACGCATAGCGTGGATCTAGAGCCTGAACTTCATAGGGCTGCCCCCCGCGCGTATCCGCTCTGGATAGTCATCCGACGGATACAGTTGGGGTTCGCATCCCCAACCGCTGTCGGAATCGTGGGCTTCCAGCAACGCAGGATCGATCCATTCGCACAAGTAGTCGCTATCAGATCGTCTTTCGAAGCCTGGACAGTTCACTTTGCCCTCCACTTCAATGGAGTTGTGGGTGCTGCCGAGGTAGCTAGCGCTCAGGTGCCCCGCCACTTGGGTGTAAGTCCCCGTCTCGAGGAAAGTCTGAACAGTCAGATCGCCACCTACGGCCAAAATCCCATCATTTAGTGAGCACGCGTGGAGATGCTCACACATAAGATCGTCGCGTACGAAGACCCAACCACCACAGTCAAGATTGCGGGCGCTGAGACTGCCCAGGACGATCACACACCGGGTCTCGCCCAGATCATTGAGCGCCAGCGTGCCTTCTACGCTCAGATCTCCGTCGACGATCACGCAATCCGTTTCCCAGTCTGAGCGCCAGTCGCCAACGAGGGACGCCGCAGGCACCACCTTGTACGAAGAGGGGGACTCACGATCATCGCTCGGTTGGTCGGCAGAGGCCGCGATCATCGCCCTGGCCTTCAACGTCGTACGCAGAAGTGCCTGGTCTCCTTCGTTGCGGTAAAGCTCGATTCTTTCATCAAGCTCCGCCAGCAGACTTGCCGTCGTCGCGGGAGACGAGGGTTCAAACCAGTCCTCGATGACGGAGATCGCATCATCGGCAATCGGGCCGCCCTTCAAGCGAACGAGGGCCGCTGCGGCCTCTCCGGAAACTGATCGGCATTCTGGCCCCAGCGGGCTGTCGTCGGGGAAAACGTACATCGGCGGGGTCCAGCCAGGCGAGGCCCCGATCTTCGGCCCAAGCCGCAAGCAGGTTCCATGCAATTCTTCCGGAATCGTGCCGTGGCCTGCCCCTATCCACGCATGGCGTGGATCTACCGCGTCAACCGCATCGTGAATGGTCGGGGTTCGCACCACCCCGGCGATGGACCTGGCGCTGTCGCTCATGCGCAGCGCCAGGCGCATCGCCGGTGCGGACGGGCCGGTCTCCAACTCCGACCGGCCCTGATCGCGGCCGCACCCCCGCAGGCGCAGGCCGCCATCCACACACATGCCGCGCTCAGGCGGCTTCTGACACCGTCACTTCGCGACGGGCGCGCACGGCCGCAGCCAGTCGCTCCAGCACCGTCACCGTGGTGTCCCAGTCGATGCAGCCATCGGTGATGCTCTGCCCGTAGACCAGCGGCTGGCCTTCCACCAGTTCCTGCCGGCCTCCCACCAGGTGGCTCTCGATCATCACGCCCACGATGCGCTGTTCGCCGTCCTCCAGCTGAACGGCGATGTCTTCGATCACCTTCGGCTGGTTTTCCGGGTTTTTCAGGCTGTTGGCATGGCTGGCATCGATCATCAGCCGCGTCGGCAGCCTGGCCTTGGCCAGTGCCTGGCAGGCGTCGGCCACGCTGGGCGCGTCGTAGTTCGGCTGCTTGCCGCCGCGCAGGATCACATGGCAATCCGGGTTGCCGGTGGTCGAAACGATGGCGGTGCCGCCCTGCTTGGTCACCGACAGGAAGTGATGCGGGTTGGAGGCCGCGCCGACCGCATCGGCCGCGATCTTGACGTTGCCATCGGTGCCGTTCTTGAAGCCCACCGGGCACGACAGGCCGGAGGCCAGTTCGCGGTGCACCTGGCTTTCGGTGGTGCGTGCGCCGATCGCGCCCCATGCCACCAGGTCGGCGATGTACTGCGGCGAGATCACGTCGAGGAATTCAACGCCGGCCGGCAGGCCCAGCTTGTTGATGTCGCGCAGCAGGCCGCGGGCAATGCGCAGGCCCTTGTCGATCCGGAAGCTGCCATCCAGGTCCGGGTCATTGATCAGGCCCTTCCAGCCCACCGTGGTGCGCGGCTTCTCGAAGTACACGCGCATGACGATCTCGAGCTCGCCGGCCAGCGCGTCGCGCAGCGGCTTCAAGCGCTGTGCGTACTCGATGGCCGCATTCGGATCGTGGATCGAACACGGGCCGACCACGACCGCCAGGCGATCATCGCGGCCATGCAGGATCTGGTGCAGGGCCGCGCGCGAAGCACTGACGGTGTCGGAGGCTTCATCGTCACACGGCAGCATCGCCAGCAGCTGGGCAGGCGGTGTGAGCGGTTCGATGGTGCGGATGCGCAGGTCGTCGGTATGGGGGGGCATGGGGGAGGTCTCCGGTACGTAGGGGGTCCCCAGCGAGGCGGCATGAAAAAAGCCGCCAGGTTCGCTGGCGGCTTTCGGGAATGCGTCTGAAGCTTTCTTCAGGGTGAGCGCAGTCCTTCCTCCGCCAGTGGCTTCGGAAAGTAATACCAGTAAAAGCGGGTAGCGGCTGCGTTCATGGGGTGTATTGATAGCACAGCTTCTGCGCAGCACAAAATGTTTCATCCGCAACTGGGGAAGCGGTTCAGCAGCACGGCGATCTAGCGACTGCCATGCACTTCCACGTCCAGCAGCAGGCCCTCGTGGATATCGGCCCAGCGCTCCAGCACCTGATCCAGCTCCCGCCTCGCCTCCTCCAGCTGCTCGGGGTTGAGCAGGGACCGCGCCGTGTAGAGATCGGAGACCAGCCGCCGCAGGGTCGATTCCGGTATCGCCACCGAGGGCCCGTCCACATCCGGCAACTGCAACGCCGGGGTGTCGCCGGGAGGGCCGAACAGCGTGACCTGGAGCGTGCTCTGCATGATCGACTTCCCTGTGGGTAGACGTGGGCAATGCACTGTTTACCGCGTTCGGATGACCGGCGCATGTGCCGGTGTACGGATCGATCGTGTCGCGACTGGACCGATGGTGCCACCGCGTTGAGATCTTCCTTCCAGGCTTCCCACCCTTCGGCCCGGAAGGGGCGTGCAGGCGATCGATGCGCGGTTATACGGGCAATGGCATATGCGATACATGTGCTCAAGATGGTTTGCCACCGGAAAAGGGTGGCCGGGTCGGCAAAGCCCGAGGAGATGTTGTTTACGCTTGTCAGCCGGCGTCGCCGTGGGCGGCGCCGGCTGGCAATCCGTCCGCGTTCCATGGCGGGCGGTGCGTGGGGGCGCTTGCGCCCGCCGGTATCAGCATCTCCCGGTCTTTGCCGCCACGTACCGTCCGCCACCTCTTCCGGTGGCGGTGTCGTCTGTCCTGTACGGAGCACACGCCATGAACACACCACACGTTCCCTTCCCCGGTGCCCACCCCGATCCGGCCAATGCCGATCAGGCGCCGTTCGATCCCAACGGTCTGGTCGCCCACCTGCAACGCATCGGCAGCGGTGCGGCTGCCGATGGCCAACCCTGGCCCGAGCGCCATCCAGCGAACGGCCGACGCATGATGCTGGCCGATGCCGATGGCGCACTGGCCGGCCTGCGCATCGTGCAGGAGGTGCTGCTGGCCGCCGAACGCTGCCGCCAGAATGCCGCGCCCGAACATCACGTGAGCGACCGGGTGATGGAAGGGTTGATGCTGGCATCCCTGGGGCTGGCCACGCATGCGGCCGAACGCCTGCAGCCCCACTAGCCGCGTCCGCGCAATGTGACCGGGCCCGATGGCCCGGTCATGGGCCGGCACCCGCCGGATCACAGTGAACGCAGTGCGCGCCTGCGGATGTAGGCGTTGGCAGGGCTGTCGCGCTCGCGTTGCCAGCGTGTGCACAGGTCACGCAGCCACTGCGGCTGGGTCTTCCCGGCATCGTTGAGCCAGTTGCCGACGGAATCCTGCACATAGCGTTCGGGATCATCAGCCAGTGCCTCCAGCAGCGAATGCGCGTGTTCGGGATGCTGCTTGAAAAGAGCGATGTGCGCCGCCCAGACGCCACGGGGACGCAGTGCTTCACAGGCAAACCGGCGCAGATGGGCGGACGGTTCCTGCGTCCACGGCTGCAGGTATTCAAGCGCCAGCAGTGGCCCGGCAACGATGTCGGTGCGCAGCGCCAGCCACGCCCATTCGCGCACGCCGAAATGCGGATCATCTGCCAACGGGCGCATCTTCTCCAGCTTCACCGGCAGAGAGGCGGTGGCATCGCCACCGATCAGGTAGCAGGCCCAGCCGCGCACGGTGTCGGATGCATGCGACTGCCATTGTGCAGGATCACCCTGCCTGGCCTCACGCAACAGCGTTGCCGCCAGAACCATGCGCTGGGTAATGCCTTTGCTGGCGGCATCGCGCATGCATTGAATGGCAGTCTCCGGCAGCACCGCAACGGTCTGCAGCAACACCGCGAAATCCACGGCCAGACATTCCGCCAGATGCGTGCTGGCGGCTGTCCCGGTATCCAGTTGATGCTTTCGCGCCGGGCTGATCGCTGCGCTCACTGCAGGTCCTTCCGTCCGCCGCCGGTGTGCTGCCACACCTTGGCCAGCAGCTGTGAGAGCTGCACCTGCTCGGCAGTGTCCAGGCCGTTGAACAGGCCCGCGATCCACTGCGTGTGCTGATTGAAGAGGTCTTCGGCCAGGCGCTTGCCCTGCGCGGTCAGCACGATCTGCAGGCGACGACCATCGTCCGCATCGCTGCGCCGCTGCAGCAGACCTTCGCGCTGCAGGCCATCGAGCAGGCCGCTGATGGTGGCGCGGGTGACGCCGGCGCGCTCGGCCAGCGCATGCGGCGACAGTGTGCCGCCGGCACCGTGCAGCAGGAACAGCACGATGAAGCGGCCCTCACTGAGCCCGTGCGGTGCCAGCCGGCTGGCGCAGTCGCGATCGATCGCCGAGGACAGCGACAGCAGCTGGAAGCACAGATGCAGCAGGGCGACATTGGCGTGGCCACGTCGCCGGGCCTCGTCCACAAGGGCGCCATGTTTTGCCTCAAGCACAGTGATTTCCAATATGTTTAGGCGCCTAATCATATTCATGACGGGATGGAACGCAACACCTACGGGGCCTGCCGCCGGGCCCGGCCGGGCGCACTCCTCGCGCAGGGGGCTGCAAGCAGCCGAAGCTGCGGTAGCATCGCGCCACGTCCCGCCAGGAGTTCCACGCATGCGCCGTGCCGTCCTGCTGTTGCTGACGCTGTTCCCCGCCGCCGTAATGGCCGCTCCCCCTCCCGTGCCCTCCCCGGCCCGGATCGATGCCGAAGCCAAGCGCCTGATGCAGGTCGCCCACGCCCGCGGGATGGCAGTGGCCGTCGTCGACGGTGGCAAGGTCGTGCACGTCGCCGCCTATGGCGAGCGCAACGCTGCCGGCGAACCGCTGCAGACCGACACGGTGATGTATGCGGCATCGCTGACCAAGATGGCCTTCGGCCACCTGATCGCGCAGCTTGCACAGGACAAGGTGATCGATCTGGATGCCAGCATCGCCAGCGCGCTGGACAGACCGCTACCGGACTATCCGGCCGAGGCGAAGAAGTACGCCGATTACACCGTGCTGGCCGGCGACGAACGTTGGCGCCGGCTGACCCCGCGCCTGCTGCTCAACCATGCCAGCGGCTTTGCCAACTTTGCATTCCTGGAGCCGGACGGAAAACTGAAATTCCACTTCGATCCGGGCAGCCGCTATGGCTATTCCGGCGAAGGCCTGATCCTGCTGCAGTTCGTGCTGGAGCGCGGGCTGGGCCAGGACGTGGGTACGCTCATGCAGCAGCGCGTATTCGACCGCTTCGGCATGCCCCGCACCAGCATGATGTGGCGCGAGGATTTCGCCACGAATCTGGCCGACGGCTGGACCGCCGAAGGCACGGCGGAGCCGCACGATGAACGCAGCCGCGTGCGTGCCGCCGGTTCGATGGACACGACCATCGCCGACATGGGCAATTTCGCGGCCGGCTATGTCAGTGGCCAGGGGCTGTCGGCATCGATGCGCCGGGAACTGGTGCGGCCGCAGCTGCCGATCACCACCGCCAGCCAGTTCCCGACGCTGCAGCCGGAACTGCCGGTGGCGCAGCGGCGCAGAAACCTGGCTGCGGGACTGGGCGTGGTGACATTCACCGGTCCACAGGGCGCAGGCTTCTACAAGGGCGGACATGACGATGCGGTGGGCAACACGCTGGTGTGCGTCGAACAAGGCCAACGCTGCGTGGTGATCCTGGGCAACGATGTGCGCGCCGAAGCGGCCTTTCCGGCACTGGTGCGCTTCGTGCTGGGCGAGACGGGGGTGCCGTGGGATTGGGAATACGGCGCCACGAAGGCATTCGTGCGCTGACAGGTCGACCACGGTCCACGTCCAGCAGAGGGGGCGGAACGCCCACAAAAAAACCCCGCCTTGCGGCGGGGTTTTTCACTTCATCGGGAACAACGCAGACCTTAGAAGTCCATGCCGCCCATGCCACCCATGCCGCCCATGCCACCGGCGCCGCCCAGGGCCGGCTCGTCCTTCTTCGGAGCTTCGGCAACCATGGCTTCGGTGGTGATCATCAGGCCAGCGATCGAGGCCGCGTTCTGCAGCGCCGAGCGGGTCACCTTGGTCGGGTCCAGGATGCCGAACTGCAGCATGTCGCCGAACTCACCGGTGGCGGCGTTGTAGCCGAAGCTGCCGCTGCCTTCCTTGACCTTGTTGACGATGACGGACGGCTCTTCGCCGGCGTTGGCGACGATCTCGCGCAGCGGGGCTTCCATCGCGCGCAGGGCGATCTGGATGCCGTGGTTCTGGTCTTCGTTGGCGCCCTTCAGGCCGGCCAGCGCGGTGACCGCACGGACCAGTGCAACGCCGCCGCCCGGAACCACGCCTTCTTCAACGGCTGCACGGGTAGCGTGCAGGGCGTCGTCGACGCGATCCTTCTTTTCCTTCATTTCGATTTCGGTGGACGCACCCACCTTGATCACGGCAACGCCGCCGGCCAGCTTGGCCACGCGTTCCTGCAGCTTCTCGCGGTCGTAATCCGAGGAGGTGTCCTGGATCTGGGTCTTGATCTGCGCAACGCGCGATTCGACCGCAGCCTTGTCGCCCACGCCGTCGATGATGGTGGTGTTCTCCTTGGAGACCTGCACCTTCTTGGCGCGGCCCAGGTCCTTGATGGTGGCCTTCTCCAGCGACAGGCCCACTTCTTCGGAGATCACGGTGCCTCCGGTCAGCACGGCCATGTCTTCCAGCATCGCCTTGCGACGATCGCCGAAGCCCGGGGCCTTCACGGCCACAACCTTGACGATGCCACGGATGGTGTTGACCACCAGGGTCGCCAGCGCTTCGCCTTCGACTTCCTCGGCCACGATCAGCAGCGGCTTGCCGGCCTTGGCGACGCCTTCCAGCACCGGCAGCAGGTCACGGACGTTGGAGATCTTCTTGTCGTGCAGCAGGATGAACGGCTCATCCAGGTCAGCGGTCTGCGACTGCTGGTTGTTGATGAAGTACGGGGACAGGTAGCCGCGGTCGAACTGCATGCCCTTGACCACGTCCAGCTCGTTGTCCAGGCCCGAGCCTTCTTCAACGGTGATCACGCCTTCCTTGCCGACTTCCTTCATCGCGTTAGCGATGATCTGGCCGATCGACTCGTCCGAGTTGGCCGAGATGGTGCCGACCTGGGCGATCGCCTTGTCGTCAGCGGTCGGCTTGGAGATGTTCTTCAGCTCGGTGACGGCAGCCACGACGGCCTTGTCGATACCGCGCTTGAGGTCCATCGGGTTCATGCCGGCAGCAACGGCCTTGGCGCCTTCGCGGATCAGGGCCTGGGCCAGCACGGTGGCGGTGGTGGTGCCGTCGCCGGCGTCGTCGTTGGTGCGCGAAGCAACTTCCTTCACCATCTGCGCGCCCATGTTCTCGAACTTGTCAGCCAGTTCGATTTCCTTGGCGACGGAGACGCCGTCCTTGGTGATGGTCGGGGCGCCGAAGCTCTTCTCGAGCACGACATTGCGGCCCTTCGGGCCGAGGGTGGCCTTGACGGCATTGGCGAGAACGTTGACGCCGCGCACCATGCGCGAACGGGCGTCTTCACCGAAACGGATATCCTTGGCAGCCATTGCAATTACCTCATTGGTCGCGCCGGGCCGTGCCCGGCGGCTGGGATGTGGGGATCAGGTTGAAACAGGTCGCGGCGGGGCTCAGCCGATGACGGCGAGCACGTCGTCTTCGCGCAGGACCTTGTACTCGACGCCTTCGCTCTTGTACGAGCTGCCGGCGTACTGGCCGTAGATGACCTTGTCACCGACCTTCAGCGACGGCGCGCGCACGCTGCCGTTGTCCAGCGGCTTGCCGGGGCCGACGGCCACGACTTCACCCTTGGTGGACTTTTCCTTGGCCGAGTCGGGGATGACGATGCCACCGGCGGAGATTTCGTCGGCTTCGATCGGCTTGACCACAACGCGGTCGTGCAGCGGCTTGATGCTCATAGGAGACCTCTTAAGTGATTGATTGGTCTAAAAAAGTCCGGCGATGTTAGCACTCGCACCAGGCGAGTGCCAGAACCGCACGTGAAGAAACCCGACAAGGTCGGGAGCACGGCAGAGATGGAGCCCCCCGGGAGGCTTTCAAGGGGCGTCGCGAAAAAAGTTTCCGCGCCGGACGCTGCGGCAGTGCGGTGGGGTGGCCCCGAATTAGGTGACCAACGTCGCACTGTCAGATATCTGACGTTCATTTACGACAAAGTGTCACTGGATCGGCCTTAGGCTCGGCCGCGCATTCCCAATCACAAGGAGTCGTCGATGCGATTGCTGTCCCCGCTCGCCACCGCCTGCGTGCTGGCCCTGGCCACCGCGCCGGCCCAGGCCGAGGTCTTCATCAACGAACTGCATTACGACGACAGCACCGCAGCCGGTGACGTCGGCGAGGCGATCGAGGTCGTGGCCACCGCCGGCGAGGATCTGTCCGGCTATCGGCTGTATCTCTACAACGGCAGCACGCCGTCGGCCGCTTCGGTGTACGCCAACACGGCCGTCCCTGCCGGCAGCGCCGCCGGGTGCGGCAGCGCCACCCTGGCCGTGGTCAGCTATCCGACCAACGGCATCCAGAACGGTCCCAACGACGGCATCGCGCTGGTCGACGCCAGCGGCAAGGTGGTCCAGTTCCTCAGCTATGAGGGCACGATCACTGCCTCCGGCGGTCCTGCCGCAGGCATGACCAGCCAGAACATTCCGGTGGCCGAGACCAACAGCACGGCCCCTGGCACCTCACTGCAGCTGACGGGCAGCGGCAGCCAGTACGCCCACTTCACCTGGGCCGAATCGGCGACGCAGACCTTCGGCAGCTGCAACAACGGCCAGACCTTCAGCGGTGGGGGTACGCCCGGTCCCAATACGCCGCCATCGGTGTCCACCACCACCCCCGCCCAGGGCAGCAGCACGTTCCCGGCCGCGGCCGATCTGGAAGTGGTGTTCAGCGAGACGGTGAACCTGGCCAGCGGCGCCTTCGCGCTGAGCTGCGGCGCCTCCGGCAGCGTACCGCTGACCCACCCGGCCAGCGGCAGGAGCGTGAAGCTGTCCACCAACACCGCGCTGGTGGCCGGTGAGGCCTGCCGCTTCGACATCCGCGCCGCGCGCATCACCGACCTGCAGGGCGCGCATCCGGCTGCCGACAGCCGCATCGCCTTCACCGTGGCCAGCGCCACGGGCAACCCCGATCCGGGCAATCCCGGCGTACCGGCGGGCTACTACTCCAGGGTCAACACCTCCAGCCCGAGCCAGCTGCGCTGCTCGCTGCACGCGACCATCAAGGGCCACACCGCCTATCCGTACAGCGGGTCGGGCACCAGCACCTGGACCATCCTGGAGATCGCCGACGAGGATCCGAACAATCCCAACCGCATCCTCGATGCCTATCGCAACCGCAGCTACGCCAAGGTCAGCGATCGCGCTGGCACGGGCAGCGGCCTGACCTACAACCGCGAGCACACCTGGCCGAACTCGCTGGGCTTTGCCAGCACCACCGGCGACAAGGGCCTGCCCTACGCGCCCTACACCGACACCCACATGCTGTACCTGACCGATGCGCAGTGGAATGCCGACCGCGGCAACAAGCCGTTCGGCAAGTGCGATGCCAACTGTGGCGAGCGCGCCACCGAGGCCAACAACGGCCATGGCGGCGGCAGCGGCGGCTACCCGGGCAATTCCAACTGGGTGCGCACGCCGGACGGCAACACCGGCACCTTCGAGGTGTGGGGCCATCGCAAGGGCGACATGGCGCGCGCGGTGATGTACATGGCGATCCGCTACGAGGGCGGCAAGGATGCAGCCACAGGCCAGTCCGAGCCGGACCTGGAGCTGACCGACGACCGCAGCCGGATCGTCAGGACCAGCAGTTCGCCGGCCTACATGGGCCTGCTCTCGACCCTGATCGACTGGCATCTGTCCGATCCGCCGGACGACGCCGAGCGCGCGCGCAACGACGTGATCTACAGCTTCCAGGGCAACCGCAACCCGTTCATCGACCACCCCGAGTGGGCGACGCCGGCGTTGTTCACCTCGGCCAAGCCGGCGACCTGCCAGCTGGCCAACTGACCGCGCAACGCAGCGGTCCATCGCCGCCGCCGGACCTTGATCCGGCGGCGGCCCTATACTCGACGGTCATGCCGACCGTCGATCCCGTCCTGCTGCTGTTGACCACCTGCCCGGACCGGGCCAGTGCCGAGCGCATCGCGCATGCGCTGGTCGGCGAGCGCCTGGCCGCCTGCGTGACGCGCCTGGAAGGGGCGCAGTCGACCTACCGCTGGCAGGGCGAGGTCACTACCGATGCCGAGCTGCAGCTGCTGGTGAAGACTACGGCCAGCCGCGTGGAGGCAGCGATGGCACGGATCGTCGAACTGCATCCGTATGAACTCCCCGAGTGCATCGCGGTCGAAGCCCGGGCCGGACTGCCGGCCTATCTGGATTGGATCCGGGCGCAGACCCGGGAGGACACCGCTTGATGAATCTGTTTGCCCGTGCCGCCGCGCTGTGCGCCCTGCTCTCGCTGGCCCTGCCTGCATTCGCCCTGGACGAGAAAGATCTGCTGCCGGTGGACCAGGCGTTCGCGCTGACCGCCAGTGCGCCGGAGCGGAACCAGATCCAGCTGCAGTTCAAGATCGCGCCGGGGTACTACCTCTATCGCCACCGCACCAGCGTCAAGGCCGACCCGGCCTTCAATGCCGGTGCGCTGCAGATGCCCAGCGGCACCAAGCACCACGACGATTTCTTCGGCGAGGTCGAGACCTACCGCGAACGCCTGCAGGTTTCGCTGCCGGGCGCCCCGACGGATGCGGCCGGCACCCTCAGCCTGGAAGTGCGCTACCAGGGCTGCGCCGATGCCGGTGTCTGCTACCCGCCGCAGAAGCGCGTGGTCCAGGTGACACTGCCCGGTGGTGGCGGTGGCGCCGCAGCCGCCCTGCCAACCGCGCGGGTCACCGGCGTGAGCGCGTTCAACACTCCGCTTGCCGGGGCCGGCAGCGGTGGTGGCCTGCGCCTGCCCGGCAGCAGCAACAGCCAGGCGCTTCCGCTGCCCTCCGAACAGGCCTTCGGCTTCGACGCGATCGCCAGCGATGGCAACACCCTGCTGCTGCGCTTCAGTCCCGCGCCGGGCTACTACCTGTATCGCGATCGCACCTCGCTGAAGCTGGAAGGCAGTGCCGGTGTGCTGGCAGATGCGCCGCGCTGGCCCGCCGCGCAGTCGCATCGCGACGAGCACTTCGGCGATGTGTCGGTGTACTTCAACCAGGTCGAAGTGCCGCTGCCGCTACGCCGCACGGTGACCGACGCGGTGGACAGCACACTGGTGGTGACCTTCCAGGGTTGCCAGACCGATGGCATCTGCTACCCGCCGATGACCCGCCGGGTGAAGCTGTCGATCCCCGCGGGAAAGATCAGCGCCCACGCCGGCCAGCCTGCGCCACGCAGCGAAATGATCCGACCGCTGCCGGCGGGCAGCGCCGCACCGCGCGAGGCGGCCAACGGCACCCCGTTGCGCCTGCTGCCGACCGTGCCGAACAGCGAACCGGCGCGTGCCGATGTGGCCGGCGCGCAGGCAGGGTTCGCCGCCGATGCGCGGGGCGACAACGCGCTGCGTACCCGCCCGCCGGCCACGACCCCGGATCCGGACCGTTCGTTCCTGTGGGTGCTGCTGCTGGCACTGGCCGGTGGTCTCGTACTGAACCTGATGCCCTGCGTGCTGCCGATCCTGTCGCTGAAAGTGCTGGGCCTGGCACAGAGCGGTGAGAGCGCCGAGCGCGCCCGCAGCCACGCCATGTGGTACACGCTGGGCGTACTGGTCGCCTTCGCGGTGATCGGCGCGCTGATGGTCGGCCTGCGCATGCTTGGCAATGCGGTGGGCATCGGTTTCCAGCTGCAGCACCCAGGCGTGGTCGCGGCACTGGCCTACATCATGTTTGCGGTTGGCCTGAGCCTGTCCGGCGTGTTCACCCTCGGCGGTGGCCTGGGCAACCTCGGCCAGTCACTCGCCCGTCGCAGCGGTCCGGCCGGCGATTTCTTCACCGGTGCGCTGGCCTGCGTGGTCGGCAGCGCGTGCGTCGGTCCGTTCATGGGAGGCGCGGTCGCCTATGCCTTCGTTGCCACGCCCGTACAGGCGATGGCCGTGTTCCTGTTCCTGGGTCTTGGCCTGGCCCTGCCGTTCCTGCTGATCGGCTTCGTGCCGGCGCTCGCGCGGCGCCTGCCCAAGCCCGGCCCGTGGATGGAAACGCTCAAGCACGTGCTGGCGTTCCCGATGTATGCCACCGCACTGTGGCTGCTGTGGGTGCTGGGCAAGCAGCGTGGCGTGGACGGCATGGCGCTGGCGCTGGGCGGACTGCTGCTGCTGGCCCTGGGCCTGTGGTTGTTCGAGCGCAGCCGCTGGCGCAGCCAGCGCGCCGCCGGCCTGCTGGGCGTGCTGCTGGCAATCGCCGCGCTGGTACCGGTGTGGGGCGTGACCCAGCTGAAGCCACCGGCACGTGCGGCACAGGCCACCAGCGAGAACGTCGTGGAGTATTCGCCGCAGCTGCTCGACCGCCTGCGTGCCGACAACCGCGTGGTGTTCGTCAACATGACCGCCGACTGGTGCGTGAGCTGCAAGGCGAACGAGCGCGCCGTGCTGTCGCGACCGGAGTTCAGGGAGCTGCTCAGGCGCACCAACGCGGTGTACATGCGCGGCGACTACACCAACGTGGACCCGCAGATCACCGCTTTCCTCGATGAGCACAAGGCCGTGGGCGTTCCGCTTTACGTGGTGTACGGGCCCGGCGCACCGCCGACGGTGCTGCCGACCCTGCTTACCCAGGCCGTGGTCGAAGAAGCGCTGCTGCGCACCGCACGATGAGGTGGCAACGGCCAGCGCTGCTGTGGACCGCGGTGCTGGCTGCCGGCCTGGGCCTGTGGGCCGGCCATCGCCTGACGCCGGTGCCGGCGGCGGACGCTGGCGATCCAGACGTGCAGCCACCTGCAGCACCGCTGCCCGTGCTGCAGGCAGGCGATGCCCTGCCCGCACTGGTGCTGCCGGACCTGCAGGGACAGCCGCTCGATCTGCGCCAGCGTTTTGCCGGCCGGCCGCTGCTCATCAATGTCTGGGCCAGCTGGTGCGGGCCCTGCGTCGAGGAAATGCCGGAACTGTCGCGCTTCGCGCAGGCGCAGCAACCTGACGGCGTGCAGGTGCTGGGGCTGGCGCTGGATACACCCGAAGATGTGCAGCGTTTCCTGCAGCGGGTGCCGGTGGACTACCCGATCGTGCTGGAGACGCCCGGTCCGCGCGATGCCAGCGTGCAGCTGGGCAATGCCCAGGGGCTGCTGCCTTACAGCGTGCTGGTGGATGCACAGGGCCGCATCGTGAAGCAGAAGCTGGGGCCGTTTGCCGCCGGCGAAGTGCAGACGTGGGCCCGGCTGTAAGCCTGGCCGCGGCCGGCATCCACGCGTCCTGATCCCGGTCAGACCAGTGAGCGCGCCCAGAGCTGGGACACCTGTGGCTGGCCGAACAGCTGCTCGTGCTGCTCGGTCATCAGTTCGAAGCCGGCCCGTTCGTACAGGCCGCGGGCGTCGATGAGCGCGGCATTGGTCCACAGCACCATGCGCTTGTAGCCCACCGCGCGCGCGAAGCTCATCGCCTCGTCCACCAGTCGCTGCCCGATGCCCCGCCTGCGCGCGCTGGCATCGACGTGCAGCAGCCGCAGCTTGGCATTGTGCGCGTCGTGCCGGACCACGAACACCGACCCCACCGGGGTGCCGTCCAGTTCAGCGATCCAGCAGCGCTCGGTCTGCGGGTCGTGTTCGCGCAGGTAGCGGGTGACGATGTCGGCCACCAGCGCTTCAAACTCCGCGTTCCATCCGAATTCGCGTGCATACAGCGCGCCGTGCTTCTGGATCACCCAGCCCATGTCGCCGGGGCGGGGATCGCGCAGCACGCAATCCGACGATGCGCCTCCCAGCAGTGCCTGGATGTGCGCCATCGCCTCAAGAAGGCGCTGGCATCCTGCTTCGCTGATATCTCCCAGCATGGCAGCGACGCTTTCGCTGGACGCTGCATCCAGCTGTGCGAAGGCGGCGCGGCCCGCCTCGGTCAACACCAGCCGGTTCGCGCGCGCATCCATCACCGACGGTTCGCGTTGAACCAGACCGCGCGCCTGCAGCCCGCTCAGCAGCCGGCTGAGGTAGCCCGCGTTGAGGTCCAGCCGATGGCCCAGCTGCGCAGCCGTGATGCCCTGGCCCGCCGCCAGTTCGAACAGCACCCGCGCCTCGGTGAGGGTGAAGTCGCTGTGCAGCAAACGCTCCTCGAGCACCGCGATCCTGCGGGTGTAGAAGCGGTTGAAGGCGCGGACCTGTGCGACGGGATCGGAAGTGAGCGCAGACACGGGGACGTTCCTGATGGTTGCCTTGGGCACATAGTACATGCCTTGAGCAACCATATAAGGCTGTTTTGCGATCCATTCCGCGTCTTGGCGCCTTAAAACGAAAGATTCGTTGCAGCACGGTTTACGTTCTGTTAATTCTGCGTTTAGCGACCAGGGCCCTGGCTGCAAGGAGAACCAACAGGATGAACGACTGACCGACAAACCACTCAAATCGACTGCAGGGTGCATGCATGAAACACGGAATTCGCAGAAGTGTTCAGGCTCCAGACGCAATCACGCCATTGGCATCCGCAGTAATGGTGGCCCTCGCCACCGCGCTGCTGTCCACCAGCCCCGTTGCACGGGCGCAGGACAGCGGCACATCGACGACGCCCGACGCGGCCACCACCCTGGATACCGTTTCGGTACTGGGCAGCCGCACCAAACCGCGCACGGTGTCCTCGTCGGCGGTGCCGATCGACATCATCAGCGGTGAAGAGTTCCGCAACCAGGGCGCGACCGACGCCCTCGACCAGCTCAAAGTGCTCGTGCCTTCCTTCAACGTCAGCACGATTCCCATCGACGATGCGGCCAGCCTGGTGCGTCCGGCCAACCTGCGTGGCCTGCCGCCGGACAACACCCTGCTGCTGGTCAACGGCAAGCGTTTCCACCGCTCGGCGGTGATCACGTTCCTCGGCCACGGACTGTCCGACGGCGCACAGGGACCGGACCTGTCCGTGTTCCCCTCGCTGGCGCTGGAACAGGTGGACGTGCTGCGCGACGGCGCAGCGGCACAATACGGCTCGGACGCCATTGCCGGCGTGCTCAACTTCAGCCTGAAGAAGCTGCGCGAAGGCGGCACCGCCGAGGTGTTCGCCGGCCAGTACTACGAGGGCGACGGCCTCACCACCCAGTACTCGGCGCAGATCGGCCTGCCGCTCACCGAGCACGGCTTCGCCACCCTTACAGCCGAATGGCGCAACGCCGACGACACCTCGCGCAGTGTGCAGCGCGACGATGCCGCCGCGGTCGCAGCGGCAGGCTACCCCGGGGTGAAAGATCCTGCGCAGATCTGGGGATCGCCGAAGGTGGACGACGACCTCAAGCTGGTCGCCAACCTCGGTTACGACACCGAGAACGTGGAGTTCTACCTGTTCGGCAATTACGCCAAGCGTGAAGTGGATGGCGGGTTCTACTACCGCGACCCCACCGCACGTTCGGGCGTCTACTCCAACGATGGCGGCCAGACATTGCTGGTGGGCAACCTGACCGGCGTGGGCGCATGCCCCACCATCGCCCTGCGCGATGGCGCCGGCAACCTGCTGCCGTACGGCACCGTGAGCGGCGCGGTGGCTGCCCTGCCCGCCAACTGCTTTACCTTCCTGTCCAGCCTGCCCGGCGGCTTCACCCCACGCTTCGGCGGCAAACTGGAAGACGCCTCGGTGTTCGCCGGCGCCAAAGGCACCTGGGGTGAGTGGTACTGGGACGTGAGCGGCTCCTGGGGGCGCAACGACATCGAGTTCACCATCTACAACACCGTCAACGCCTCGCTCGGTCCCGACCAGCCGGCCGGGCTGTTCTTCCGCCCGGGTGGCAATACCCAGACCGAAAAGAACCTCAACGTGGACGTCAGCCGGGACATCCCGGTCAGCTTCAGCAGCCAGCCGCTGCGCCTGGCGATGGGTGCCGAATGGCGCGAGGAGAGCTTCAGGATCAGCCCCGGTGACGGCCCGTCCACAGCCATCGGGCCGCTGACCGAACAGGGCTTCGCGCTGGGCTCCAACGGATTCAACGGCTTCAGCACGCGCACCGCCGGCACCTTTGATCGTCGCAACTGGGCCGCCTACGCCGACCTGGAGGCCCAGCTCACCGAGCGGCTGCTGCTGGCCGGTGCGCTGCGCTACGAGGACTACGATTCGTTCGGCAGCACCACCACCGGCAAGCTCACCGCGCGCTTCGACTTCAACGAGCACTTCGCTCTGCGCGGCGCCTACAACACCGGCTTCCGTGCGCCGACTCCCGGCCAGGCCAACATCAGCCAGATCAGCACCGTGTTCGGCGGTACCGCACTGGAAGACATCGCCACCCTGCCGCCAACCAATCCGATTGCCCAGCTCAAGGGCGCGCAGCCGCTTACTCCGGAAGAGTCCAGGAATGTGTCATTGGGTGCGGTGTGGACCGAAGGTGACTGGCTGGTCACCCTGGACGGCTATCAGATCAAGGTGGAAGACCGCATTGCCCTGAGCACCAGCTTTGCAGTCACTCCGGAGGAGCGTGCGGCGCTGGTGGCCGGCGGCAATGCGGAAGCCGCGTCCATCTCGCAGGTAACCTACTTCGGCAACGCCTTCGATACCACCACCACCGGCGTGGACCTGGTGACCAGCTTCAAGAGCAACCACTTCGGCGGGGTCACCACCTACTCGCTGGCGGCCAACTGGAACCGCACGAAGGTGGACCGCTACGACACCGACTTCATCGACGAAGCGCGCGTGTACAAGCTGGAGAAATCGCTGCCCAGGACCAAAGGCTACTTCAGCATCAATCACCAGCGGCAGATCTTCCACGCCAATCTCCGGTTCAACTATTACAGCAGCTGGTACGAGGATCACCTGGACAGCGGCGTGATCTCCGCCGAGGACGGCGGCCTGCCGATCTACGGGGGCAGCGCGTTGATCGTGGATGCGGAAGTGGGCTGGAAGTTCGATTCGGGCCTGTACGTCAGCGTGGGCGCGCAGAACCTGTTCGACCGTGTGCCGGCCAGCAACCCCTGGGGGGGCGTGGCCGGTGCGCAGTATCCGGTGCATTCGCCCTACGGATTCAACGGCGGGTTCTATTACACGCGGGTGGGCTGGAAGTTCTGACGCAGGTGCAAGTGCGCGCAACGGTGGCCATGGAAGGCCCCGTCGCTGGCGCCACCCCACCGGCTTGACCGCAGGCAGGGCGCCCCCGAGAATTACGCGACTAATTCTCATTTGCTGTTGCGCAGGATGCGGGCGGCAGCCCTCCTGGCTTTCATCCCCCGATGTTCAAGAACGTCCTGTTCCAACTGCACTGGCTGCTGGGCATCACGGCCGGCACCGTTCTGGCCATCATGGGCCTGAGCGGCGCAGCCCTGTCTTTTGAAGATGAACTGCTGCGCGCCGCCAACCCCGGCTTCGCCGCCATCGCCGAACATCACGCCGAAGGCCAGCAGCCGCTGCCCCTGAGCGAGCTGGTGCCGATGCTGCAGGCCGACAGCAAACGGCCGTTGCAGCGGCTGCGCGTGGATGCCAGCGGCCAGCGCCCATCGGTGGCCCGTTTCGCCGGCGGCAAAGCGCACTGGGTGTACTTCGACCCCTACAGCGGCGAGCGCTTCAGCGCCCTGCGCGGGCAGGCCTTCTTCGACTTCGTCGAAGACCTGCACCGCCACCTCGCCGCGGGCGAGCGCGGAAAATGGATCACCGGCAGCTGCGCGATCGCCCTGCTGTTCTTCACGCTGTCCGGGCTCTACCTGCGCTGGCCCCGCCGCTGGTGGCACTGGCGAAGCTGGCTGGCCGTGGAATGGAAGCGCAGCGGCCGCGGCTTCCTGTGGAGCCTGCATTCGGTGGCCGGCACCTGGGTGCTGCTGATCTACCTGATGAGTGCCCTGACCGGCCTGTGGTGGTCGTTCGACTGGTATCGCAGCGCGGCCAATGCCCTGCTCGGCGTGGCGCCACCGGCCAAGCAGGTGATCGATGCCGGCGCCGTGCTCGACCTGCGCCGCGTGGAAACGACGCTGTACGCGCAGGCCGGGGCGCGCACCGGTTACATCGACCTGCGGCTGCCCGAGAAGCCCGGCCAGGCACTGAATGTGCGGACCATGGCGGGCGATCCAGCATTGCGCGGCGGCCATCATGATCGCGCGCACGATCTGCTGCAGCTCGACCCTGCCAGCGGTGCGATTCTGGACGCGCGACCCTACGCGCGCCAGGGCGCTGGCGGTCAGCTGGCTACCAGCGTGTTCGCGCTGCACTCGGGCAGCTACTTCGGGATTCCCGGGCGCATCATCGTGATGCTCAGCAGCCTGGGCATGAGCCTGTTCTTCATCACCGGCTGGCTGCTCTATCTCGACCGTCGCCGCAGCCAGCGCGCCGCACGTGCGCTGCGCCAGCCGCTGCCGGCGGCCGCAGCCAACGGCGCCGCATGGCTGGTGGTGCATGCCAGCCAGAGCGGCCTGGCCGAACAGCTGGCATGGCGCGCGGCAGCGCAGCTGCAGGCCAGCGGACAGGCGGTGCAGGTATTGCCGCTGGCAAGGATCGACGCGCACCGCCTTCAGGCGGCGAGCCACGCGCTGTTCGTGCTCAGTACCTTTGGTGACGGCGAACCGCCGGATTCGGCACGACGTGCCTCGCGCCAGCTGCTGGGCCGATCATTGGACCTGGCCACACTGCAGTTCGGCATGCTCGCGCTGGGCGACCGCCAGTACCCGCACTACTGCGCCTTCGGCCGCCAGTTCGATGCGTGGCTGCTGGGCAACGGTGCCCGCGCGATGTTCGACCGCATCGACGTGGACGCTGCATCGGTCGCGGCATTGCGCCAGTGGCAGCAGCAGCTCGGCCTGTTGACCGGCATTGCTGCCGACGACAGCGTGCTGCCGGCGGCCACCCGCATGCACGACTGGCAGCTGCTGGATCGCCAGCAGCTGAACCCGGGCAGCGTCGGTGGTCCGATCTGGCGGATCCGGCTGGCCGCGCCGGATGACGTGCAGTGGCAGGCCGGCGACATCCTGCACATCGCGCCGCGGCACAGTGCCGCGCATGCCCGTGCGGTACTGCGGGCGCATGGACTGGACCCGCTGCAACCGCTGCTGATCGAAGGCGGCACGCAGACCCTGCAGTGCCTGGCCAGCGAACGTGAACTGCCGGACGCGGCCAGTGCGCTGCAGGTGCAGGATGCCGGACGCTGGCTGACGGCCCTGCCCGTACTGCCGGGCCGCGAGTATTCGATCGCCTCCTGCCCGGCCGATCGCGTGGTGGAACTGGTCGTGCGCCTGGTGCACGACAACAACGGGCGCCCGGGGCTGGGTTCGGGCTGGCTGTCGCTGCATGCGCCGGCAGGCGCGCACATCGCCGCGCGCGTGCACCGCAACCCCGGCTTCCATCGCGTGCCGGGCGCACCCATGGTGCTGATCGGCAACGGCACCGGCATCGCCGGCCTGCGCGGCCTGCTGCGCGAGGCGGCACACGCAGGCGAGCACGGCCACTGGCTGCTGTTCGGCGAGCGCCAGCGCGCTCATGACTTCCTGTTCGCCGATGAGGTGAGCGCATGGCAGGCGCAGGGCCATCTGATCCGGGTCGACCTGGCGTTCTCGCGCGACGCAGCGGGCGGTTACGTCCAGGACCGCCTGCGGTCGGCCTGCGATGAACTGCGGGAATGGATGCAGCGTGGCGCCGTGATCCATGTCTGCGGCTCGCTGCAGGGCATGGCCGAGGGCGTGGATCAGGTACTGCGGGGCGCGCTCGGTGACGAGGTGGTGGAAACGCTGCTCGAGAGCGGCCGCTACCGGCGCGACGTGTATTGAGCCGCGCCGCCGGGCTGGACCCGGCGGCGGACGCGATCACGCCGCCGCGCGGGCCTGACGGTCCGGCTGCAGGCGGAACGCGGACACGGCTTCGGCCAGCGCGCGCACCTGCGCCTGCATCTGCGCGGTCGACGAGCCGGCTTCTTCCACCAGGCTGGCATTGCGCTGGGTACTGGCCTCCATCTGCACGATGGCGTGGTTCACCTGGGCGATGCCTGCGTGCTGATCCTGCGAGGCGCTGCGGATGCCAGCGAGCAGGTCCGCCAGCTGCTGCACGCTGCCGACGATCTCGTCCATGGTGGTGCCCGCCTGCGCGGCCTGCACGCTGCCCTGGCCGACGCGTGCCACGGAATCCTCGATCAGCGCCTTGATCTGCCTGGCTGCCTCGGCACTGCGCTGCGCGAGCAGACGCACTTCCGCCGCGACCACCGCGAAACTGCGGCCCTGCTCTCCAGCACGCGCGGCCTCCACGGCGGCGTTGAGCGCAAGGATGTTGGTCTGGAACGCGATGCCGTCGATCAACTGGGTGATGTCCCCGATGCGGCGCGATGCTTCACTGATGCCCTGCATGGTCTCCACCACCTGACCGACGGCCATCCCACCCCGCTGTGCAACCGCTGCAGCCCCCTGCACCAGCGCGTCGGCACGTCCGGCGGCGTCGGCGTTGCGGCCGACGGTGTCGGTCAGCTCATGCATCGAGGCTGCGGTCTCTTCCAGATTGGCCGCCTGCTGCTCGGTACGCTGCGAGAGGTCGTGATGGCCAGCAACGATTTCACCGACACCGCTGTCCAGGCTGGCAGCGGCGCGCTGGATGCGGGTCACGATGCGGCCGAGCTGTGCGACGGTTGCATTGGCGTCGTCGCGCATACGCGCGAACACGCCCTGCAGCTGGCCTTCCATGCGCACGCTGAGATCTCCTCGGGCCAACGCCGCCAGCAGTGCCTGCAGGTCCCCCAGGTTTGTTTCAAAGGTGGACAGCAGGCGGTTGATGCTGGTGGACAGCGTATGCACGAAACCGTGCTTGCCCTGCAGCGAAATGCGCCCGTGCAGGTCACCCTGCGCGGCAGCGTCGACCAGTGCCGCCACCTCGGTCTCCAGCAGCGTTTCCAGCGCACGGCTGCGCCACTCCAGCGCCACGCCCAGGAACTGGTCGTCATCGACGATGGCATTGGCGATCAACTGATAGCGCACACCGGCATGACTGATTTCCCGCTCCTGGCGGTGGCGCGCGTCGACCAGGCTGGCCAGGGCCGGATGCATGTCCCGCGCGTCAGTGCCGACCAGCGCGTCGGCCTGCAGGCCCAGCACGTGCCGCAACGCAGGATTGGCGTAGGCCACCTGGCCTTCGGCATCGACCACCATCAGCCCGGTCTGCGCGCAGTCCAGGGCCTGGCGTACGCGCGTGTTGCCACGGGCCATCGCACGCTCGGTCTCGATGCGCGCACGCAGCCGCTGCTGCATGTCCACCAGGCGCTGTGCCAGCTGGCCGATCTCGTCGTTGGCGTTGTGCACGCGCAACGTGGTATCGAGCCGGTCATCGGCGATGTCGCTGGCGAACCGCAGGGTGTCCTGGATCGGCCTGCGCACCGCGCGCAGCACCAGCAGCAGGCTGGTGATCAGCACGCCGGCCACCAGCAGCAGGGTGAGGGCGAACAGCACGCTCATGGTGCGTGCACCGGCCTGCTGCCGCGCCTGCGCCAGGGCCAGCGCCTTCACCTGTGCCTGCTGGAAGGCGGCGAGCGCGGGCGCCACGCCGGCAGCCGTCTCCAGCAGCGATTGCGTCTCCACATCAAGGCCGACGCGGGCAGCGGTATAGCCGAGCAGTGCCGACTGATAGGCGTCCATGCCGGTGCGGAGCGCCTCCTGCACGTCGGGCGGCAGCCCCGCCAGCGCCAGATCGAACGGCAGCTTCTCTTCGCTGGCGCGGTCGGCATGAGTCGAATCGCCATCGAGCAGCAGCAGCGCTTCCTGGCGCCGCATCTTCTGCAGGTGCAGCGCCAGTGCCGGCCGGTCCAGGCCATCCACCCGCTGCTGCAGGGCATCGGCGGCCTGCTGCAGTTGTGCAGCCAGGCCGGCATCACCCCGCCCCATCTCATCCACACGTTCGAACAGCGCGGCCACTCCCTGCGAGAATCCCTCGGCGGCCTCGGTGAGCGCCTGCAATGCCTTGCGGCGACCGGCATCCATCGGCATCGCCCTGAGCGCATTCAGGTCGACCTGCAATGCCTGCTGGGCCGCCTGCAGCTGGCTGCGGTCGGCATCGTCGAAACTGCGTGCATACTGGGTCTGCAGGCGACGCGCCTCCGCCACCCGTGTCGCCAGGCGTGCGGCCAGATCGCTGCCACGCTGGTAACTGGCCTGACTGCGTGCGGCCTGGCTGCTGGCATAACCGGTCCAGGCATGGACAGCGGCAATCGCCACCAGGCCCGCGCCGCAGACCAGCAGGGTGGCCTTGAGTTTGTTGGCCACGCTGAGTCGATGCGGCTGCAGCCAGACCAGCAGGCGTGGAAACGCCGAGCGCATCGCGATGAGACGGGTGCGCAGGGACCGAAGGGGGACGGCGGCCGACATCACAGACTCCAGGCGGAAGGACGCACCTGTATCGGCCTGACCGGCGGCAACTTTAGGCACATTGCCGATGCCGTGGCACGCACCGTGCCGGTTGCGCTCTTTGTACCGGCCCCAGGCGACGGAGACGTGACACAGCGCCCGCGCTTGACCTCAACCCCGGTTGCGGTTGCACAGTGGGATTCTTCCCACCGGCCGCCCTCGCCATGACCCCGCTCGACGTCCCCCGTTATCTTCAGCGCCTGCAACTGGATGCTCCGCCGTCGCTGGACCTTGCCGGACTGACCCTGCTGGTGCAGCGCCACAACGCCCTGCTCCCTTTTGAAACCCTCAGCAGCCTGCTGCGCGACGCGGTGCCGATCGATCTGGACAGCGTGCAGCACAAGCTTCTCGACCAGCAGCGCGGCGGTTACTGCTTTGAACTCAACGGCGGCCTGCTGGCGCTCCTGCAGGCAGTGGGCTTCGACGCACAGCCGCTGAGCGCGCGCGTGCTGCTGGCAGCACAGGACGATGCCCCGACGGCGCGTACCCACCTGCTGCTGCGCGTGCACGTGGAGGGAGAGGACTGGCTGGTCGATGCCGGCTTCGGTGGCCTGACGCCGACGGTGCCACTGCGGCTGCACGAAACGGCGCCGCAAACCACGCCGCATGAGTCTTTCCAGCTGCAGCAGCTGCCGGGCGGGGACGAATTCGTGCTGTCCGCCCAGGCGGGCGACGCATGGCGGGCGCTGTACCGCTTCGACCTGCGGTCGCCAGCGCCGATCGACAACGTGGTGGCCAACTGGTACGTGTGCACGCACCCGGATTCGGGTTTCCCTGGCCAGCTGCGCGCCTCACTGGCCGGCCCGGACTGGCGGCGCACCATCGGCAGTGGCAACTACACCGAGTACCGCCCCGGGCAGGCGCCGCTCAAGCGCCCGCTGCGCGATGCCGCCGACGTGCGCGACGTGCTGCAGTCGGCATTCGGCCTGCGCGTGCCGGACGATGCGCGGCTCGATCCGGCGATCACCGATTGGCTGCAGCGCTCGCACGCCGCATCACGGTAGCACCGCGCGGCACGGTGCCCGGGTTACGGCGTCACCGGCGCCTGCAGCGCAATGCGGTTGCCCTCGCTGTCGCAGATCTCGGCCACCCGCCAGTGGCCGGCACCATGCAGTTGCAGGTAGAAGGCAATGGCGCGAGCAGGTCGCTGGCCGGAATCTCGACATGCGCGATGGGGTGCATCGTCGCAGGATGGCGCCGCCCTGACATTCCGTGCGCATCGTTGCGGGCATGCTGGCCTGCCCACCCTTCGCTGAGCGCTGCATGACCCTGGCCGATCACCGAAGTGCACTGACGCCACTGGGCCATCTGCGCGTCGCCATCAATCTGGGGGATCCGGTCCTTGCGAGGGGCGACGCACGATCGCCGCGCGGCCCCTCGGTGGAGCTGGCCACCGCGCTGGCGCAGCGGATGGGCGTGCAGGCGCGATTCACCTGTCACGATGCGGCCGCATCGGTGGTCGCGGCGGCAGCCGACGACGCATGGGACCTGGCCTTTCTCGCCATCGATCCGGCACGAGCCGATCGCATCGCCTTCAGTGCACCGTATGTGGAGATCGAAGGAACCTACCTGGTGCGCGAGGACAGTCCGGCGCGGCAGGTGGCCGATCTGGACCGCGATGGGCTGCGCATCGCCGTTGGCCGGGGTGCCGCCTACGATCTGTTCCTGAGCCGGGAACTGCGGCACGCCACGATCGAGCGTGCCGACACGTCGGCGGCAGCCATCGATCTGTTTGACGCGCGGCGCCTGGATGCCGCCGCTGGCGTGCGCCAGCCGCTGCAGGCCTGGGCACTGCAGCATCCGGGACACCGCGTGCTCGCCGACCGCTTCACTGCGATCCAGCAGGCCGTGGCCGCACCTGCGGCGCGCCCCGCTGCCGCCCTGCGGGCCCTGTTCGACGAGGTCGAGGCGATCAAGGCAGGGCCCCTGCTCGAGGACGCTTTCGCACGTTCCGGACAGGCGGTCACCCTGGTGCGATGACGCAGCAGTGGCCCGCAGCACGCGGCAGGTGGCTGCGTGCGCCGGGCCGGATCAGCCCTGCGTCTCCATGTGCCGCGCATGCTCGCTGGCCTGCGCATGCAACCACTCACGGAAGGCGAGGAATCCACGGTGGCGCGCCGAGCGCTGCGGATACACCAGCCAGTGCGGCCAGGCCGTTTTCAGCCGCTGCTCCGACAATGCGACCAGCTGGCCGGAATCCAGCAGCAGGCGCGCGCGCGTCAGCCGGCCCAGGGCCACGCCGACACCATCGAGCGCTGCACGGTGATGCGCTTCCGAATCGTCGAGCACCGCCACGAACCGCGAAGGGGGGCTCTGCCCGATCAGGGCAAACCACGCGGCCCATGCGCCATCCGGATCGCCCAGCAGCGGCCACTGCGCCAGTGGAGCACGGTCGATGCCGCCCATCCGCGCGATCAGCGCCGGGCTGGCCATCGGCACCAGCCACTCATCGAACAGCCGCTCGACCACCAGCCCGGCCCATTGCCCGCCGCCTACGCGCAAGGCCGCGTCGAACTGCAGCTGCCGATCGAAATCGACAAGGCGTTCGCTGGACTGCAGGTTGATCTCGATCTGCGGGTGTGCGGCGACGAAATGACCCAGCCGTGGCACCAGCCATGCGGAGGCCATCGACGGTACGGCGCTGATCGTCAGCACATGTTCGGCGCGCGCGGCGTAGCGCTGGAACACCTCGTTGATTGCATCCAGGTGCGGCCCGACCCGATCGAGCAGGCGCTGGCCCTCCAGGGTCAGTGCGACCCCGCGCGCCTGGCGGACCAGCAGCGGCTGTCCGAGGCGTTCTTCGAGCTGCCGCATCTGGTGGCTGAGCGCGCTGACGGTCAGGTTCATCGACGCCGCGGCGCGTGACAGGTTGCCCAGGCGCGCGGCAGCCACGAAACCCTGCAGGGCATGGAGGGGTGGGCGGGACATGAGGCTTGAATCCTGTTCAAGTCAAGCTTGCGGAAATGTCGCTTTTTGCGTCCTCATGCTGCCCGTATCGTTCAATCCACTCAAGTGGAGCGACGATCATGAACATCTTCAGCAGTCTGTTGTTCCTGCACGGTCACATCACAAGCGCTGAGCTGGCCCGCCAGTTGGCCACGCCGGTGGCCAGCACGACCGGGGCACCGGCAAAGCCGTACCGGACCACACACCTCGACCGTCCAGCTGCGGCAAAGGTGCCTTGCCCCACCTGCCCCGCCCCGCGCTGAGCGCGACAGCGGCGGGCTCACAGGGGCCGGGCCGCTAGTGCCCGTACCAAGCCTGCACATGGGGCGGCAGCGATGGCAGCGGGTCGATGTCCAGCGCGCGATAGCCATCGAGGGTATCGCGCAGCACCGCCGGTCCGGGGCTGCCCGGCATGCGCAGGCTTTCCTCTTCCGGCAGCTGCAGGGCGGCCCAGTCATGCAGGCGATCCAGCCGCTGGACCATGGCGGCGCGCAGCCAGGGGCGCAGCGGGAAGGTCCGATATCCGCGCCCATCCAGCGCACGCACAGCATCGGACAGGGCCTGGTTCGCGCCACGCACCCATTCGGTGCGTCCGCCGGCCTTGTCCTGCACGGTCATCGGTGCCGGCGCGCGATGTGCACGAAAGGGGGAACGCAACTCCAGCTCCAGGTCACGCGCATCGCGCTCGGTTTCCGCCTCCACCAGCGCCCCGGCGCACAGATCGAAGAACTCGAACCAGCGCCGATGCAGTGCGCTGATGCGGCCGAGCGGGTCACGCGTAAAGCCGATCTTGGCGTAATCCTCCCAGGCGCAGGGAAAGACGTAGGCGAAGACGCGACCATCGATGCGGATCTGCGGTTCCATCGGCGCAGGCTGCATCGCCCCGGACGCGATGGCAACCGGGCCGGACCGTGCACTGTTCTGCTCAAGGCCGCTGCAGTACGTCCTGCACTGCGGCAGCCACGTCGGTGTTGTCGATGTAGCTGCCATCATTCCACCGCACATGCTGGCGGTAACCGGCGTCGATGCCGCGCACTCGGGCGCTGAGCCGCTCGGCGCCCGCGCCCTTGGCCCACAGCGGTACCAGTGCGTTGGAGTGATTGCCGGTGGGGCGGAAGCTCATCCCCGGCATCCGCCCGCGCCCGTTGTTGCGCACCGGCTCGAACGCCACCTGCTGCGCGTCGGGGCCCATCGGCATGCTGTTGTCGTGGTCGGTGGTGACGATCAGCAGATTGCGCTGCCATCCGCCGTTGCGCTCGATCCACGCCACCACCGCCGATACCGCATCGTTGAACTCGACCGTCTCTTCGATCAGGCGGCCGTACTGCGGCTGGTCGCCGCACTGGCCGTAATGCCATTCCGTGCCGCACGCGCTGGTATGCGCGGCCCAGTCGGTGGCCCCGCCTTCCACCATCAGGAACAGGCCCTTGGACGAGCGCTGCTGCAGGAACTGCAGGGCGCCGCGGGTCATGGTCGCCAGGTCCGGCACGCTGTCGATCTTCCTCACGCCGGAGGGAGTAGTCGCATCCCTGCCCAGGACCTGCAGCTGACGCGCCTGCTGCAGGGTGCTGGCCACACGCGGTACGCCGATCAACGGGCGGTCGGCTGGCAACCGTCCCTGTGCAAGCGCAGCGAACGCTTCCCTGCTGCGGATCAACCGCCACGGTCCGGCAGGATTGCCGGCGATGGGAGTGCCTGCTTCCAGCTGCTGCCAGTCCTGCTGCGACACCCACTCCCAGGGGTTCGCGCAACCTTCTTCCTTCACTGCGCCTGCATCGTCATCGCAGGCGCGGCCATCGACGCTGTAGCCGGGGCCGCCGGTTCCCATGACCAGGTCCATGTGGCCCTGCGCCAGCATCTGGTGGGCGATGGCATGGTAGTTGTTGCGCGACGCGTTCTGCGCGGCGAACGCGGCCGGTGTCGCGTGCGAGAACGGCACCGAGGTGACCACACCGGTTGCCATGCCCAGGCGCTTGGCGCGCAGGGTGTTGAACTCGACCGCGACGCCGTCGTTGTTGACGTTGATGGCGTTGTTGTACGTCTTGATGCCAGACGACAACGCCGTGCCCGCCGCGGCGCTGTCGGTCGCCACCGCGGCCAGATACTGATAACCGGCGAACGGAAGATCCGCTGCCGGTACCGGGGTGGCATCCCATGCTTTCGCGGCGTCGTAGCCAAGCGTCTGCGCCGAATCGTGCGTGGGCTGGCTGCTGGCGTTGAGCGGGAACGTGGCCACCGCAAGGCGCTGCGGGAAGTGCGCGTACGGGGCGCCTTCGCGGCTGCCATACTGCCAGTACGCGGCGGCATCCCAGGTTCCCCAGCCCGCGCCGTCGTTGATCATCACGATCACGTTGTGCGGGTAGCCGCCGGTCGCCACCGGCGCCTGCGCACGCGGTGCCGGCTGGCAGCCGGCGAGGGCTGCCAGCGCGGCCAGAATCGAAGGGTAGAGCCAACGGCGCGGCGTGTGTGCGGTCATCGTGCATCCTGTGGGGTCGGGCAGGCGGCCCGGAATGCGCGACGTTATATCATTGCAATATTGCAGATTCACGCATCCTGGCAGCGGTATCCTGTGGAACGTCTCCCCTGCCGCGCCACCATGCCGTCTCCACGTCCCCCGGTCTCCTCGATCACCCTGGATGCCGGCAGCTTCGCGGTCATCCACCAGGAGAACGCCGACCTGCAGCGTCCGCCTGCTTCACTGACCAAACTGATGACCGCGTACGCAGCCTACGAACAGGTCGCATCCGGCGCCGCCGCTTGGGAGATGCCGGTGACCGTTGCCGCCGAGGACGTGCACGCGGTTGCTGACGATGAAACGCGCATGGGCCTGGTGCCTGGCGAAATGGTCACACTGGGCCGGCTGCTGCAGGGCATGCTGGTGGTATCGGGCAACGACGCGGCCCTTGTGCTTGCCCGCCATCTGCACGGCTCGCAGGCGGCGTACCTGCAGCACATGAACGCGCTGGCGCGGCGTCTCGGCCTGGGCAGTACCTGGTTCGCGTCGGTGTCCGGCATTACCACGCCGCGGCACGTATCCAGCGCACGCGACATGGCGGTGCTGGCGGGCCGCCTGCTGGCAGATCATCCGCAGGTGCTGGCCATCACCGCACAGCCGGCGTTCGCGCACCGGACGTTCAGCCGCAGCAACCAGAACGCACTGCTCGCCGATGAAGGTGTGGACGGCCTGAAGACCGGCTATACCCGCGCGGCCGGGTTCTGCCTGGCGGCTACGGCGCGCCGCCCCATCGCCGGACACGCGCAGCCGGTGCGATTGATCACCGTGGTGCTTGGCTCGGAAGACCGCGAAGCACGCGATGCGCGGGTGCGCAGGCATCTTGCCAGTGGATTCGCCGCGTTGGCCGGCGACACCGTCGCAGAAGCCTGAGCTGCGCGGGCAGTCAGTCCCGTACAACGGTGGATACGATCACCCGCTGCAGTTCGCGTTCCGCGTCGGCTTTGCCGATCGCGCCATTGGCCACCGCTTCGGACAGCGCTTCGGCAGCGCCGAGGATCGCCCAGCGCCCCTCCACCGGTACCTGGCCGTCACCGGCGAACGGGCCCAACCAGTCCGCGCAGTTGTCGATGAACTCCTGCTGGTAGCAGTGCCGCACCTCGCGCAGCTCCGGCGCGCCGACCAGCGCTGCGAGGATGCTCTGCACGTCGCTGCCCTGGCTCAGCACGCAGTCAATGTAACCGGACGCGATGGCCGCTGCGCGCGCGGTCAGTTCTGCCGGCGCCGCGGCGATACGGTCATTGAAAATGAGCGTCTGCCGCTGGTCGTAGTCATGGTAGAGCGCCGCCAGCAGGCCGTTGCGCGTCACGAAGTGATCGTAGGCCACCGGCTTGGTCACGCCCGCCGCTTCGGCCAGGCGCCCCAGGGTCAAGGCATCGGTGCCTTCGGCGCCTACCAGCGCCCATGCGACATCCAGCAGCTGGCGGGCCCGCTGCTCGCGGGTCAGTCGGCGACGCGTGGGGGTGTCGGTGGCAGGCATCGGCGGAACACGGCTGTCAGCTCGTTGGATGTCCGATTTTACGGCCGATCTCCATCGCGGTCTGCAGATGCGCCGCGGCCGCCCCGGTGTCCGCCTCCAGCAGCAGGGTGGAGGACAGCACGCGCGCGCCGCAGTAATCGAAGATGCCCATGTCGATCTGCGTGTTCATGGCCGCGCCATAGCCACGGCGTTCAATCATCGCGGCATCGGCACCCCCGATACCGACCAGATGCACCTGCAGCCGCTGCAGCCGCTTCTCCACTTTTCCATCGGCACCCTCGGCGTAGGCCCAGCCCTGGGTGAAAACGCGATCGATCCAGCCCTTCAGCAGCGCCGGGAACGACCACCAGTAGAGCGGGTAGACCAGCACCAGCGTGTCGGTCGCATCCAGCCGTGCGTGCTCGGCCGCCACATCGGCCGGTGGCGGCGCGATGCCGCGGAACAGGGCCTGGTCCTGCCCGTTGAAGCGCGGGTCGAAGCCTTCGGCCATCAGATCGGCCATGGCGGTGGTATTGCTCTCATCGGCATCGGCGATGGCCTGCGCGATGCGAGCGGCTACCGCGTGGGTCAGCGAGGCAGGATCGGGATGGGCAACAACAATCAGGCTGTGCATGGGCAACTCCGTGGAGATTAGTTACTAATGGTAACTAGCGAACCCAGCCCGATCAGCACTGCCAGCAGGACACTGTTTCTGGCGTTCTGTATCGCCTCAAGTCAAATGCAAATGATTCGTGATACTATTGTTAAGGAGATCTGAAACCCCACACGGACGTCCCAGCCATCGCCAGTGGACCCCTCACCCGGAGTACCGCGCGATGTTGCATGCCAGTCTGAAGTCCCGTCGTTCCGTTGCCACGCTGGCCGTGGCCATCGGCCTTGCCCTCGCCTCCCAGGCCCACGCCGAGGCGTCAGCCGATGCCGCCGCCAAGCAGATGGACACCGTGGTGGTCACCGCCACCGGCGCCCAGCAATGGATCCGGGATGCCCCCGCCAGCATCAGCGTGATCACCCGCGAGGACATCGAGCGCAAGCCGGTCAGCAGCATCGGCCAGCTGCTGAGCACCGTGCCCGGCGTGACCGGCGGTTACGCGCTGTCCGGTGCGCAGTCGAAGATCCGGCTGCGCGGCCTGCCCGAGCAGTACACACTGATCCTGATTGATGGCCGCCGCCAGGGCAGCTCGGCCGGCGTGAACTATCGTGATGACCTGGGCCCGCAGGATCTGAACTGGCTGTCGCCGGACATGATCGAACGCATCGAAGTGGTGCGCGGCCCGATGTCCTCGCTGTACGGATCGGACGCGATGGGGGGTGTGATCAACATCATCACCCGCAAGATCGCCGACCACTGGGGCGGCTCGGCCACCTTCAACTACAGCAAGCCCGATTCGGACACCCGCGGCAACACCACGCAGATGGGAGCGCTGTTCAGTGGCCCGCTGACCGACAACCTGGGCGTGCGCATCGGCGCCAACGTCACTGACCGCGAATCTGACCGCGGCGCGCGGCAGACACCGGGCAACAAGGCAGAGAACGCCAACGTGCTGTTCGACTGGCGCATCAGCGACAGCCACGTCGTGGGCGTGGAGGCCTCGCGCGGAACGCAGCGCAACAGCGGGGCCGGCCAGGTCAACAGCTGGGGACTGTCCAAGCTGGTGCAGACCGGCTACGTGATCCGCCATGACGGCACCTACAGCGACGCCACCACGTCCAAGACCACGCTGGTGCAGAACGAATACGAAGACAAGGGCAGCGACGTCGGCAACCGTTCGAAGGAAACGGTGTTCGATACCGCCTTCAACACCGGCTTCCACTGGGGCGTCGAGCACAGCCTGAATGTGGGCGGGCAGTGGAAACGCGAGGAGTTGGAGAACAGCGACACCATCGGTACCGTTCCGGTCACCTGGACGGGCAGCGGCCGCATCAGCCCGACCAGCGAGGCCGACTCCTGGGCGCTGTTCGCCGAGGACCACCTCACCCTGCACGAGCGCTTCGTGCTGACCCTGGGCCTGCGCTGGGACAACACCGAAAACTACGATGACAACCTGAGCCCGCGCATCTACGGCGTCTGGCACCCGGCCGACGCATGGACCGTGCGCGGTGGCATTTCCAAGGGCTTCCGTGCCCCCAACCTGAAGCAGGGAACGGCCGGCGCTGCGACCCAGTCCGGCGGCAACGGCTGCCGTGCCCTGACCGCCGAAGGCTGGAGCAGCCGTTCGGTGAATGCCGACGGCACGCGCGGCTGCTACATGGCCGGCAACCCGAACCTGGAACCGGAGACCAGCACCAACTACGAGCTGGGCGTGGGCTTCGACCGCGAGGGCTGGTCGGCCTCGGCCACCTACTTCCTGACCAACTTCGACGACAAGATCGAACAGGTGCCGCTGAGCCAGATTCCCGGCCAGACCACCAGCTTCGTCAACGGCTACTGGTGGACGGTGGCACAGAACATCCAGAAGGCACGCACCCGCGGTGTGGAGGCCAGCGTGACCGTGCCGCTGCACGAGCGACTGAGCTGGACCACCCATGCCACGCGCATGCTGGAATCGAAGAACCGCACCACCGGCGCCACCCTGCTGGTAGTACCGGAGCTGACCGCCAACACCTCGCTGGAATGGCAGGTGACCGATGCCTGGTCGTTGAATGCCAGTGCGCAGCACATCGGCAAGCAACTGGTATCGGCCACCAGCGCGACCTTCGCCAAGGCGTACACCACCTGGGATCTGGTGACCGGCTTCGACGTGAACGAGAACCTGACCCTGCGTGCCGGCGTCCTGAACGTGGGCGACGTGTCCACCATCGACGAAGGCAACAACTACGACGGCGGCGCGCGCACCTTCTTCGTGGGCGCCACCGCACGGTTCTGATGCAGCACTGGCTCGGATCCCTTCGCGCAGCGAAGGGATCCTGCCGTGCATCCGCGGCCCTGCCTCAGCGGAACAGCGCGTTCAGCGCCGCACCCGATGCTGCCGCCTGCAGGCCATCAAAGCGGCCTTCCTGCTGGATGGGATCGGTGGCCCGCATCAATCCCCCCCACGCCGCACGGGCCAACGCCCCGCCCAGGCTGACCCGGCGTACCCCCATCGCAGCGATGTCCTGCAGCGTCAGTGACGTCGGTCCGCCCACCAGCAGGTTCACCGGCTTGCCGCCGGCCGCGGCCACCACCGCCTGGATCTGTTCGGCCGTGGTGATGCCCGGTGCGTACAACACATCGGCACCTGCGGCCGCGTAGGCACGCAGGCGCTGCAGCGTGTCTTCCAGATCCGGTACGCCCACGAAGAAGTTTTCCGCCCGGCCCACCAGCAGCACATCGGCCGCGGCGCGATCGATGGCCGCACGCGCCGCACGCAGGCGTTGCACGGCCTCCTCCAGCGGGCGCAGCGGCGCGTCGGCCAGACCGCTGGCATCTTCAATCGACAGAGCGGCGATGCCCGTATCCAGGGCCGCCGTCACGGCCTCAGCCACGTCCTGTGGCGTGGCGCCGAAGCCATCGCCGAAGTCTGCGTTCACCGGCAGGTCGGTGGCGGCCACCATCAGCCGCAGGTGGTCAAGAGTCGCCTGCAGCGATACCGCACCATCGGGGCGACCTTCGCTCCATGCACACCCCGCGCTGGTGGTGGCCAATGCCAGGAAGCCCTGCCGCTGCAGGTAGCGCGCGCTGCCGATGTCCCACGGATTGGGCAATACGAAGCAGCCCTGCGCATGCAACTGCCGGAACGTGGCACGTCTGCGGGCAGTGGTGGCATCTGCGCTGTTCATGGCGGGTATCCGTGCGGTGAGCTGACCACCCTATCCGGGCGGCGCACAGGACTCAACGCACCTGCGGCGCAGCATCAGGTGATGCCACCGGATCATTGGACGCGGCCCCGCATCCGTCCGACGGTGACGGTCCGCCGTCCACGGAAACAACCATGCCGCGCTCCCCGCATTCTTCTGACGCCATTGCTGGCGACGACACCGATGCACACCAGGCCGCGCCGTTCTCACCCAGCCGGCGCCGCCTGATCGCATCGGCCGGCCTGGCCGCAGGTGGCCTGGCCGGCGCCACGCGTCCGGCCGCCGCAACACCGGCCCGAGAGGTGGCGAACACGACCGCACCGGGGCGTCCCGGATTCCAGGCGATCGTCCCGCCGCCGGCGCAGGGCCGCAGTCCCTGGGGACAGGACACCGCCAGCGAACCGACCCCACGACCGCGCAGCACACGCCCGGGCGAATCGCCATTGCCGACCCTCCCACGCCCCTACACCGACATCAAGAGTTACCACGCCCACATCTATTTCGACGAGGACACCTCGGCCAAGGCCGCACTGATCCGGCGCTGGGTGGCGGAACGCTTCCCGGTGGAACTGGGCAACTGGAATCCGGAGCCACGCGGCCCCCATGTCACCCCGTCCTTCTACTTCGGCTTCACCAACGATCTCCTGCCGGTCGTGGTGCCATGGCTGCAGCTCAACAGCCTGGGCCTGACGATCCTCATCCACCCCAACACCGGCGATGGGCGCGCCGACCACCTGCATTACGCGCTGTGGGTGAACCGCGCGCAGCCGGTGAACGCCTACGACTGGCCCGCGCCCCGGCCGGGCGAGCAGGAGCCGCTGGAACAGGTGTTCCCCAACGTCGTGCCGACGCGGCCGCTGGAAACCTGAGCAGCCCCGCCCGGCCTGGCCGGACAGGAGCGGTCGGCCGCCATCGTCGGCGTACGTGCGGGTATCAGCAGCCGTCGCCACGTTCAGCGCGCCTTGAAGCGCTGCCCGGCATACGGGCACAAGCGCTTCCAGCGATTTCAAACAATCGATTGAAACGCGGCAAACTTCGCCGAACTGGACAGCATCGGCCGCTTCCGCCAGACTGCCGCCCTTTCCAGTCGATCGGATCCCATGGCGAAGCTGCTGGTCCTGCACGGCCCCAACCTCAACCTGCTCGGTACCCGCGAGCCGGAGGTCTACGGCCACACCACCCTGGCCGACATCGACCAAGCGCTGGCCCGCCAGGCCGACGCCGCCGGGCACGTGCTGGAGAGCCTGCAGTCCAACGCCGAACACGCGCTGGTGGACCGCGTACAGGCCGCCCGCACCGACGGCACGGCGTTCATCCTGATCAACCCGGCCGCGTTCACCCACACCTCGGTCGCCCTGCGCGATGCGCTGGCGGCCGTGGCCGTGCCGTTCATCGAAATCCACCTGTCCAACCCGCACGCCCGCGAACCGTTCCGCCAGCACAGCTATTTCAGCGACAAGGCGGTCGGCGTGGTGTGCGGCTTCGGCGCCGACAGCTACCGCTACGCGATGGACGCGGCGCTGCTGCGGCTGTCCGCCACCTGATTGTCGACCCGGGCGCCCACGGCGCTCTCCTCACCTAGATAGAAACCCAAGAGGCCCTCATGGATCTGCGCAAAATCAAGAAGCTGATCGACCTGCTGGAAGAGTCGAACCTGGCCGAAATCGAAATCAAGGAAGGCGAAGAGTCCGTGCGCCTGTCGCGCGCGCCGGTCGCCGGCTATGCCGCCCCGGTCGCCGCACCGGTGTATGCCGCCCCTGCCGCACCGGCGCCGCAGGCAATGCCGATGCAGTCGCCGACCGAAGCCTCCACCGGCGGCACCGCCAAGCCGGGCCCGGCGCTGCCGGAAGGCCACGTGCTGCGTTCGCCGATGGTCGGCACCTTCTATGCCTCGTCCGCTCCGGACAAGCCGGCCTTCGTCACCGTGGGCCAGCAGGTCAAGGAAGGCGAAACCCTGGCCATCATCGAAGCGATGAAGATGTTCAACCCGATCGAAGCCGACGCGTCCGGCACCATCGTCGCCATCCTCGGCGAGAACGGCCAGCCGGTGGAGTTCGACCAGCCGCTGTTCGTGATCGGCTGAGGGGCACGCCATGCTCGACAAAGTCGTCATCGCCAACCGAGGGGAGATCGCGCTGCGCATCCTGCGCGCGTGCCACACCCTGGGCATCCGCACGGTGGCCGTGCACTCCACGGTCGACCGCAACCTCAAGCATGTGGCCATGGCCGACGAGTCGGTCTGCATCGGCCCGGCGCCGTCGCCGCAGAGCTACCTCAACATCCCCGCCCTGATCGCCGCGGCGGAAGTCACCGATGCCCAGGCCATCCATCCGGGCTACGGCTTCCTGTCGGAGAACGCCGATTTCGCCGAGCGCGTGGAGGAATCCGGCTTCATCTTCATCGGCCCCAAGGCCGACACCATCCGCATGATGGGTGACAAGGTCGAAGCCATCCGCGCCATGAAGGCCGCCGGTGTGCCGTGCGTGCCCGGCTCGGGCGGCCCGCTGGGCGAGGACATCGTCGCCAACACCAAGATCGCCCGTGAGATCGGCTACCCGGTCATCATCAAGGCAGCGGGCGGCGGCGGCGGTCGCGGCATGCGCGTGGTGCACGCCGAAGCCTCGTTGAAGACCTCGATCGAAACCACCAAGAGCGAAGCGAAGGCGGCGTTCGGCAATGGCGAGGTCTACATGGAGAAGTTCCTGGAGAACCCGCGCCACGTGGAGATCCAGGTGCTGGCCGACGGCCAGGGCAATGCCATCCACCTCGGCGAGCGCGACTGCTCGATGCAGCGCCGTCACCAGAAGGTGGTCGAGGAAGCGCCGGCACCGGGCATCACCGCCGAGCAGCGCGAGCAGATCGGCAAGGTCTGCGTGGAGGCCTGCATCCGCATCGGCTACCGCGGCGCCGGCACGTTCGAGTTCCTGTACGAGGACGGCCGCTTCTACTTCATCGAAATGAACACCCGCATCCAGGTGGAACATCCGGTCACCGAAATGGTCACCGGCATCGACCTGGTGGCCGAGCAGCTGAAGATCGCCGCCGGCCAGAAGCTGTCGATCAAGCAGAGCGACGTGGTGCTCACCGGCCATGCCATCGAGTGCCGCATCAACGCCGAAGATGCTGAAACCTTCGTGCCGAGCCCGGGCACCATCACCGGCTTCCATCCGCCGGGCGGCCCCGGCGTGCGCGTGGACACCCACATCTACAGTGGTTACCGCGTGCCATCGAACTATGACTCGATGATCGGCAAGCTGATCGTGCACGGCCCGGACCGCGAAACCGCGATCGCCCGCATGCGGGTGGCGCTGAGCGAAATGGTGGTCGACGGTATCAAGACCAACATCGCCCTGCAGCAGCGGATCATGCGCGACAAGGGCTTCCAGGCCGGTGGCCAGAACATCCACTACCTGGAAAAGCGTCTGGCCGAGCGCAAGAACAAGCCGATCGCGCTGACCTGATCGGCACAGGTGCCGGACACGAAAAGGGCGGGGATATCCCCGCCCTTTTCTGCTTTCTGCAGCGCCTTCCCCCGCGCCCGGCGTACCGGGAAACGCAGCCGCGCGTGAGGGCCCGGCGCTGCAGGATCGGTGTCAGCGCCTGTCGGCCGCGGTTGCCGGAATCTGCGAGTTCGGCAGCGGGCGCACACCATTGGGCGAGGTCGGATCGACGATCACCATGGTCTCGGTCGAGCCATCGGGCCAGACCACCTGGAAGGTGCTGCCCGCCGGCAGCGATGCGAACGGCACGCCGCTCTGCGCGCGATAGACCGCAGCGACCTGGCTGGCGCCGGCGCGGCGCAGGTCTTCCTGTGCCTTCACCGTGGTCAGCTCCACCTTCGACAGATGCCGGTAGCGATCCTCGTAGGTATCGATCATCAACAGGCCCACCGCGCCGGCCGAATAGGCCACGAACAGTGCCACCCAGAACCAGAACTTGGCCCCGTGAAGGAATCGACGGTAGTTCATGGCCTGCTCCCCCTTCCAATCAATCGCTTGATCCATTCGTTCATCTTCCCAGCACCTTGCCGCGAAACCGCAGCGTCATACACGAAATCCCGGAAATCCTGCGTCTCATCCTGCGAACAGATCCCTCCATTCGCACAAAAACTGTTGACCAGCACACTGTCGGCCCCACACGGTAGACCGAGTTCGCAGGCCGCAAGCCGCCACGCCATTTCGCTGAGCTGCTCGCCGGCCACCAGCCCGTCCAGTGCACTGTCACCGGCGGCGCGCACGCCCATTCCCGGAGCGAGGGCCATGAATGCCTCCGGATCGCGCGACAGGCGCACGCGCTCGACCAGGCCACGGCGGTAGTCCGCGCTGTCATGCAGCGGCTCACCTTCAGCGAACAGCGCGGCTTCGGCCGCCAGATTGCCCTGCGCGGCCGCCTTGCGACGCTCCGCCAGCACCAGCGCCGCGCCCAGTTTGTCGCCGGGCACGAACCCGCCGCAGCGCTGGGCCACGCGCTCGCGCGCATCGACCATGGCCGGTGCGGCACTCAGGCCCAGCCCCGCCAGCACGTTGTTGTCCAGGCGATACCCCCCGGGATCGACCGCGTACTGCGCGCAGTAGTCATACACCCGGCTGAGCATCCAGCGCGCTTCGTGGTTGCCACCGTCGGCCTGCGCACGCAACCGCTGCGCATAGGCGAACAGATCGGTGGCGCCCTCGATGTCGGCCCGGATGTCCAGCGGCAGGCCGGACGGCAGTGCGCCGCCCCGCTCGAAGGCCGCCAGACGCCGCGCCAGCGCCTCGGGCATGACCGGCATCGTCGTCCCATCCTCGTTGCCCGCCACCTGGGCCGTCGGCAGCCCGGAGGCCGCGACCGGAGACGATACCGAGCCCACGTGCCCGCTGGCCCGATACCCGGCCACGCCCAGCACGGCCACCGCCGGCAGCACGAGCAACCAGGTTTTCAGGGTCGGAGCGAGGGCCATCGGCAACGGAAAGCGTCGGGGGCGCACAGGAAAGCGCGCAGTTTAGCAAGGCCCGGCAGGCCTGTCTGAACGGGGGGCGTTCATCTCAGAGCATACGGAGACGCCCCGATGGTCTAGCATGGCCCCCTTTCCCGCGATTGCCCCCGATCCCATGCCGTTCCTGGAACTGACCCTGCGTTGCACCGAAGCCACCCAGCCCCGCTATGAGAATGCGCTGGAGGACGTCGGGGCGTTGGCCGTGACCCTGCTCGATGCCGAGGCCGACACCAGCAACGAGCAGGCAATCCTGGAACCGGGCGTGGGCGAGACGCCGCTGTGGGACAGCCTGGTGCTGACGGCGCTGTTCCCGGCTGACAGCAACGCGCTGTTGCTGCTGGCGGCGCTGGAAGCGTTCGACCCGGAACTGGACTGGAGCGGTGGCAGCTTCCGCGCCGTCGAGGACGAGGACTGGGAGCGTGCCTGGCTGGACCAGTTCCAGCCGATGGACTTCGGCAGCCGCACCTGGATCGTGCCGTGGAACCATGAGCTGCCGGAGGCGGCGCAGGCCGCCGACGCGGCCGTCGTCCGGCTGGACCCGGGCCTGGCCTTCGGCTCCGGTACTCATCCCACCACCGCGCTGTGCCTGCGCTGGCTGGACCAGCTGGCCGTGGACGGCCAGCTGCAGGGCCAGCGCGTGCTCGATTTCGGGTGCGGCTCGGGCATCCTCGCCTTGGCTGCGCTGAAGCTGGGCGCCGCCGAGGCGATCGGCGTGGACAATGATCCGCAGGCCCTGGTCGCGACCGCCGACAATGCCGAGCGCAATGGCGAGCAGGGCCGCATGCAGGTCTATCTGCCACAGGACGAGCCGGTGGCAACCTATCCCATCGTGGTCGCCAACATCCTCGCCTCGGCCCTCGATGCGCTGGCCGAGCTGCTGGCCGCGCGCGTGGCCGGCGGTGGCCGCATCGCACTGTCGGGCATCCTGCATGGACAGGAGCACGAACTGCTGCAGCGTTACAGTGCCTGGTTCGACGACCTGCAGGCGACCCGCGATGGCGACTGGATGCGCATCACCGGCGTGCGCCGCGCCTGATCGTGTTTGAATGAGCGCTCGACCCGAACCCGCACCGTGAGCATGTCCGAGCCGACCCCCGCACGACGTCCACTGGCCACCTTCCTGCGCCCCGCGCCGGAAGGCGGAACGGCACCTGCCGTCGAGGCGCACGTCGATATGCCTGCACAGGCCGGTCCGGCGCCCGAACCCACTGCGGCGGAGATCGAACATGCGCCGGCAGCGGCGGTGATCACTGCGCAACCCGTTCCGCAGCACACCGATGATGTGCCCCCGCATGCCGCGGCGGTGGCATCACCATCGAACCATGACGCACCCGGTTTCCTCGCCCGTGCACCTTCACGCTCGCGCCCGGCGCCGCGCTGGCACTGGCTGCTGGTGGCGGGGCTGGCGGCGCTGCTGATCCTGCAGAGCGTGCTCGCCGACCGCGCGCGGCTGGCCGCCGATGCCGGCCACCGCACATGGCTGGTGGCGCTGTGCAGCGTGCTGCGCTGCAGCCTGCCCGCCTGGCACGAACCCACCGCCTTCACCATGACCAGTCGCGACATCCGCCCGCTGCCTGGTCAGGCCGGCGTACTGCAGGTGCAGGCCAGCATCCGCAATGACGCGCGATGGCCACAGGCCTGGCCCGACCTGCGGCTTTCGCTGTCCGATGCGGACGGACGGGTCATCGGCAGTGACGTTTTCAGCCCCACGCAGTACCTCGGCGAGAACCCGGGTACCGCCGTGCTGGAACCGGGTCAGAGCGCACACATCGCGTTCCGCGTGCAGGAGCCTGCGGCGTCCACTGTCGCATTCACCTTCGAGTTCCTGTGATCGGGACGAAGGCGACCAGCCATGGCAGGTCGGGCACGCTCGCGCTAGACTGACCGCCACCACCTCATCCGGCCGCGCGCTCCGCGTGCACGGGCCAACCAGATCGGGAACCCCCTTGAACGCTGTCCTTTCTCGTCCTGACAACAGTCGTGGCGCTCCCCGGCCACCGCTGCGCGAACACGTCGCCCAGTCCGTGCGCCGGTACCTGCGCGACCTTGATGGCTGCGATGCAGACGACGTCTACGAGATCGTGCTGCGCGAGATGGAGATTCCGCTGTTCGTGGAAGTGCTCAACCACTGCGAAGGCAACCAGAGCCGGGCCGCGGCGATGCTGGGCATCCACCGTGCCACGCTGCGCAAGAAGCTGAAGGAATACGGCATCAGCGCCTGAGCGCGGATGGCGACGTCGTGGAAGCGGGGTCACCCGCCGCCGCCCGCCTTCCAGTAATACCGCACCACGTGGAAGAACACCGGTGCGGCGAAGCACACCGAATCCAGCCGGTCGAGCATGCCGCCATGGCCCTCGATCATGTGGCCCCAGTCCTTGATGCCACGGTCGCGCTTGATCGCCGACATCACCAGGCCACCCCAGAACCCCATCAGGTTGATCAACAGCGACAGGCCGAACGCCTGCAGCGGCGTGAACGGCGTGATCCACCACAGCGCAGCGCCCACCACGCTGGCACTCAGCACGCCACCGATGAAGCCCTCCACTGTCTTCGATGGCGACAGCCTGGGTGCGATCAGGCGCCTGCCCAGCAGCTTGCCCCAGATGTACTGCAGCACGTCCGAGGACTGCACCACGATCACCAGGAACGCCAGCAGCAGCACGTTGCGCGCGGGCTCATGCCCGGGCACACGCAGGTTCAGCAGCAGGGGCACGTGCGAAATGCAGAACACGCAGATCATCAGCCCCCACTGCACCTTGGCCGTGCGCTCCAGGTAATGCGTGGTGTCACCGCCGATGGTGGCCAGGATCGGCAGGAACAGGAACGCATAGACCGGAATCAGCAGCGTGTACATGCCATACCAGTCGATCCACACCAGGTAGTACTGCCAGGGCAGTACGATGTAGAACGCCGCCAGCAGCGCGTAGTAGTCACCTGACCGGGTGGGTGCCAGGGTGATGAACTCGCGCAGGGCAAACAGCGAGATGATCGCGAACAGCACGATCACCCCGGCCCGGCCGAACAGCAGCGCCAGGCCGACCACGATTGCCATCACCCACCAGGCGCGGATGCGCGAGACCAGATTGGCGATGACCGCGCTGGGCCGTCCACGCTGCCGCCAGCGCAGGGTCTCGGCCACCAGCGTCGCCAGCACCAGCACCGCGCCGACCCCGGCGAACAGCAGCCCGGTCTGCTGGCCCACGCTGCGCGCGGCGAGGTCACCCGATACGGCGATCAACCCGCTCATGCGCGTCCTCCGTCCGGCGCCAGATCCAGCAGCGCCTGGCGGCTGCGCTCGAGAAACGCCGTCTTGTCCTCATCGGCCTGCAGCCGCAGCGGAGTACCGAAGGTGGCTGTGCACAGCAACGGCAACGGCAGGAACCGTCCCTTGGGCATCACCCGCTTCAGGTTGTCGATCCACACCGGGACGAATTCCAGTTCCGGACGCTGCCGCGCAAGATGGTAGATGCCACTCTTGAACGGCAGCAGCGGCTCATCGCCGACGTTGCGCGTGCCTTCCGGGAACAGGATCAGTGAGCACTCCGCATCCACCGCCTCACGCAGCGCCTGCAGCGGATCCTGCTGGCGGCGCGCCGCTTCGCGCTCGACCAGCACGCCGTTGAACACCGCATCGATCAGATAGCGCCGCAGGGCGTCGCGCTGCCAGTATTCGGCGGCCGCCACCGGACGCACCTGCCGCCGCAGTGCCGGCGGCATCGACGACCAGATCAGCACGAAATCCCCGTGGCTGGCGTGGTTGCCGTAGTAGACACGGCGCTCGCTGGAGGGCGCGCAGCCGACCCACAGCGCCCGCGCGCCGGTGAGCACATGGATGGCGCCACTGCAGGCGCGGGCGATCAGTTCAGCAAACATCGATGTCTCCCCTCAGGTCTGCGGCCACAGCACGGCCAGCAGCAGCGTGGCGAACTGCAGCAGCGCTGCCGCGTACTGACGCAGCAGCAGGCCCCGCATGCCCGCCCAGCGCACATCCCATCCGCGCGTAGGCGCCTGTGCGTCGCGGCGGCGCAGGCCGGCGACATGCAGGGCGGCGTCCACCCGTTCGGCCGCCGCCTCACCGTGCAGATTCTCCTGCAGCAGCAGCTGCAGGAGGCTGGCGTCCAGCTGTACGCGCACCGCGTAGTACGCCTGCACCATCCCCGCCGCCACGCTCAGCAGCAACAGGCCGGCCGCGAACATCGCCAGTCCCGGCTCGATGCCCAGCAGCAGCAACGCCACCAGCAGCAGTCCCAGCGACAGCGCAGCGGGCAGCCGGCCCTGGCGCAGCAGCAGGCGCATCATCGGCAGGTCGACAGCGAGGCTCATGCGGGGCTCTCCGAGGTGATGGCGGCCTGGATGGCGCGCAGGTGGTCGTCATGCAGAACGATGGAGGGCCGCGCGGCACGTATCCGTGCAACCGCCTCCGCTGCGTCCCGTGCCCGGCCGCTGCACAGCAGCCAGGTCGCTACGCTGGCCGCACTGCGCGAATAGCCCAGGGCACAGCACACCAGTACTGGCCCCTGCATGCGCAGGCGTTCGATGGCGGTAGCGGCCTCGCGCAGCTGCGCCGGCGAGGGCACCACCATGTCCAGCATCGGAACGCTGGCATACGCAGCACCTGGCGCCCGGCACGACAGCTCTGCGCAGGTATCGACCACGCCGTGCAGTGGCGACGCCAAGGCCGCCCGTGGAATCCGTCCCAACCACACGCCATCGGCCACCGCCGAGGGCTGCGGTGCCCGCCATGTCCATAGCCGCGAATTGATCCAGGCGGCGCCCAGGTAAGGCGCGAGCAGCCAGCGCGCGGCCATGGTCAGGCGCCCGTCGTCGCGCTTCTGGAACATGGCCGTGCCCAGTCCGGCGTACGCCAGCGCCACCAGCAGCAGCGAGATCGCCGGCCACAGCAGCCACAGCGCAGTGCCTCGCAGCGCCAGCGCCGGCACCAGCAGCACGGCGGCACCCAGAAGGTAGAGCAGCGCCAGCCGCCACCGCGCGGGATCCTCCGCGGACTGCCAGGCACGCAACGGCGGTGTTCCCTGGTCCGGCCACAGCCACACGCACAGCCAGCCCACCAGCAGGCCGGTGGGAATGTCGATGAAGTGATGCTGGAACGTGGTCAGCACCGAAATGCCGATCAGCAATGCCCACGCATGCAGCACCAGCCGCCAGCCGCCCTGCAGGTAGTGGGCGAACTTCACCCACAGCACGATCAGCAGCACGATGTGCAATGACGGCGCCTGGTTGAAGGGCTTGTCGAACCCCAGCAGCACCTCGAACAACCAGCCATAGGCACCGCCCGTCTCCGGCCGCTCGAAGCTGAAGCGCAGCGGCCACAGCAGAAAGCAGGCCACTGCGATCACCTGAGCACTGAGCAGCCGCAGCGCATGGCGGTCCAGCTCCAGGCGCTGCCGGCACAGGAAGAACGACACCGCGTAGAACAGGTCGATCGACCAGTACGGCACGATCGTCCAGGGCACGAACGGAATGCGCGTCTCCCAGTCGAACACGACAACCGGAACCACGTCGTGGCGGCCGGCCATCCAGTTGGCAAAGCCATAACTGGCAAAGAAGAACGGGCCCAGCACCGCCAGCCACAGCAGCGCGCGGCGCCACGGACGCGGTGCATCGGCAACGATCGGCGTTGCGGTGATGGCCATCAGGCGACCCGACGCGCCAGCGATACGGTGAAGATGCCGAACGCATCGATGCGCTGGGTCACCTTCTCAAAGCCCGACAGCCGCACCAGCTCGTCCATCTCCTGCTGGGTGCGCCGTCGCATGACCCAGGCCGCGCCCCCGCGGTGGCTGGTGAGTGCACGGGCGATGAATTCCAGCTGCGGGTGCCAGGGCTGGCCGGTATAGGCCAGGTAGCCCCCCTCCGTCACCACCGCGGCAATACCCTGCAGCGAACGCAGCACGGCGTCGTTGTCGGGGAACAGCTCGTACAGCCCTGAGACCACAGCCAGCGTCGGCGCGGGTTCCACCGTCGCCAACGACGCCGGATCGAACGCGTCGCCCTGCTCGAAGCGGGCGATGTCGGCGGCTCCCAGCCGTTCGATCAAGGCCTGGCCCTGGGTCACATTGAGCGGGCTGAAATCACGCAGCACGATGCGGTCGGCGCGCTGTTCGCCCTGGCCCAGAGCTTCCAGCACATACCGGCCATGGCCGGCGGCCACGTCCAGCACCTGCACCGGCAGATCCTGACCGCGCAGGCGCATGGCCGCATCACGCAGCAGTTCCTGCAGGTGCTGGCCACGCACGCGGATGCCGCGCCAGCCGATCGCATCGAGGTAGTTGCGGTCGATCATCCGCCCCAGCGGCCCCTTGCCGCGCGCTTCGTCGCGGTAGATGTAGTCCAGCGTGCTGCCGGAGTCGAAACCGGTCTGCAGGCCCAGCGCGATGCCTTCGGACAGGGTGCCGCCCAGGCGCAGGCCCGCACGCACCCCGCGCCAGCGCAGGTCGGCCAGGCTGTTGCGTTCCGGAGGCCAGGCCAGGATCTCCGACTCCTCGAACGTCGGCCCATGCCGATGCGCGTCGCGCCGCGACAGCGTGCGCAGCGGTTCGGCGAAACGCGCCTGGATGAAGTCGCGGATGCGCGCCAGTGCCGGTGCACGATCGCGCTCGCCCAGCGTGTCGTGGAAGAAACCCGGCAGGTACACGCGCTCCTTGATCGGACTGGACAGGCGCTCATAGAAGCGGTCCTGCGGACCACGGTGCACCACGAAGTCGGAGCCGGACACCAGCAGTTGCACCGGCACGCTGATCGCCTGCGCGTCGGCCACGATGCGGTCGGCGGCTTCATACAGGCCCAGCAGCACGCGTACCGAGATCGGCCGGGTGATCAGTGGATCGGTGCGGTAACTCTCCACCCGTGCCGGATCATGCGTCAGCCACTGCGGCTTGACGTAGCTGCTGACGAAGAAATTGCCGCGCAGCTTCTGCATCAGGGCCAGGCCTGGACGTGCGAACGGCACATACAGCTTCACCTTGAATGCCGGTGACGCCAGCACCAGCGCGCGCAGGCGGGGGGCATAGTCGTGTACCCAGGTCGCAGCGATGACCGCGCCCACGCTCTGCGCGACCACGACGATGTCCTCGACCGCGATGCCGTGCTCGCTGCCGATGTGGGCGATGAAGCTGTCCAGGTCGCGCACCAGCGCAGGGAAGCCCGGTGCGTCGCCACGCTCGCCCGGCGAGCGGCCGTTGCCGCGCGCGTCCCAGGCGAAGAAGGCGATCTCCGGCAGGTCCAGCTCGTCGACCAGGTGGGCGACCCGCCCTGAATGCTCGTGGCCACGATGCAGCAGCACGATGGCCCGGACCGTGCGCCCCGGTGGTGTGCCTGCGGCCGCAACCGGCCAGTGCCGGTAGAACAGCGGTACTTGGTCGAAGCTGTGGAATTCCCGTTCCTGCACCTGACGCATGCCTTCTCCTGGTGGGCTGTTGACTTATCGCTGCGCTGTGGCCGCTTCCTTCAGTCCCCGCCGGACGCGGTTGACCGCCGTTACCCCGCACAGCAGCGCCATCGCTGCGGCCACGCCGCCGACCGTCAAGGCACCGGCCCAACCGAACGCCAGCAGCAGGCCCAGCAGGCCGATGACGAAGGCACGGTCGCTCTTGCCCATCGGGCCGTCATAGCGGCGGCTGGCACCGACCATCAGGCCCAGCACGCCGGCGTACTCGCTCAGTGCTGCGCCCCAGGCCAGCAACCACAGCGCTTCCGGGCGAACGCCCGGCACGCTGAGCAGACTCAGGTACAGCGCCGCATCGGCCACCACATCGCACAGCTCGTTCAGATAGGCGCCCAGCCGCGACTGCTGGCCGAACTCGCGGGCCAGCATGCCGTCCACGGCATTGAGGGCCATGCGCAGCAGCATCCACAGCGGCAGGGCCAGATACAGCAGCGGTTGCTGTGGCGCACAGCACCAGACCACGACGGCGACCAGCAGCGAGACCACGGCAGCGGCCACGGTCACGACATTGGCGGTGATCCCCGCGCGATGCAGGCCGCCTACGGCCGGACGCAGCAGGTCCTGGAAACGTCCTTTCAATGCATAGATCGACACGATCCGAACCCGCAGCTCCCTGGCAGTTCCGGCACAGCCTACCCGATTGGGAGCGCACCTCCGTCGAAATGTCCGCGGCGCGGCGCCGGCCAAGGCATACCGAAGGCGGCCGCAGGGCCGTTGGGGCCGGTCAATTTTGCCGCCGCCGCCCGCCGTCGGCCCCCACCGCCTACAATATCGGCCCCGCTCCGCTGCCGATTGCCCTGTCCCATGACTGCTGATCTGTTGCCCGTCCGTCGGGCCCTCCTCTCCGTTTCCGACAAGACCGGCCTGGTCGAGCTGGCCACCGCTCTGGCCGCCCGCGGCGTCGAGCTGCTGTCCACCGGCGGCACCGCCAAGGCGATCCGTGATGCGGGCCTGGCCGTGAAGGACGTCGCCGAGGTCACCGGTTTCCCGGAAATGATGGACGGGCGGGTCAAGACCCTGCACCCGATGGTGCACGGCGGCCTGCTGGGCCGCTCGGGCCTGGATGACGCCGTGATGGCCGAACACGGCATCGGCGCCATCGACCTGCTGGTACTGAACCTGTACCCGTTCGAATCGGTCACCGCCAAGGCCGACTGCACCCTGGCCGACGCGGTGGAGAACATCGACATCGGCGGCCCGGCCATGCTGCGCTCGGCGGCCAAGAACTTCGCCCGCGTGGCCGTGGCCACCGACCCGTCGCAGTACGCCGAGCTGCTGGGCGCCCTGGACACCCATGATGGCCAGCTGCCGGCGGCCACCCGCTTCGCCTTCTCGGTCGCCGCGTTCAACCGCGTCGCCCAGTACGATGCGGCGATCAGCAACTACCTGTCGGCGGTCACCGCCACCGACGCCGCCGTGCCGGTGCGTGCCGAGTACCCGGCGCAGATGAACTCCACCTTCGTCAAGGTGATGGACCTGCGCTACGGCGAGAACCCTCACCAGAGCGGCGCGTTCTACCGCGACCTGTACCCGGTGCCGGGCACCCTGGCCACCTTCCAGCAGCTGCAGGGCAAGGAACTGAGCTACAACAACCTGGCCGATGCCGATGCCGCCTGGGAATGCGTGCGCCAGTTCGATGCGCCGGCCTGTGTCATCGTCAAGCACGCCAACCCGTGCGGTGTGGCGGTGGGTGCCGGCAACGGCGATGCCTACGAGCTGGCCTACGCCACCGACCCGACCAGTGCCTTCGGCGGCATCATCGCCTTCAACAAGCCGCTGGACGCCGCCACCGCACAGGTCATCCTGGACCGTCAGTTCGTGGAAGTGCTGATCGCACCGGACTACGAGCCGGCGGCGCTGGAATACGCGCAGAAGAAGGCCAACGTGCGCGTGCTGCGCATTCCGCATGGCGACGGCCTGAACAACTTCGACAGTAAGCGTGTCGGCTCGGGCCTGCTGCTGCAGTCCTCGGACAACCGCGGCATGACCCGTGACGAACTGAAAGTGGTCAGCAGGCTGGCACCGACCGACAAGCAGTTCACCGACCTGCTGTTCGCCTGGAAGGTGGCCAAGTTCGTGAAGTCCAACGCGATCGTCTATGCCAAGGACAACCGCACCATCGGCGTGGGTGCCGGCCAGATGAGCCGCGTGTATTCGGCGCGCATCGCCGGCATCAAGGCGGCCGACGCGAACCTGGTGGTTGAAGGCTCGGTGATGGCTTCCGATGCGTTCTTCCCGTTCCGCGACGGCATCGATGCCGCCGCCGCCGCCGGCATCAAGGCAGTCATCCAGCCGGGCGGCTCGATGCGCGACGCCGAGGTGATCGCCGCCGCCGACGAGCATGGCCTGGCCATGGTGTTCACCGGCGTGCGCCACTTCCGCCACTGATCCGCATCACCAAGCCGGGCCCTGCCCGGCTTTTCTTTTCTGCTTACGAGAACCCTGTCCCATGAAGATCCTCGTCATCGGCTCCGGCGGCCGCGAACACGCCCTGGCATGGAAGCTGGCCCAGTCCTCCCGCGTCGATGAGGTACTCGTGGCACCCGGCAACGCCGGCACCGCCACCGAAGACAAGTGCCGCAACGTGGCGGTGAAGGTCACCGACATCGATGGTCTGCTGGCCCTGGCCCAGGCCGAAGGTGTTGAACTCACCGTGGTCGGCCCGGAAGTGCCGCTGGTGGCAGGCGTCGTCGATCGGTTCCGTGCCGCCGGCCTGCGCATCTTCGGGCCAACCGCCGCCGCTGCCCAGCTGGAAGGCAGCAAAGCCTACGCCAAGGACTTCCTGGCCCGGCACAACATCCCGACCGCGTTCTACGCCGTGCACACCGACGTGGAGGCGGCACTGGCCTACATCCGCGAGAAGGGTGCGCCGATCGTGGTGAAGGCCGATGGCCTGGCCGCCGGCAAGGGGGTGATCGTTGCAATGACCCTGGCCGAGGCCGAGGATGCGGTGCGCGACATGCTCTCCGGCAACGCATTCGGTGACGCCGGCGCACGCGTGGTGATCGAGGAATTCCTCGACGGCGAGGAAGCCAGCTTCATTTCGATGGTCGATGGCGTGCATGCGCTGCCGATGGCCACCTCGCAGGATCACAAGCGAGTCGGCGACGGTGATACCGGGCCGAACACCGGCGGCATGGGCGCATACTCACCGGCCCCGGTGGTCACGCCGGAGGTGCACGCGCGGGTGATGCGCGAGGTGGTGAACCCGACCGTGCAGGGCATGATCGCCGACGGCATTCCGTTCACCGGCTTCCTTTACGCAGGCCTGATGATCGATGCCAGCGGCGCACCGAAGGTGATCGAGTTCAACGTGCGCTTCGGTGACCCGGAAACCCAGCCGGTGATGCTGCGCCTGCAGTCGGATCTGGTCGAGCTGGTGGAAGCCGCCATTGATGGCCGCCTGGACCAGGTGCAGGCACAGTGGGATGCGCGCCCATCGCTGGGTGTGGTGCTGGCCGCGAAACCCTACCCGGAATCGCCAGTCACCGGCGATGTGATTTCCGGCCTGGATGAGGTGCCGGCCAGCGCCAAGGTCTTCCATGCGGGTACTGCACTGGACGCGCAGGGCAGGGTGGTCAGTGCCGGCGGCCGCGTGCTGTGCGTGGCGGCGCTGGGTGACAGCGTGCGTGATGCGCAGGCCAATGCCTACGCCGGTGTGGCCAAGGTCAGCTGGGCCAACGAATTCCACCGCAACGACATCGGCTGGCGCGCGATCGCGCGTGAGGGGTAAGGCCTGATAGATCCACCACGCAGCCTCCTGCATGGAACCAGATCACGGATTCTGGGAGTCTTCACCGTCCTCGGCATGGAAGCCGGGACGGTGCGCTTCGGGAAGAGGCGACGCACGTCAAGCGAAGGAAATTACGCTGAGTGAATCCGCTATTTCGCCGAGTCAAGATAACGTTTCCAGTTCTCGAAGAGCCGCGCAACGTTCTGCTCATGTGAGTGAGCAGACGGATCATACCCATCAGAAGCTGGCATGTACCTGACAAAGCTCTCCAGAGACTCCGGGTAATCAAAATCAGCGTAGATCCTCTCAACCTCTCCGAGCGGATCAGCAATCTCATCGCGCTTGGCGTAGGCGTCCGCGAGAAATGCAACAAGCCATCTTCTGAGAATCTCATCCTCGTTTGAGTTCTTATCGAATGCCGCCAACTGCGCAGCTACGCTATTACGCTCATCGGGAAGAACCCCTTCAAGCCTTTCAATCAAGGCGTTCAGATTGAACTTCTCTTCCAGTTCCTTCTGCTCCGACGCGCACTGCTTCACAACCTCAAAGTCAATCAGATGGCGCCCCAGTGCCCATGCCACCTCGGTCTGATTCCAGGGTCCGTAGGGTTGAATAGAGTCATACGTTCTCATGGACACTCACTTCTTGTTTGGTATTCCGTTCATGCTGCCACCTTCCACAAATCTTTGATGGGTCAAGTCGCCAGCCTTGTCGACTATGTATTCAAATCGACCGGCCTTTCCATTGAGTTCACCTGGCAGCTGCGTCAGAGTGCGGACCACGCCGTCACCCCCTGTCAACGGAGTATGAACACCCGCTTCTGCAGCGGTCTCTCGCATAAAGGTCGCCGAATTGTGCCCAGCGTCGGCTTTGAGTGCACTTCCCACAGGTCGGGAATTCAGAAGTGCCCGACCTTCAACACTCAGAGCTTTGGATGCCACCACACCTGCTCCACCGGCACCTGTAACTCCTGCGATATCAGCAGCGATACTGGTAGCTGCTGATATGACACTTGGATTGGCCATCGCAACCATGCCAGCTTCGATCAGCACTGGGGCAGCCATTGCCGCTGTAACAGCGATTGCGGCCGGTCTCATCGGCTCGTATACGGCGCCATTTCCGGCAGCAATATCCCTCCGATGCTGCTCAACGAATCGCTCTGCGGCCTGCCTTCCATCCGCATCGACGAACCTGTAGGGATTCCCGTTCGCGTACCGATACCTATTGAACTGCTCAACTGGCTTTTGGTGAGCGGTGACTGGGTCCACTGACAAAAACACACCCAATTGTGGATCCATGTAGCGCTGTTGCATGTAGCTCAGCCCTGTGGCCGAGTCACTCACATGTCCGGCGTACCCAGGTCCATCCGTGACCTGACCGCTTACCACGGCCCCGTAGGGCTCGTAGTCATATCGTTTGATGACGTTGCCGTTGGCATCGCTTTCGGCCACAACCGAGCCGAGGGCATCAGTGTGAATGTATGTGATCGTTGTCTGGGCGATTGCGGATGGTGACAGGCCAAGGCCCATCAGCAGCAGGCAGCACAGCCAGGCGCCTATGACACCAAGCTTGCGAGTTCGATCTTCAATTCCCCCGAAGCGGGTCGACACACCGCTTGCAGTTCTCTCAAACCTGCGCATCATTCCAATGCATGAAAGAGCCTTGAAGCAAGGCTTGGCATTCATAGCACAGAAGGGTAATCATCGGAGTCCAACTCTAGGACTGAGGCCAAAGGGACGATTCTGCATTGGGCCAGGCCCTTCGCTATAAACCTCGCGAGGGCTTGAACGGCTACCGGCAGCGCAAGAGTGCCAGCCATGGGCTGATACTACTGAAGCACCCGATCAGCGGCCCGCATCACTAACTGCCATGCCGGCCAAACGAAAAGCCCCGACCAACGCCGGGGCTTTTCATCAGAACGGGTGCCGGAGATAGAAACCGAACCTAAGATCCATGCCTTACGCGGTGAACAGCGCCTTCATCTTCTTCAGGGCATTCGCCTCGACCTGGCGGATGCGTTCGGCCGACACGCCGTACTCGTCTGCCAGTTCCTGCAGCGTCACCTTGCTGTCCGCATCCAGCCAACGGCGGCGGATGATGTCACGCGAACGCGCATCCAGTTCGGCCATGCCTTCGCGCAGCAGCTGCAGCTGGTTGTCCTCGCTGTCGGCACGCTCGTAGGCCATCGACGGATCTTCATCGTTGGCCACCAGGTATGCGGCCGGCGACGGCGGCGCATGATCATCATCCTCGTCGCTGGGCGCATCGAAACCGATATCGCGACCGGACAGGCGCGACTCCATTTCCATGACCTCGCGCTCGGACACGTTCAGATCCTTGGCCACCGCGCTGACTTCCGCGGCGTTCATCCAGCCCAGGCGCGTCTTCGACTTGCGCAGGTTGAAGAACAGCTTGCGCTGCGCCTTGGTGGTGGCGACCTTGACGATGCGCCAGTTCTTCAGGATGAACTCGTGCATCTCGGCACGGATCCAGTGCACGGCGAAGGAAACCAGGCGCACGCCCATGTCCGGGTCGAAGCGCTTGACCGCCTTCATCAGGCCGATGTTGCCTTCCTGGATCAGGTCGCCCAGGGCGAGGCCATAGCCGTTGTAGCCGCGGGCCACGTGCACCACGAAGCGCAGGTGCGAATGCACCAGCTCACGGGCAGCGTCCAGATCGTTGCCGTCGCGGAAGCGACGGGCCAGGTCCTGTTCGTCATCGACCGACAGCACCGGGATCTGGTGCACGGCACCGATGTAGGCGTCCAGCGAACCGAGCGCACTGGGAATCGGGAGATTGTTTGCCACAAGGGCAGTAGAGGTGTTCTGGCTCATAGGCACCCATCTTAGCAGTCCGGGATTTGGACTGCTAAAGGAGGAAAAAGTTCCAGCATCCTATTGATGCAACACTGGTCCCAAACAGAGCCCTACCGTAGCGCGATTTGATGACAGTGGCGAGCGCGCTTTTCGGGATTCACAATCCCTTGGAATTCAATCAATTACCTGCCGGGAACCGGCCGATTCCGGTCAAGCGGAGCTGAACGGGCCGTTCCGGAGGCCCATTCAGGCCAGGAAACGTTGCCCGGTGTTCAGGCCCGGCTGCCGGCGGAGGTCAAAGCGCCGCGCGCGGCGGCAGCGACCAGTCGATCGGCGCCTGCCCGCGACGCTGCAGGTAGTCGTTGGCCATCGAGAAATGCCGGCAGCCGAGGAAGCCACGATGGGCCGACAGCGGCGAGGGATGCGGGGCTTTCAGCACACGGTGGCGCCGGGTATCGATGACCTTGCCCTTCTGCTGCGCGTAGGCCCCCCAGAGCATGAACACCAGGCCTTCGCGTTCGCGGTTGAGCACATCCACCACGTGGTCGGTGAAGCCTTCCCAGCCGCGGCCCTGGTGGGCGCCGGCCCTGCCCTCCTCCACCGTCAGCACGGCATTGAGCAGCAGCACGCCGCGCTGCGCCCACGGCACCAGGCAGCCGTGATCGGGACGGGGGATGCCCAGGTCGCCTTCGATCTCCTTGTAGATGTTCAGCAGCGATGGCGGCACCGGAACGCCGGCGGGCACCGAGAAGCTCAGTCCATGCGCCTGGCCGCGCCCGTGGTACGGGTCCTGGCCCAGGATCACCACTTTCACCTGTTCGAACGGCGTGGCGTCGAACGCCGCGAAGATCTGCGGCCCCGGCGGGAACACCGCCGCGCCGGCCGCCTTGCGCTGGCGCAGGAAGGTGGAGAGTTCGCGCATCTGCGGCTGCAACAGGTAATCGCCGACCTGCTGCTTCCAGCTCGGTTCCAGCTGGATCGTCGGGGTGTCCACTACGTCATCGGTCATCGCAACAGGGGTCCATCGTTCAAGCGGGCCAGGCGCAGCTGGAACAGCACCTTGGTCACCAGCAGGCGCTCCTCGATCGGCTTCAGCACCAGATCATTGGCACCGGCCTGCAGCAACCCGGTCTGGTTGTGTGGATTGCCGTCGCCGGTCATCACCAGCACCGGCAGTCGGCGTTTGCCGTAGCCGAAATCCACGCGCACGCGCTGCACCACGTCGCGTCCGCTCAATTCGCCCTTCAGGGTGACGTCGGTCAACACCAGGTCGATGCGGTGGCGGCTGCGGCCCAGCGATTCGGCCGTGAGCAGGGTGAAGGCCTCTTCGGCACTGACCACGTGCAGCACGTTGAGCTGCTGGCGTTCGAGCATGCGCTTGGTCGCCTCCGCCACCACCCGGCTGTCCTCGATGTAGAGGATGGTCGCCCCGGGAATGGTCTGCGGCTGCACATAGCCACGGATGAACGTCGCCAGCGCCTCATGGCCCAGCGCCTTGTCGAAATAGTCGGTGACGTACTCGGTGAAGCGCCGCTGCTCCAGATGCTGCTGCGCATCGCCGGAGACCACGATCACCGGCACGTACGCCTGGCCGGCAGCTTCGCGGACCGTCCGCGCCAGCGCCAGGCCGTCGCCGTCACGCAGGGTCAGCGAGGTGGTGACCAGGTCCACCGGCCCCTGCGCCAGCGCCTGCTGGGCATCCTCGATGCTGTCGCAGCCGATCACCTCCACGCCCGGCAGATCACGCTGCAGCACGTCGGCGATCAGCTTGCGCACCAGTTTGGAACCGTCGACCACCATCACCCGCGTAGCGGGCCCTTCAAGGTGCTTCAGCGCTTGCGGTTGCATGCCGGTCTCAGGTGTCGGTCGGGCGGGTCTGGCGGAGGAAGTGGCCGGTGACCAGCCACGCGCCCAGCCATCCCAGCAGCAGCGTGCCCAGCAGGACCAGGCTGCCATGCAGCAGGTCCAGGCCGTGCAGCACGAACGGGCTGCCGTAGCTGCGTGACAGGTCAGCCAGCGGCGCGCGCAGGGCGGCGCCGGCAACACCGATCAGGGCCAGCGCCACCGCGCCGGCGCCCAGCCCGTACCAGGCGCCCAGATACAGGAAGGGCCGGCGGATGAAGCCATCGCTGGCGCCGAGCAGCTGCAGCACGCCGATTTCCTCGCGCCGTGCCTGGATGTCGAGGCGCACGGTGTTGCCGACCACCAGCGCAGCGCCGACGCCGAGCAGCACCGAAAGCACCTGTACCAGCCGCGCGCCGAACGCCAGCCACGCATCCAGACGCTGCCGCCACAGCGCATCGTGCTGCACCAGATCGGCCTCGGGCAGGCTTTCCAGCGCACGCGCCAGACGCGCATCGTCCTTGCCCTGCCCCGGGGTGATGACCAGCAGCGAAGGCAGCGGATTGTCATTCAGCGCGTCGATCGCCTCGCCAAGGCCGGCATCGCGCAGCTCCTGCAGCCCTTGCTCGGGCGTGCGCACGGTCACCTCGCCGACGTCATCGCGGTCGCGCAGCTGGCCGGCCAGGCGCAACGCACCCGGGCCATCCACCGTGCCCTTGAGGAAGACATTGATGTCGCGCGACTGCTGCACGCTGCCGGCGAAATGCTTGAGGTTGTCCAGCGCGATCGACAGGCCCAGTGGCAGCGCCAGCGCCAGCGCCATGACCATCACCGTCAGCAGGGTCGCCCACGGCTTGCGGCAGGCGCGGCCCAGGCTGAACACCACGCTGTGCACGTGGTGCTGGAACCACACGCCGAGACGCGAGGGTGCGGCGGCTTCGCTGTTTTCGTTCTTCGCCATGCGTTACTCCGCCAGATCCTGCGGCGAGATGTCGTCCACCAGCCGGCCGTGGTCGAGAATCAGCACACGCTTGCGCATGCGACGCAGCAGGGGAAGGTCGTGGCTGACCACCAGCACACTGGTGCCGCGCGCGGGCAGCTCGGCAAACAGGGCCATGATCTCCGCCGCCAGGGTCGGGTCCAGGTTGCCGGTCGGCTCGTCGGCAACCAGCAGCTTGGGTTCACCCACGATGGCGCGGGCGATGCCCACGCGCTGCTGTTCGCCGGCCGACAGCTGCGACGGCAGCGCCTTCTCGCGATGGCCCAGGCCCATCCGTTCCAGCACGGAACGCACGCGCTTGCCGATGTCACCACGGCGCGTACCGCGCAGGATCAGCGGCAGTGCCACGTTCTCGGCGATGGTCCGGTCCATCAGCAGGCGATGGTCCTGGTACACCGCACCGACCGCGCGCCGATGGCGCGGCACGTCGCCGCCGCGCACCTTCAGCAGGTTGCGCTCGTCGAAGACCACCGCGCCGCGGCTGGGCCGCTCGTCGAGGTGGATCAACTTGAGCAGGGTGCTCTTGCCCGCCCCGGAATGGCCGGTGACGAACAGCATCTCGCCCGGCGCGACCTCGAAGCTGACGTCGATCAGTGCTTCGTGGCCACCGGCGTACTGTTTGCTGACATTGTCGAAGCGCAGGACACTCATGCCCCGATTATGCAGGACCGGCGCGAAGTATCGATAGCGCCGGGACGCGCCCGGGTGGAATCGTCGATCTGCCGCTGCGCGCGCCGGGCATGGCCCGGCGCTACCGCTGACCGGGTGCGCCGATCAGCCGCCCGACAGCATCCGGCGGATCTTGCGGCCGATGCGGGTCAGGAACGAGTCGGCGGCGTCGGTGCTGCGCACCGGCTTGGCCACCACGTGAACCGGCGTCACCGGCGAGGCACCGTTGCCGGCGCTGCCGTTGGCGACCATCGCCTCGCCACCCTCGACCGGACGGCCATGGCGACGACGACGGCGCTTGCGCGGCTTGCGCTCGCCGTCCGCCGCGAGCTCCGGAGCACCTTCGGCACGCGGCGGACGCGGCGGACGCGGGGCCTGGGCCGGGGTGCCGGACGCGGCACCTTCCACCGGCGCGGTCGCGCCCTGCTCGCCTTCCACCCGCGGCTTGCGCGGACCACGCGAGCGGCGTTCGCCGCTGCGCTCGCCCTCGCGGCGCTCGCCACGGCCGGCACCGGAGCGACCACCGCTGCGGCCACCGCCACGACGCTCTTCCTCGGCGGCGCGGGCTTCGCGCGCCTCGCGGAAGATCTGGCCGACGCTCTCGTTCTCGTCACCGTCCTCGCCAGCGACCGTGGCCGGGCGTTCCGGACGCGGCAGTGCGGTCATCAGTTCCTTGGTGACCGGCTCGGACGGAATCTTCTGTTCGATGTAGGCCTCGATGTCCGGCAGGCTCATCGCATAACGCTCGCAGGCAAAGCTGATCGCGTCACCCTCTTCGCCCAGGCGTGCGGTACGGCCGATGCGGTGCACATAGTCTTCGGCGTCGAACGGCAGGTCGTAGTTGTAGACGTACTTGATGCCGTCGATATGCAGGCCGCGGGCAGCCACGTCGGTGGCGACCAGGATTTCCAGCTGGCCCTTCTGGAAGCGGTTGAGCAGGCTCTCGCGCTTCTTCTGCGGCACGTCGCCGGACAGGACGCCGACCCGGTACCCGGCCTTTTCCAGCGAACGCGCCACGCGCTCGACGAAGACCTTGGTGTTGACGAAGACCATGGTGCGGGCGCCTTCGCTGCGCGAGAGCAGGCCCAGCAGCAACGGGATCTTCTCGTCGTCGGCCGGGAAGTAGATCTTCTGGCGCACGCGCGCGGCGGTCACTGTTTCAGCTTCGACCACCAGCTTCTGCGGCTCGTTCATGTGCTCGTAGGCCAGCTCCAGCACGCGATGGCTGAGGGTGGCGCTGAACAGCAGGGTCTGCCGGGTGGTGCGCTCGGGCATGCGGCGCAGCAGGAAGCGGATGTCCTTGATGAAGCCCAGGTCGAACATGCGGTCGGCTTCGTCCAGCACGCAGATCTCGCAGGCGTGCAGCGAAACCACCTTGTGCTGCTTGACGTAATCGATCAGGCGGCCGGGGGTGGCGATGATCACATCCACGCCCTGCTGCAGGATCTCGCGCTGCTTGTCGTAATCCACGCCACCGTAGACGAGGGCGAAACGCAGGCCCAGGTCGGAACCGAACTTCACGGCGTCCTTGTGGATCTGGATCGCCAGCTCGCGGGTGGGCGCCAGGATCAGCGCGCGCGGGTCTTCCGCCTTGCGGTCGGCCAGCGCCGGGCGGCTCAGCAGGCGGTTGACCACGGCAACCAGGAACGCCAGCGTCTTGCCGGTGCCGGTCTGGGCCTGGCCGGCGACATCACCACCGGCCAGCGCGACCGGCAGTGTCAGCGCCTGGATCGGGGTGCAGCGGGTGAATCCGGCTCCTTCAAGGCCGGCCTGCAGGGCCGGATGCAGCTCAAAGGAGGAAAAGGTCAAATCGGTCAGCGGTTTGTCGCTCATGAGTCCGTCTTGGTATGGCCACCGGCCAGCGGGCGGGCGGCACTGCATCGTCTGGGGGCACCGTCGCAAACTGCGGCCCCTGCGGCGGGTCGGCGGACCGGGGACCACCGGGTCCGCGCGCCGCTCAATGCCCCAGTTTAACGCACTCCGGCGGCCAAACCGGAATGAACCGTCTCACACAACCGCGAGACAGGCCCGTGCGGGACGCCTCTTCACCCAGCCACACCGCGCTTGAACAGCCCTGCCGGGGTCGCTGGAGTCCGCAGCTGCCGGCCCCCACTTCAGGAAGACAGTGAAATCCGACACATACCGCGCTTCGAAACGATCACGATACGCTGGGTTCCAGCCGGCCACTGTCCATGCCCCGCGATAGGGGTACACTGCCGGCCGTGAGCGTCCAGGCATCCCGCCGAACGCACCGCGGCAGGACGCCGCGAGGCAACGACGAGGGTCGCGCCACCGGGCAAGGCCCAGTTCACCCACCTCCGGCCTGGCCGGGTGCAATCCAAGACGAGAAACCAAGATGAGCGACAAGGTTGTACACGTCGGCGATGCCGACTTTGATAGCGCCGTGCTGAATTCCAAGGAACCGGTGCTGGTCGATTTCTGGGCCGAGTGGTGTGGCCCGTGCAAGATGATCGCCCCCGCGCTGGACGAGCTGGCCGATGCCTACCAGGGCCGCGCCAAGATCGCCAAGGTCAACGTCGACAACAATCGTGCGCTGGCCGCCAAGTACCACGTGCGTTCGATCCCGTACCTGGTCGTGTTCAAGGATGGCGAGAAGGTCGGCGAGCAGATCGGCGCGGTGGGCAAGGCCCAGCTGGCCGGCCTGCTGGACAAGGCCCTGGCCTGATCCTGTAACGACTCCGGCAGCCGCCCGGTGCGGCTGCCGGCAGGCGCGGACCGCGCCTGCATGAATGCTGTTCCCGGCGACCCTTGCACGGCGCCGCGGGCCGATGATAGTGTCGGCACATCCGGCCGCGTTCGCGTGCCGCACCTTCTGGACGCAGTTTCTTCCAGACCCATCCCCAACGTTCGCCGCCCCAGCCGGGCGCTCGCACCTTCAAGCGAGGAATAACGCTCTTGTCCGATAACACTCCCGAAACCGGCAGCGCAGAAGCGCCCGCCGAAAAGCGCGTGCGCAAGGCCCGCGTGACCAAGGCTGCCGCACCGGCCGCCGCCGAAACCAGCGCGCCCCCCGCGCAGCCGACTCTGCCGCTGGCCGCCGCGCCCGAAGCACCGGCGCCGGCCGCAGCCGCTCCCGCGCCGAGCGCGCCCGCCGCCGAGGCCCCTGCCAGCAGTGGCGGCGGTGAAGGCGGTGAGGGTCGCGAATCCGGCCAGCCGCGGCAGCAGAACCCTCAGGGTGGCGGCCAGCATCCGCACAACCAGAATGGCCAGCAGGGCCAAGGCCAGGGTCAGGGCAACCGCCGTGACCGTTTCCGCAACCGCCGCGACCGCGACCGCAACAACCGCTTCCGCGATGACGGCATGCCCAACGAGGGCGGCGAGCAGCAGGCGTTCGTGCCGCGCGTGCAGCCGACGGTGCCGGAAGGCTTCCCGGTCTATTCGCTGAGCGATCTCAAGCGGATGCCGGCGCAGAAGCTGCTGGAAATCGCCGAACAGCTGCAGATCTCCGAAGGCGTGGCGCGTGCCCGCAAGCAGGATGTGATCTTCGCCCTGCTGAAGGTGCTGACCCGCCATGGCGACGGCGTCGCCGCCGATGGCGTGCTGGAGATCCTGCCGGACGGCTTCGGCTTCCTGCGCGCGGCCGAAGCCAGCTACCTGGCCGGCCCGGACGACACCTACATTTCGCCCAGCCAGATCCGCCGTTTCAACCTGCGTACCGGCGACCACCTGTCCGGCCGCATCCGCTTCCCGAAGGACGGCGAGCGCTACTTCGCGCTGTCGATCGTGGACACCATCAACGGTGAGCCGCTGGAAGCGTCGAAGAACAAGGTGCTGTTCGAGAACCTGACCCCGCTGTTCCCGCGTCGCCGCTTCACCCTGGAGCGCGGCAACGGTTCGTCGGAAGACATCACCGGCCGCATCCTCGACCTGATGGCCCCGCAGGGCAAGGGCCAGCGCTCGCTGATCGTCTCCCAGCCGAAAGCGGGCAAGACGATGATGATGCAGCAGGTCGCCACCGCGATCACCACCAATCATCCGGACGTGCACCTGATCGTGCTGCTGATCGACGAGCGCCCGGAAGAAGTGACCGAAATGCAGCGCACCGTGCGCGGCGAGGTCATCAGCTCGACCTTCGACGAGCCGGCCGCACGCCACGTGCAGGTCGCCGAAATGGTGATCGAACGGGCCAAGCGCCTGGTCGAGCACAAGAAGGACGTGGTGATCCTGCTGGACTCGATCACCCGCCTGGCACGCGCCTACAACAACGTCGTGCCGAGCTCGGGCAAGGTGCTGACCGGTGGTGTGGACGCCAACGCCCTGCACCGCCCGAAGCGCTTCTTCGGTGCCGCGCGCAACGTTGAAGAAGGCGGCAGCCTGACCATCATCGCCACCGCGCTGGTCGACACCGGCTCGAAGATGGACGAGGTGATCTACGAAGAGTTCAAGGGCACCGGCAACAGCGAAGTGCACCTGAGCCGCCGCATCGCCGAGAAGCGCGTGTTCCCGGCCATCGACATCAACCGCTCCGGCACCCGCCGCGAAGACCTGCTGATCGAGCCGGAACTGCTGCAGAAGATCTGGATCCTGCGCAAGCTGCTGCATCCGATGGATGAAATGGCCGCGATGGAATTCCTGCTGGACAAGATGAAGAACACCAAGTCCAACGACGAGTTCTTCGGTTCGATGAAGCGATAAGAAAAAAGCCCCGCACTGCGGGGCTTTTTTTGCTCGGGAACAGCGCATTCGCCGGGCATGGCCCAGCGCTACCGTGGCCCTTACGGGCAGGCCACCGCGCCCTCGGCGGTAGCCGTGTTGGCCGTCAACCTGACCTGGGTGAATGCCGCGGCGAACGGCGCGTCGGCGCTGACCACGAACGGGGCTTCCACCGCGCCCAGGTCCACGCCGCGCTTTGCAAAGCAGGCCAATGGCACGGTCACCGTCTGCTTCTGCCCGGGCGCCAGCGCGACCAGCTGCGGGGCGATGTCCACCCCACCCTCACAGCCGCTGCCACACTGCATGGTCACCTTCACCGGCGATGCCGGGCGCTTCACCAGCTGCACATCGAACTGCAGCGCGCCGTTGCTGCGCGCCAGTGCGCCGAGATTGCGGCGCGAGGTGCTGCGTGCGATCAGCTGCGCCGGGGCCCGCCAGGTCACCTCCTTGGCGTCCTGCTGGGTGTTCACCTGCACGGTGCGCACCTGCACCACCGGCTTGGCGGTGGGCCAGCGCAGCGTAGCGTTCAGATCATTGCCAAGCGGTTGGGTCGCTCCCGCGGCGGCAACGTGCAGGGCGAATGGCGGCGTGTCGGCGCGGTTGAAGATCGGCAGCACGGTGACTTCGCCGCAGCTGTCCGGGTCAGCTTCCTCGAGCCTGGCGACCTTGCCGCCCTTGGCGTAGCTGAGGCCATAGCCAAGCGCGAACAGCGCCGGCTTCTTCGCGTCGGGCTGGTCGATCGGTGCCGGGCACGGAACGCCCGGCCACGGGAAGCTGAGGCGTCCACGGAAGTCGTGTGCCGGCTTGCCGCCCTTGCCCGCCACCAGCACATCAGTCACGCCCTTGCCTTCGGTGCCCGGCAGCCAGGCGGCGACGAAGGCGCTGGACAGATTGAGCAGGTCGTTGACATACATCGGGCGACCGGACAGGTAGACGGTCACCACCGGCTTGCCGGTTGCAGCTGCGGCCTTCAGCGCGGCCAGGTCCTGCGGGTAGGCCCGGCTGTGGCTGACGGTATCCGAAGCGAGAATATCGCCGTTGGTTTCCGCATAGGGCGTCTCACCGATCACCGCCAGCACCACATCGAAAGCCTTCGGATCGACGCCTTGGCCATCGGCGCTGAAGCTGACCTTGTCCGCACCCAGTTCGGCGCGCAGCGCGCCCAGCACGGAATCGGCGTTGGGAAAATCGGAATTCCTGTTCTCGGTGCCCTGCCAGGTCAGCGACCAGCCACCGGACTGGTCGCCGATGCTGTCGGCGCTCTTGCCGACCACCAGCACCCGTGCATCGCGGCGCAGCGGCAGCACCTTGCCTTCATTCTTCAGCAGCACCAGCGATTCGCGCACGGCACGCCGGGCCAGGTCACGGTGCTGCACGGCACTGGCATCGCCGGCGTAGCGGCTGTCGGACGGCTTGTGGTCGAACAGGCCCGCGCGCAGCTTCACCCGCAGGATGCGGGCGACCGCATCGTCGATGCGCGTCAGCGGAATCTCACCGCTCTTGACCTGCGCGGTGGTGTTGGCGATGAACGCTTTCCAGTCGTCGGGCACCATCACCATGTCGATGCCGGCATTGATGGCCTGCGCACAGCTGTCGTTGCGGCAGCCCGGCACCTGCGCGATGCCGTTCCAGTCGGAGACGACGAAGCCATCAAAACCCATCTTGTCCTTCAACGCATCGGTCAGCAGCGCCTTGCTGCCGTGCATCTTGCCGTAGTCCACGCCTGCGGCGCGGTCGTTCCAGCTGTTGAACGAGGCCATCACCGTCTGCGCCCCCTCGGCGAGCGCACCATAGTAGCCCTGCGCGTGGACGTTGATCATGGTGTTCTTGTCGACCAGCGCCTCACCCTGGTCGCGGCCGTTGTCGGTGGCACCATCGCCGAGGTAGTGCTTGGCGGTGGTGACCACGTTACCGTCGTCCTTGAAGGTGCCCTGTGCTCCCTTCACGTAGGCGTGGGCGTAGCTGCGGATCACCGCCGGGTCGGACGAATAGCTCTCATAGGTGCGGCCCCAGCGAGGGTCATGGGCCACGGCCAGGGTGGGTGCGAACACCCAGCCGATGCCGGTGGCGCGCACCGAGCGCGCGGTCGCCTCGCCGATGCGTTCGATCAGTTCGGCATCGCCGGCCGCGCCCAGGCCGATGTTGTGCGGGAACAGGGTCGCACCCAGCACGTTGTTGTGGCCGTGCACCGCATCGGTGCCCCAGATGACCGGCACCGGCGTCTTCGCATCGGTTGCCAGCGATGCAGCGTGGTAGGCATCGGCCAGCTGCAGCCAGTCCTGCACGCTGGCGTGCTTGTCCATGCCCGGCCAGGAGCCACCGCCATTGAGGACCGAGCCGATGTAGTAGCGGCGCACCTCGTCCGGCGTGATGGTCTTGATCTCGGCCTGGGTCATCTGCCCGATCTTCTGCGCCAGCGTCATCTGCGCAAGGATCTCCTGCACGCGCCTTTCGATATCCGCATCAGCAGCGATCACGCTGTGGACGCGCGGCCAGTCCTGCAGGCGTTCGCCCGTGGACGGCGCGGCACCCGCCGATGCGGCCAGGGCGGCCAGCAGACAGCCGGAAAGAAGGGTCTGGGTGGGGCGCTTCACTGGGTACTACCTCCGTGGATGACGTTCCTGGCGTGCGGGACTGCAGCGGCACGTCGGTATGGGCGATCGGACGCCTGTCCTGACAGCGCTGTCATATAAGCCTGCCTGCATCGTGTCAATGAGCGATCGCACATCCTGTGGCGGCAATCGCGTAACGGCGGGCTTTGCGGCCGACGCAGCACACGGCCCGCGGCGGTGGGTGTTGCGACGCGACAAGAATTCAGGACGTGCCAGTCCCCCTCGCGTCGTGGCACCATCCGCCTGCTCCGGCAACACCGACATCGCAGGTACGCACTACCATCGGCGCGTCGCCGCCGCCTTCCAGGAGGATCCACCGCATCATGCGCAGTCGAATCGAGGATGTCGCCGCCGTTGCCGGGGTATCGATCAAGACGGTGTCCCGCGTGCTCAACCGCGAGCCGAACGTGCGCGAGCAGACCCGCGAACGGGTGCTGGCGGCCGTGGCGCGCCTGGGCTACAAGCCCAATCTCTCCGCGCGCAGCCTGGCCGGACAGCGCTCGTACGCGCTGGCACTGGTCTACAACAATCCTTCGCGCAACTACCTGATGGAAATCCAGAACGGCATGCTCGAGGCCTGCCACGCACAGCACTACAACCTGATCCTCGGCCCGGTGGGCACTGGCCGGCGTACCCTGCCCGACATGACCGCGCTGTTCGAGAACTCGCGTCCGGATGGCGTGGTGCTGATCCCGCCGCTGACCGACGACGAAGTAGTGCTGTCGTACCTGGAAGAGCATGACATTCCCTTCGCCTGCATCGCCCCGCGACACCCGGAGGGACGCATCGGCGTGCGCATGGATGAAACCACTGCGGTGGTCGAGCTGATCGGTCACCTGGTCGCGCAGGGCCACCGCCGCATTGCCCACATCAAGGGGCCGCGCGCGCATGGTGCCTGCCAGTGGCGCTACGCCGGTTACCGCCAGGCCCTGCGGCAGGCAGGTATCGCCTACGATCCGGCGCTGGTGGTCAACGGCCAGTTCTCGTTCGAGTCCGGCGTGGACGCAGCCAACCTGCTGCTCGACATGGATGAGCCTCCCACGGCAATCTTCGCCGCCAACGACGACATGGCCGCGGCCGTGTATCGCGTCGCGGGCGAACGCGGCCTTCGCGTGCCGCGCGACCTTTCGGTGTGCGGGTTCGACGACACCCCGATCGCAGGGCACATCTACCCTGCACTCACCACCGTGCGCCAACCGACCTCGCACATGGGGCGGCTGGCCACCGAACAGCTGATCGAGCACATCCGTGCCGAAGCCGCTGGCCGCATGATCACGGTCGAGCACGCGGTACTCGAACGCGAGTCGACCGCCGCACCACGGCGACGTTGAGCCAGCGGCGAACCTGCGGCTCACGCGGCAGGCAGCCGCGAACCCTTCCATGCATAGAAGGCAATGTAGAGATAACACAGCGCCGGCAGCAGGAACGACAGCTGCAGGCCATGATTGTCGGCAAGCCAGCCCATGGCCAGCGGGATGACCGCACCGCCGACGATCGCCATCACCAACAGGCTTGAAGCCTGTCCGGTGAGAGCTCCAAGGCGGGTGATCGCCAGCGCGAAGATGGTCGGAAACATGATCGAGTTGAACAGTCCGATGCTCACCACCGCCCACTTGGCCAGGCCACCCGTGGTGGAGACGGTGATGCCGAGCAGCAGCACCACCGCGAGCGCGAAAAGACCGAGCAGCCAGCGCGCATCCAACCGCGCCAGCAGCGCCGCGCCAAGCAGGCGCCCGACCAGCGCACCGCCCCAATAGAGCGAGACATAACCGGTGGCCTCCTGCTCGGTCATGCCCTGGCCGATGCCCGGCGAGGACAGGAAGTTGACCAGCACGCTGCCGATGGAAACTTCCGCGCCCACGTAGCAGAAGATGGCCAGCACACCCAGTCGCACATGGCGGTGGCGCAGGACGTCCCACGGCCGGCTTCGCGCGCCGGTGCGTTTCTCCACGCCGGGAATGGTGGGAAGACGGAACATCCAGATCGCTGCCGCCAGCAGGAACAGGACCACGGCCAGGCCGAAGTACGGCAGCTGCACCGATTGCGCTTCGGCTGCACGGTAGGCCAGTGCTTCGGCCTGCGGCAACAGCGCCAGCTGCTCCTCGCTGCGCGGCTGCGCCGACAGGATCAGCAGGCCACCGAACAACGGTGCCAGCGTGGTGCCCAGCGAGTTCATCGATTGCGCCAGGGTCAACCGGCTGGAGCTGGTGCGCTCCTCGCCCAGCAATGCCACGTAGGGGTTGGCTGCCACCTGCAGCACGGTGATGCCGGTGGCCAGCACGAACAACGCTGCCAGGAACAGCCCATAGACATGGGCGGCCGCAGCCGGCCAGAACAGCAGCGAGCCGACGCCTGCAATGGCCAGCCCGGCGACGATGCCGCGCTTGTATCCCACCGCAGCCACCAGCCGGCCAGCAGGCAGCGACATCAGGAAGTAGGCGCCGAAGAAGGTGAACTGGATGAGCATCGCCTGCACCCAGCTCAGCGCGAACGCCGCTTTCAGGTGCGGAATGAGGATGTCGTTGAGGCAGGTCAGGAAGCCCCACATGAAGAAGATGGCGGTGACCACCGCCAGTGCGCGGGTGGTGCCCTGCACGTGATGTCCTCGAATGGTCGTTGCTGTGTCCATTGCTTGTCCTTCCAGTCAGTGATCGAAGCCATCCTGCGGTCATGCGTGACATTTGCAGCCATTGTGATTGTCCAGCGCTGTCAGTCCGACGAATGCCCTGACACGTGCGGGCTGAAAGCTGATCCGCGCAGTTTTGTTCTGCACCGCACAACACTTTCCTGCCCTCGTGTTGGCAGCGCTGTCATCCCTGCAAAACCGCTGCAGATGCCGTCGCACAAGGCGTTGTTTCCGAAGCGACGAGGTTCTGGCAACGATTTCACAGCGCGCCTTGCGACCGCCGACGCGGCGCACTTCATGGCAGTTTGTTGACAACGCTGTCAAGCGTCGCTCCAATCCGGGCCACATGCAGTAGTCCGTGATTGAACGAAGCAGGATCGCCATTACCGAATTCCCTGGGGAGGGAGCTTCCATGAAGACGTACAAGGCAGTACCTCGCAAGACGATGCTCACTTCCGCGCTGCTGGCTGCGCTGGCCGCCCCGGCATGGGCACAGGACGCACCCGCCACCAACGAACCAGTCGATCCGACCACGCTCGATGCGGTGCAGGTCACCGGTATCCGCGGCAGCCTGACCTCATCGATGAACCTCAAGCGCGACAGCCAGGGCGTGGTTGACGGCATCGTCGCCGAGGACATCGGCAAGTTCCCGGACACCAACCTGGCCGAATCATTGCAGCGCATCAGCGGCGTTTCCATCGACCGCACCTCCAGCGGCGAAGGGTCCAAGGTGACCGTGCGCGGCATTGGTCCGGACTACAACCTGGTGCTGCTGAACGGGCGGCAGATGCCGGCGTCGAATCTGGGCAACGGCGGCGGCGGCCTGTCCGGCTCGCGCTCGTTCGACTTCGCCAACCTCGCTTCCGAGTCGATCTCTGCGGTGGAGGTATACAAGACCAGCCGCGCCGACAATCCTGCCGGTGGCATCGGTGCCACCATCAACATCAAGACACTGCGGCCGCTGGAGTCCGAACCGGTGATCAGCCTTGGTCTGAAGGCGGTCAACGATTCGTCCAACGACAACCTGCCGCGGACCCTGCGCGGCTCCAACGTCACCGGTGAGCTCTCGGGCATCTTCAGCCAGCGCTACGCCGACGATCGCTTCGGCGTGACGTTCAGCGCCAGCCACCAGGAACGTGATTCCGGCTTCAACCAGGCCACCGTGGCCGAGGGCTGGGCCACGTTCAAGGGCAACGAGAGCGCGGACTGGCGGGCACTGCCGCTGCCGGGCCAGGGGTATTCCGACCGCATCACCAACCGCCCCGGCCCCGACGACGTCTACGCACGTCCGCAGAACACCGCCTACAACGTCAATGGCGTGCAGCGGCAGCGCACCAACGCGCAGGCGACGTTCCAGTGGAAGCCGGCCGACAATGTCACCACCACGCTGGACTACACCTATGTCGAGAACAAGGTGCAGCAGCAGCGCAGCGAGCTGTCGGTCTGGTTCAACTATGGTCCGGGCGACAGCATCTGGACCAACGGCCCGGTGTCCGCGCCGATCATCTACAGCGAGGACATGACCAATTCGGACGTGTCGATGGGCGGCGCCAAACTGGCCACCAAGACCGACATGCACTCGCTGGGCTTCAACGTCGACTGGGAAGTGAACGACGCGCTGGACCTGTCCTTCGATGTGCACAACGCCGAGTCGGAATCGCGGCCGGACAGTCCCTATGGCTCGGCGGGCGTGCTCGGCGTGGCCGCCTTCGTGCGTGGCACCACCACCGTCGACTACAGCGGCGACCTGCCGATCATCAACATCGCACTGCCGCCGGGCGGCGTGCAGGCCTCCGACGCACTGGTCACCGGCTCGGTGTTCCAGAACAGCTACAACAAGTCCAAGGTGCAGCAGTACCAGGGCCGCGGCACGTTCCGCTTCGCCGACTATTCGGCGCTGGACTTCGGCGTGGGCCACACCCAGGTGGAGAACCGCTCTGCCTCGGCCATCATGCAGCGCAACAGCTGGGGCGGTCTGGGCTCTCCGGCCGACTACGCCGATGACATCTGGTACGCCGACAACATGGGCAAGTACTTCAAGGCATTCTCCGGCCACAACGATCCGCGCCTGACCGGCCAGTTCCTGGTGTTCGACTTCGACCGCCTGATCGATCGCGCGGCCCAGGTCGGCACCGATTCCGATCCGGCCTGCCCGAGCTGCTACTACGCACCGACGGAGTACTCCGAGGACATCCGCACCACCGAGAAGTCGAAGAGTGCCTACCTGCAGTACCGCACCACGTTGGATTGGTCGATGCCACTGCACGTGGCCGTCGGCGCGCGCTACGAGCAGACCGAGGTGGAGTCGAATGCGCTGGTGCGCGTACCGACCGGCATCAGCTGGAGTTCGGCCAACGAGTTCAACATCGACTACGCCGCCGATCGCGGCTTCGTCGGTGGCAAGGGCAAGTACGACTACGTGCTGCCGAACGTTGATCTGAAACTGGACCTGGCCGAGACGCTGGCGCTGCGCGGCAGCTACAGCCGCACCCTGGGCCGGCCGAGCTGGACGCAGATCCAGAGCGGTCAGTCGCTGGCCGACATCGTGCGCACCCAGGGCGGCACCGGCACCCGCGGCAATCCGGGTCTGGAGCCGCTGATCTCGGACAACTTCGATCTGTCGCTGGAGTGGTACTACGGCGAGGCCAGCTATGCCTCCGTGGGCTTCTTCCGCAAGAACATCAAGAACTTCATCAGCGACACCATCGTGCGCGAGAACGCCGGCACCCTGCATACGCCGGTCGGTGGCGCGTACTGGAACGAGGCACTGGCATCGGGCTGCGGCACCACCGACATGCCCTGCATCCGCGACTACATCTTCACCAACCATGCCGGGGATCCCGGCGTGACCTATACCGGGCGCAATTCGGCCGGGCAGATGACCGGCACCATCGTCGGCCAGCCCAACGACCCGGTGGCCGGTTTCGACATCACGGTACCGGCCAACCAGCACTCGGATCACCTCGACGGCTGGGAAGTGGCGGTGCAGCACCTGTTCGGCCAGTCCGGCTTCGGCGTGGCCGCGAACTACACCAAGGTGAAGTCGGGGCTGACGTTCAACAACCTCAGCCTGGGCGACCAGTACCCGATGATCGGCCTGAGCGATTCGGCCAACGTGGTCGCGTTCTACGACAAGAACGCCTGGCAGATCCGCGCGGCCTACAACTGGCGCGACAAGTTCCTCAACGGCATCGGTGGCCAAGGCCCGAACCCGAACTACACTGCCGCGTACGGTCAGCTCGATCTCAACATCAGCTACGCGGTCAGCGAACAGCTGACGCTGAGCCTGGAAGCAATCAACCTGACCGACGAGACCATGCGCACCTATTCGCGGCACACCAACATGCTGCGTTATGCCACCCAGACCGGTCCGCGCTACATGTTCGGCGTCCGCTACAAGTTCTGACCGGCGCCGGAGGGCTCGTGGAGCCGGGTTCATGCCCGGCCCACGCCGCACGGGTGCATGATGCGCGGACCCAAGGCCGCCGGGCACGGGCCCGGCCCTCCATCACGCCCAGGATGTCCACGCATGCTGCCCCACCCCCGACCCATCGATGAAGTGCGGGACCTGGACCCGGATGAGCTGCCGGCCCGGCTGCACACCTGGACCACGCCGAAGGTGATCCGCGGGCTGGTCGCGCACTGGCCCCTGGTCGCGGCCGCGCGCCGCTCGCCTGCGGAGGCGGTTGCGCACCTGGCCGCGTTCGACCACGGGCAGATGCCGGTGACCGCGACCACGGCAGCACCCGACGCCGGCGGCCGGCTGTTCTACAACGCGGACATGAGCGGCTTCAACTTCCGCCGCGAGCAGGTACCGTTGAAAGTGGTGCTGGCCACGCTGCTGAAGTACGCCACCGATCCGGCGCCGCCGTCGATCTACGTGGCATCGACGACGCTGGACAGCTTCCTGCCCGGCTTCACCCGGGCCAATCCGCTGCAGCTGGGCGTGGACGAACCTCTCAGCAGCATCTGGATCGGCAACCGCTCGCGCATTGCCGCCCATCAGGACGTACCGGACAACCTGGCATGCGTGGCGGCCGGGCGCCGCCGGGTGACGCTGTTCCCACCGGACCAGATCGACAACCTGTACATCGGCCCGCTCGATTTCACTCCCGCAGGGCAGGCGATCAGCCTGGTCGATTTCCACGCACCTGACCTTGATCGCTTTCCGCGCTTCCCGCAGGCGCTGCAGCAGGCGCTGGTGGCCGAACTTGAACCGGGCGATGCGGTCTTCATCCCTTCACTGTGGTGGCACCACATGGAAGGTCTGGAAACATTCAATGTGCTGGTCAACACCTGGTGGCGGCCGGTGCCGGCCTGGATGGACTCGCCGATGAATGCCCTGATGCTGTCGATCCTGGCCCTGCGCGGATTGCCCGCGGCACAGCGCGCGCAGTGGCGCGCGATGTTCGACCACTATGTGTTCGCCGACAGCGAGGCGGCGACCGCACACATCCCGACGCAGGCGCAGGGTGTGCTGGGAACGCTCGACGCAGCGGCGGCCGCGCACGTGCGCCAGACCCTGCTGCGCCGCCTGCAGCGCTGAGGCCGCCGGTCGCACCGGGCTTCACCCGCGCCGACGCCGTTTCTGGCGATAATGCTGCCTGCATTCCGCCTGCGCCTGCCCGCATTGCGGTCCCCCCGCCCCATCCTGCTCCGCATGCGCCTGATTTCGCCCCGCCTCAACCTGGGCAAGCTGATCCTGGCCCTCGCCCTGCTCAGCGCCATCATCGCCCTGGCCAATACACTGCTGGCCAGCTACCGCGTGCAACGCGACCAGCTGGTCGGCAACACGCTGGAGGCCAACCGCGTCTATGCCAGCAAGCTGGCCGAGACGACCCAGAACTTCCTGCTGTCCGCCCAGCAGCAGTTGGCCTACAGCGCGACCCGGCTGGGCGAGGCGGACATGGATCCGCGCCAGGCGCAGGGCGAAGCCAGCCGCCTGCAGCTGCAGTCCAGCAGCTTCAACTCCTCGCTGGTCGTGGATGCCGATGGCCTGGTGATCGCCACCTCGCCCCAGACGCTGCAGCTCCAGGGCGAGATCCTGCACAGCGCGGGCAACAATGCGGCACTGGCCTCCCGTCAGCCGATGATCAGCGATCCCTACCAGTCGGCCACCGGCAAGCTGCTGGTCTCACTGTCGCATCCGATTTTCGACGGCCAGGGCCGCTACCGCGGCTATATCAGCGGCACCCTGTACCTGCGCCAGCGCAGCGCGCTGCATACGCTGCTGGGTACGCATTACTATCGCGACGGCTCGTATCTGTATGTGGTCGACCGCCATGGCCGCCTGCTGTACCACGTCGAAGGCGAGCGGGTGGGCGACTATGTGGTCGGCAATCCGGCGGTGACGGCGGTGATCCACGGTGAGCGGGGAGCGCAGCAGGTACGCAACAACCGCGGTGTATCGATGCTGGCCGGCTATGCCCCGGTCGCTGTCACCGGCTGGGGCATCGTCGCCCAGCGGCCCACCGAAGCCACCCTGCAGCCGCTGTCGCGGCTGATGTCGGCGGTGATCTGGAACGCGATCCCGCTGGGTGTGTTGTCACTGGTGATCACCTGGTGGTTCGCCCGGCGCATTTCGCTGCCGCTGTGGCAGCTGGCGCGCAACGTGCAGGCCGGCGAGGACACCGGCAACGCGATCAGCCATGTCAACGGCATCCGCGCCTGGTACTTCGAGGTTGCCCAGCTCAAGCATGCGGTGCTGCACAGTTTCAACGCACTGCAGGACCGGATCGGCACGCTCAACCGCGCCAGCCGCACCGATCCGATGACCGGTCTGTTGAATCGTCGCGGGCTGCAGCATGCGCTGGATGCGCTGCAGGCGCAGGGCATTCCCTTCGCGATCCTGGCGCTGGACATCGATCGCTTCAAATCGATCAACGACGGCCATGGGCATGACGTCGGTGATGCCGTCATCGTCCATATCGCCGAGCAGATGCGCCGCCACTCACGCGAGAGCGATCTGCTGTGCCGCGCTGGCGGCGAGGAGTTCCTGCTGCTGTTGCCGGGTATCGGTACCGAGCCTGCGCGCCAGGCCGCCGAGCGCCTGCGCCAGCACATCGCCGATCACCCCTTCGCACCGGTCGGCACGATCACGGTGTCGCTGGGCGTGGCCCATTTCCCCAGCTTCCATGCCGATGCCGAGCAGGCCCTGCGCCTGGCCGACAAGGCCCTGTACCTGGCCAAGGAACAGGGGCGCAACCGGGTAATCGTCTACCCCCACGCAGACTGAAGCGCAGGCGCGCGGGGCTACGCCAGCCGGTGGCTGGCGGCATAGGGCGGCGTGTCCGGATAGTCGCCACTGGCGAAGCGGGCCTGCAGGGCCTGCCACCAGCCGGGATCGAACAGGTGCCGATAGTGCTCACGCACGGCCGCCAGTTCGCCGGCCGGCAATCCCATGAAGGGGCCGAAGCGTTCGGGGAACACATCGCGCGGGCCAACGTGGAACCAGGGCTCGTCGGCCATCGCCTCTTCCGGCGAGCTCGGCTGCGGCCAGGCACGGAACACACAGTCGCTGACGAGGCACAGTTCGTCGTAATCGTAGAAGACCGCGCGGCCGTGACGTGAAACACCGAAATTCTTCGGCAGCATGTCACCGGGGAAAATGTTGTTGCGCGCCATGTCGGTGATCGCCTGCGCGTAGTCGAGCACCGCAGCGCGCACCGGCTCTGCGCCCTGCTCGCGCAGGTACAGGTTCAACGGGCGGAAACGGCGCTGCACGTAGCACAGCGCCACTTCCACTTCGTCGCCATCGACGCGGATGCTCTGCGCGCACTGGCCCAGCAGTTCGTCAAGCAGCGCCGGCGCAAAGCGGTCGCGCGGGAAGCGCAGGTGCCGATAGGGTTGCGCGTCCAGCAGGCGGCCGACACGGTCCAGGTTGAACACCAGCGCGTACTTCTCTTCCACCTGCTGCCGTGACATCGCCTTCGGCCAGGCGAAACGATCGCGGATGAGTTTGAACACCAGCGGATAGCTGGGCAGGGTGAACACGGCCATGACCATGCCGGGGGTGCCTTCGGCGTGGACCAGGCGCTCGTGTGGATGTTCATTGAAATGGCGGAAGAAGGTGCGGTAGCGCTCGGTCTTGCCCTGCTTGGCACGGCCCAGCACGGTGTAGATTTCGTCGATCGGCTTGCCCGGCAGCAGGCTGCGCAGGAACACCACGGCGTCGCCGACGGTGGCCAGGTCGGCCTGGAAATAGCTGCGCGACACGCCGAACAGGTGGGCGACATCGCGGCGACGGGTCAGCACTGCATCGGCACGCAGGCCCTGTTCGTCGTTGACCAGCGCGATCACGCAGGGCGAGAAGCGATGCTCGCCGAAGACGCGCCCTACCAGATAGGCGCGACGCTCGCGGTAGAACACGGTATCCAGCAGTTCGATGCTGCGTACCGGCGTATCGCCCCAGTGCGCAAGATCATCCTGCAGGCGCACGGCGATGGCGGCGGCACAGCGCAGCTGGTGCGCATAGGGAACATCGAAGCGATAGTCAGCCAGCACCCGCTGCAGCGCCTCCACCGGGCGCGTCGGTGAGACCGCATAGGTGTGGCGGGCGACCGGATGGGTGATCGCATCGGACGGCTCGACATCGAAGGCGATGAACTCCACCGCCGGGTCCACGCCGCGAGTGGCGAACAACCGCCGCGACAGCGTGTTGTAGAACGTCTTGTACAGCTCGGCGTCGATCAGCCCCTGCAGCAGGGCGCTGTAGGCGCCGTGCACCTGCAACCACAGCGAGCGCTCGCCGATCGCCTCGCCGGCAAGCCGGCGCAGTGCGTCCATCTGCTCGGCGATGCACAGGTCGTACAGGGCGATGCGCTCGACGGCGTCCTGGCGGGCACCGTTCCAGTCGCGCTGCTCGAAGCGCTGCCGCGCGCGGGCGGTGATCGCCGCGAAGCGGGCATGGTACTGCTCGAATCCATCGCGGATGGCGCCGGCGATGCGCGGCGCCAGCTCGGCAGCGATGTCAGGCGTGGACATGCAGGGCTCACCGGGGAAGATGGCTCAACCATACGCCGGCGTGGGGTGGAATGGGTAGAGCCGGGTCCTGCCCGGCTCCAACAGGCATCGGCTCAGATGGCCAGCTCGGCCTCCACTTCCTGCACCTTGCGCCGGGCCAATGCCAGATTGGATTTGCTACGGTCCAGCACGATGTAGAAGAACAGGCCCTTCTTCCTGGCCACCGGGCGCATGATGTGGTACGCCCTGCCCAGTGAGATCAGGATGTCCTCGATGCTGTCGTTGAGGTTGAGCGACGCTGCGGTTTTCATCTTCGCGCGGATCACTTCGGTGTTGCCGGCTGCCGCCACTTCCATGTCCATCCCCGCACCGGCTTCGCCCAGCAGCATGCCGCTTTCATAGTCGACCAGCGCCACGGCCTGCGCGCCATCGATACCCATCAGTGCATTCAACGATTCAGTCAATCCAGACACGTTGCACCCCTTGTCGGTGTAGGTTCGAGCCCCTCGTTCCCCTGCGGCCGGGCTCACGGTCCGCCGAGTTCGGCCAGGATCGCCTGGCCACATTCCCTGCTCTGCCACAGCACCTGGCCGATCACGCTGCGCTGGTCGCAGGCTGCCATCAGCAGCAGCGGCGCACGCCCTTCACCGTGAATGGCCAGCATCAGCACCTTGCCGCCCGCGGCTTCCAGCATCAGCGTCTGCAGGTCTCCCAGGACCAGCTCGCGCCCTACTGCTGCCGCCAACGCCAGCATTGCGCTGGTCATCGCGGCCAGGCGTTCACCACGCCCTTCGGCGCCGGCGCTGACCAGCGCGAAGCCATCGACACTGGCCAGCACCACGGTGCGCACCCCTTCCACCCGGTGCTGCAGGTCCTGCAGCAACGGCTGCAGGCGTTCGCGCTGGCGTGCATCGGGCAGCAGTGCGGCCTGTCCGTCAGCCATGCGCGGTCACCAGCGCGTACGCTTCGATCTCGCTCATCAGCACATCCATCAGCAACAGCCCCTGTTCGCGGTCGCGCGCATCCAGCGGCAGCAGCGGCAGCGGTTGGCCGTCGATCTGCGCATGTGCTGCCCAGTGTTCCATCGTGGCCGCCGGTGCCTGGTCCAGATGGGTCACCGCCACCACCAGTGCCAGCGTCGGTCCGAACGGCCGCAGCACCTGCAGGTAGCCGTCCAGTTCGGCAGCCACGCCGGCACGCCGGCCATCCAGCAGCAGCACCGCGCCGCGCGCGCCCTGCAGCAGGATCGGCCACAGGAAATCAAAACGTTGCTGACCCGGCGTACCGTACAGGCGGAGACGCTCGCCATTGGGCAGATCGATGTCGGCGTAGTCGAGCGCCACCGTGGTCGATGCCTTGTCGGCGCCAAGCCGATCGCTGTTGGCGACGTCAGTGTCCACCACCGTGCCGGCGGCGATGCTGCGCACCAGCGTCGACTTGCCGCTGCCCATGCCACCCAGCACGACCACCTTGTGCTCACGCATTGCGTTCGCTCCCGCGCAGGTGGCGCCACAGCCGGGCCAACAGCCCGCTGTCGTTGCCCGTGCCGCGCATGACCGTCACCGTCGCCGCAGGCGCCGGTTGCAGCTGCGCATAGCCACACAGATAAGCGGCGTGCACGAAATCGCGTACTGCAGCCTGCGGAAGGTCGAGCAGCACGGCACACTCGTCCACCGTACAGGCGCGCTTGAGCAGCAGCGAGCACAGGCGGAAGCCATCGTGATCGTGGCCCAGTACGCGGAAGTCAGGCCAGCGCAGCAGTTTCACCGAGGCGACGCGCAGGCGCTCGTCCAGGGCCTGCCAATGCGGGCTGCGCTGCGCCCACTGCCACAGCAACGGGCGCAATGGCTGCCGGGTGCGATCTGCCGCCTGGGCCTGCAGCTGCGCTGCTGTCAGCGCATCGAGCCAGAGCTGTTCGAACCCCCGCGCAAGGCGTTCGACCAATGCCACGACGGGCTCGTGCAGTGCGATGGCCTGGTCCTGCTCCAGGTCCAGCAGCAGCAGGGGCGCAGCGGCATCCCCCAGCAGCGCGTATCCCTGCCGCAGTGGCAAGCGCTCGCGCAGCAGGCGGGTGATCGCGTGTGCACCATCGGCCAGGCGGATCGGCGCGGGCACGTGTGGAATTACGGGTTCCGGTGGGCGCTGCATGCCACGCAGTGCGCGGCCGATGGCGCCGTCATCGAGCACACGCTGCTGGCCATCGCCGTCGCGCAGCTGGCCACCGGGATCTTCGATCCAGCACTGCAGGCGGGGCCGCTGCTGGCGCATGCGCAGGGCCGCGTTGCGCAATGCGGGCGTATCGCGGATGACCAGCAGATCACAGTCGTCCAGATCCTGGCTGCGGCGGATCTGGCCGTCAGGCAGGGCCGAAGCGATGCGCAGGCGCCTGAGCAGGGCCTGCTCTCCCTGGATATCGGTTCCCACTACCAGCACGCGTGCCATCCGTGTTCCCCGTGCGACCGCCTCCCCGGCGATCTCGCGTCGCCAAGGCTAGGTCATCGCCCTCGGCGTCCGTCGTGATCGACCGCTCAGATTGACAGTGCCCGCGCGTACGCACGCATCGGTTCTGCGACGGCCATCGCGGGCAAGTTTCATGCCGTGTTGACGGCATTCCGACAGCTGACGGAAGTCACGTTTTCATCGCTTGGGGTCAGACCCCTTTTGCATGGCAAAAGGGGATCTGACCCCGGAGCCAAAAAGAAACCCGCGCCGAAGCGCGGGTTCCGGGGTCACGACCGAACGGCGATGAATCAACCGCGCAGCTGCTCCAGCGCGGCGTTGAAGGTCGCGCTCGGGCGCATCGCCTTGCTGGCCTTTTCCACGTCCGGACGGTAGTAGCCGCCGATGTCCACGGCCTTGCCCTGCACTGCGATCAGCTCTTCGACGATCTTATGCTCGTTGTCGGTCAGGGCCTTGGCCAGCGGGGCGAAGCGTGCCTTCAGTGCGGCGTCCTCGTCCTGCGCGGCCAGGGCCTGCGCCCAGTACAGCGCGATGTAGAAGTGGCTGCCACGGTTGTCGATGCCACCGAGCTTGCGCGAAGGCGACTTGTCGTTGTCCAGGAACTGGCCGTTGGCTTCGTCCAGCGCCTTGGCCAGTACACGGGCTGCTGCATTGTCGTAGCGGTTGCCCAGATGCTCCAGCGACGCTGCCAGCGCCAGGAACTCACCCAGCGAATCCCAACGCAGGTAGTCCTCTTCAACGAACTGCTGTACATGCTTGGGAGCCGAGCCGCCGGCACCGGTCTCGAACAGGCCACCACCGGCCATCAACGGCACGATCGACAGCATCTTGGCGCTGGTGCCCAGCTCCATGATCGGGAACAGGTCGGTCAGGTAGTCACGCAGCACGTTGCCGGTCACCGAGATGGTGTCTTCGCCCTTGCGGATGCGGGCCAGCGAGAACGCGGTGGCTTCCACCGGCGGCAGGATGCGGATGTCCAGGCCGGCGGTGTCGTGGTTCTTCAGGTACTGCTCGACCTTGGCAATGACCTGCGCGTCATGGGCGCGGGCAGCGTCCAGCCAGAACACGGCGGGGGTGCTGCTGAGGCGCGCGCGCTCGACCGCCAGCTTGACCCAGTCCTGGATCGGGGCGTCCTTGGTCTGGCACATGCGCCAGATGTCACCGGCCTCCACCGCGTGCTCGAACACCACGCTGCCCGCGTCATCGGTGACCTTGACCACGCCGTCGGCGGCGATCTGGAAGGTCTTGTCGTGCGAGCCGTACTCTTCGGCCTTCTGCGCCATCAGGCCGACGTTCGGCACCGAGCCCATGGTGGCCGGGTCGAAGGCGCCGTGCGCCTTGCAGTCGTCGATGACGGCCTGGTAGACGCCGGCATAGCAGCGGTCCGGGATGACCGCCTTGGTGTCCTGCAGCTTGCCTTCGGCATTCCACATCTTGCCGGAGTCGCGGATCATCGCCGGCATCGAGGCGTCGACGATCACGTCGCTCGGCACGTGCAGGTTGGTGATGCCCTTGTCCGAGTTGACCATCGCCAGGCCCGGGCGCTGCGCGTACTCGGCCTTCAGGTCGGCTTCGATGGCGGCGCGGGTGGCCTCCGGCAGCGACGGCAGGCGCGCGACCAGGTCTCCGATGCCGTTGTTGGCATCGAAACCGGCCTGCCGGATGGCGTCGGCGTGCTTGGCCAGCACGTCCTTGTAGAACTCTTCCACGACCACGCCGAACATGATCGGGTCGGAGACCTTCATCATGGTCGCCTTCAGGTGCAGCGAGAACAGCACGCCCTGGCTCTTGGCATCGGCGATCTGCGCGTCGATGAAGGCAGCCAGCGCCTTGCGGCTCATCACGGCGGCATCAACGATCTCACCGGCCTTGACCGCGGTCTTTTCCTTCAGCACGACGGTGCTGCCGTCATTGCCATGGAAGGTGATCTTCAGGGTGCCGGCGTTGGCGAGGGTTGCCGACTTTTCGCTGCCATAGAAGTCGCCCGCGTCCATGTGCGAGACGTGCGACTTCGAATCGGCGGACCAGGCGCCCATGCGATGCGGATGCTTGCGGGCATAGTTCTTCACCGACAGCGGCGCGCGACGGTCGGAGTTGCCTTCGCGCAGCACGGGATTCACCGCGCTGCCCTTGACCTTGTCGTAGCGCGCCTTGTAGTCGCGCTGCTGGTCGTCGGCCGGCGTTTCCGGGTAATCCGGCAACGGATAGCCCTGGCCCTGCAGCTCCTTGATGGCCGCCTTCAGCTGCGGCACCGAGGCGGAGATGTTGGGCAGCTTGATGATGTTGGCGTCCGGCGTGGTCGCCAGCTGGCCCAGCTCGGCCAGGTCGTCACTGACCTTCTGCTCCTCACCCAGCAGTTCCGGGAACTGCGAAAGAATGCGCCCGGACAGCGAGATGTCGCGGGTTTCCACCACGATGCCAGCGGTGGCGGTGTAGGCATCGACGATCGGCAGCAGCGACTGGGTGGCCAGGAACGGGGCTTCGTCGGTCAGCGTGTAGAGAATCTTGGACATGGGGGACTTGGACTCTGTAGCAGTGCTCAGGGAAAGCCCGGCGGCAGCGCCGGACCACGTGCAACCGTGTCTCGCGCGGGGCCTGGCCCCACGCTTTCCCCCGTCGCCGTCAGGGTGGGCGCGCGGCGGGGAAACCCCTGCATTGTCGCGTTTTCAGCCGCGCGGGGCAAAGCCGCGCCATACGCGCCGGTACTGCAACGCAGTGATTCACCCGGCTGGGGGTGTCACGCAAAAAAAAAGACGCAGCCTCGCGGCTGCGTCCATCGTGAGCCCTGCCGGGAGAGAGTCGGCAGGACTTACTTGACCTCGAACTCCTGCGGCGTTCCGGCCGCCTTACCATCAACCATGACTTCGGCGCGGTACTTGCCGGCCGGCCAGCCATTGGCATTCTTGAAGGTGATGTTGGTGGTCTCGGCACCGCTGGTGTTCAGCGTGGCATTCTGCTCGCCGGCGACCTGACCGTCCTGGAAGGTCAGCTTGGCGCCGACGTTGACGTTGTTGGCAGCACCGTCTGTGCGGACCGACACGATCACATCGTCCTTCGGCGCGAACAGTGCTGCCGGAGCGACGGACTTGTCCGCTGCCGCCGTCTTGCCGACGGAGACGGAGGAGACGGCTACTGCCGCCTCAGACATCGGCGGCGGCGCGCCGGTCATCGGTGCCGGGGCCGTTTCGGCCGGGGCGGTGGCAGCGGGCGCTGCATTGCTGTCGGTCGACTCTTCCTTCTTCTTGCAACCCACCAGGGCGACGCTGCCCAACAGGGCGGTCAGCAGGGCGGTCTGGAGCGGCGTGGTCTTGATCATTCGGTGTTCCTCCCAGGATTGTCGGATGGCGTGCGGGCGCGGCCGGCTTACTTCGGTGGCAGTTTCAGGGTCTGGCCAGGGAAAATCTTGTCCGGGTCATCGAGCACGTCCCGGTTGGCTTCGAAGATCTTCTTCCAGGCATTGGCATCGCCAAGATGCGCCTTGGCGATCTTCGACAGCGAGTCCCCCTTCTGCACGGTGTAGGTGCCGCCGCTGACCACCTCGGTGGTGCTGTCCACCGAGCCGCTGACGCCGGAGAAGTCCGCCTTCGGTGCCTGCTGGGCGGTACTGTCGACGCTGGCGCTGACGCCGGAGAAATCAGCTTTCTTCTCGGTACTCATCCACAACTCCCGTCTGCATGACTACGTGGTTCGCACGGTGCCATGGCGGTTGTTAAATGGGGATGGTGCAGATGTGAAGCCGCCCCCCGGGGGGGCTGAACAATCGGGAGATGGACACCCCCTGCCCGCTGCTCCACCGGTAGCGGGGGGGGG
>NZ_JBWJPF010000009.1:0-146501 GCF_056393265.1 Stenotrophomonas sp. Steno-C15
CCCCCCCCCCCCCCCCCCGCAGGCGCTATCAATGCAGGGATGCACACGGGAGAGCAGGCAATGAGTACGCAGGTGCGCCACGGATGGTGGCGGGATCTATCGATGCCGGCGATCGTCGCCGGCTTCATCACCGTACTGGTGGGCTTCGCCAGTTCGGCGGTGATCGTGTTCCAGGCCGCGCAGGCGGTCGGTGCCGATCAGGCCCATATCGCATCCTGGATGTGGGCGCTGGGACTGGGCATGGGCGTGACCTGCATCGGGCTGTCACTTCGCTATCGGGTGCCGGTGGTCACCGCGTGGTCGACGCCCGGCGCCGCGATGCTGGTGGTGGGCGCCGGCGGCGCTTCGCTCTCCGAGGCGACAGGCGCGTTCCTGCTTGCTGCGGCATTGGCAATGCTGGCCGGCTTCTCCGGCATCTTCGCCAGGCTCATGCAACGTGTGCCGATGGCGCTGGCGGCGGGCATGCTGGCCGGTGTGCTGTTGCGCTTCGGCCTGGATGTGTTCGTCGCAATGGACAGCCAGAGGGTACTTGCCCTGGCGATGTTCGCGACCTGGCTGGCTGGCCGGCGCCTGTTCCCGCGCTACGCCGTGATCGCGACCCTGCTGGTTGGCATCGCGGTCGCGGCCAGCCGCGGTCTGCTGCACGCGCAGCAGCTGCAGTTGCAGCTGGCGGTCCCGCAGTGGGTGACACCTTCCCTGTCGTGGACTGCCGTGGCAGGCATCGCCCTGCCCCTGTTCGTGGTGACCATGGCCTCGCAGAACATTCCCGGCGTCGCCGTGATGCGCGCCTCCGGCTACGACGCCCCGGTATCGCCGCTGATCGGCTGGATCGGCGTGGTCAACACGGTACTGGCCCCCTTCGGTGCCTATGCGCTGAACCTGGCCGCGATCACCGCAGCCATCTGCATGGGCCGCGATGCCCATGAGGATCCTGCCCGGCGCTACACCGCGGCGATGGCGGCAGGTGTGTTCTACATCGTCATCGGCCTGTTCGGCGCCACCGTGGCCGCACTGTTCGCCGCGTTCCCGCGGGAGCTGGTGGCCTGCGTGGCTGGCATCGCACTGTTCGGCACCATCGGCAACAGCCTCGCCAGCGCACTGGCGGTGGAGCGCGACCGCGAGGCGGCACTGGTCACCTTCCTGGTCACTGCGTCGGGGATGTCGCTGGCCGGTATCGGTTCCGCCTTCTGGGGGCTGGTCGCTGGCGCGCTGTGCCTGCTGGTCCTGCGGCCACGTGAGCCCCGCAGCTAGGCGCCGCCGAAGAGGTCCAACGCCTGCAGTGCGACGCTGAACGCGATGCCCAGGCCCAGGGCCAGCCGGCTGACGCCGCTGCGCCGGTCGATATAGGCCTCGACGCGTGCGCCGTCACCCGCGCCGGCGGCTTCGGCGCGGGCGATCACCGCCCTGCAGCGGCGCAGATACAGCGCATTGGCCGCCAGTGACACTGCGATCTTCAAGGCCAACGTCAACCCCCATATCGCCGCGTCGTCCATTCCGGCCAGCACGATGGCGGCCCCCCCCACCATGCTGATCAGGACGTAGGCCACCGCCATGCCGTACATGCGCCGGTACAGCAGCCACTTGAAATCGAACAGGAACGCGGCCCAGTTCCAGGGACGCGGCCAGCCCGGCGGATCCCGACGCAGCCGCCACAACTCAGCATAGACAGCGAAGTTGTCGGCCACCACGCGGGCGAGCCGTGGATGACGGTCATAGACCGCCATTGCGGCGTCCAGGCTCGACGGCGCATCGCCGGCAACCGGTGCAGCGTAGGGATTGCCATCCGTGGCGGGATGTCCACTCACAGTGGCGAGCTGGACAAGGTCTGTACCAGCACGTGGCGACCGGCCGGTGCGATGGTGATCACGTCGGGCCCGGCATTGGCCGCTTCCAGACAGACGTAATCGCGCCAGCCGTCTCCCACGTCGGCCATCTTCGCTGCCGCTTCCGCGCCGGGATTCCAGGCCACCAGCGAGCGGCTGCCTTCGGTACGGATCGTGATGCGACGCTTCAGCACCGGATCGCGCAGGACGTAGTGGCCACCTGCCCCGGTATAGATGCGGTCACTGCGGCCCGGGTCGCGCGGATCGCGCAGGGACCACGGGCCCTGCTGGCGCCGCGCCTGTGCATAGTTCTCGAACTTGTCCAGATACTCCAGCCCGTCCACGCCATCGACTTCGACCTTGCTGGCATCGCCCACGCGGAAGTAGTTGTGCAGCGCCTGGGTGATCGTCACCGGCACGGTGCCAGGATTGTCGGTCACCAGCTGCTGCCGTAGTTCACGGCCGATGCGCACGGTCATGGCCAGGCGCAGAGCGAGGTTGTCCAATGCAGGGGGAGCCAATACGAGTTCGATGCTGCCGTCGTCCAGCCGGCGGGCCTTCTTCAGCTCCCACGGCAGGGTGCGCACGAAACCATGCGCGGGCACATCGTCGCCTTGCCCCTGTCGCCCGAAATACGGCCAGCACACCGGGCTGCCGCCGCGGATGGGGGTCGGCAATGCGGCACGGCGTGGCGAAAGCCACAGCAGATCGGGCTGCCCCTTGGGTACGAAGGAGAGCAGCTGGCCGCCGAACACACTGATGGCTGCGGTGGCCTGGGGGGTTTCCACCAGCCAGGCATCAAGCCCCTGGAACTGGCCACTGCGTACGCCCTGGATCTGTTGCACGTTGGATCGACTCCGTATGGCCGGCGACTGCACGGCACTGTAGTTGCTGGGAAGCGTGAAGCGGGTGGAGGCCACCGCAGGCGGCGCCGCGCTCTGCAGCGCGCGCAGGATGCGTTGGCCGGCTCGTCCATCGGCCGTGCTCCATCCCAGGCGGCGCTGTTCGGCCTGGATCGCCCGGCGGCTGGCTGTGCCGATCATGCCATCAGCGGTACCGATATCATGCCCCCGCGCCAGCAGTAGGGTCTGCAGCTGACGGCGCTCATCACGGCCCAGCCCGGGGTCATCGGTCGGCCAGGCGGTGGCCAGGCCGCTGCCGCCGCGCAGGCGATCAGCCAGCGTCGCGATCGCCAGCGCATAGCTTTCGGCGGCGTTGTAGCTGTAGATCGCATCGTAGTTGCGGAACACCAGCAGGGCCGGCCCCTTGATGCCGGCGGGCAGCAGCAGTGCCGCCCGCGCGTCGGCAGCCAGACCCGCCGGAGCCAGCGCGCTGCCGTCCAGCGCTGTCACGCCCTGCGTACGCCATTCAGCCAGTGACCGGCGTTGGGTACGGCCGGCCAGGCTGGAATTGAAGCCGTCGGCAACACGCACCTCCATGCCCCACGGTTCTCCCGTGCGCCAGCCGGCGCGCTTGAGGTAGTTGGCGGTAGACGCCAGTGCGTCGGGAATGCTGCCCACCAGGTCACGGCGACCGTCGCCATCGCCGTCGACGGCGATGCGTGCGTAGGTGCTGGGCATGAACTGCGTATGGCCGAACGCGCCGGCCCAGGACCCGGTCAGACCTTGAGCCTGCAGATCACCGCGATCGATCAGCGTGAGCAGGGCCAGCAGTTCGCCACGGAAGAACGCCTGCCGCCGGCCGGCGCAGGACAGCGTCGCCAGCGACTGCAGCAGCGGACGCTTGCCGAATACGCGGCCATAGTCGCTCTCCACGCCCCAGACGGCGACGATGGTGACCGGATCGACACCATACTGCGCGGCGATGCGATCAAGCAGGTCGCGGTGCTGCTGCAGCATGGCCCGTCCATCGTCGACGCGCTGGCGGTCCACCAGTGCAGCCAGGTAGTCCCAGATCGGGGTGGAGAATTCGGGCTGCGCATCCAGCAAGCCGAGCACGCTGGGATCAGGACGCAGGTCGGCGGTGATCGCACCGAAGCGGTCTGCGGCAATGCCCTGGGTAGCTGCCGTTGCCTGCAGCTGTGCCAAACACCGGGTGAACGCGGGATCGGGCGGGGTCAGGTCGGGCGCCGTTGACGGCGCGGCCAGTGCCGCGGCCAGGCCGAGTGCGGTCAGGGTGGGCATGGCGTCCTCCGTGTTGCCGGTGCTGACACCATACTAGAGGCTGAGCGACCGGCGATGCTGAAGCGGTTGCCGGCCGTTGGCCTCTCTAGAGCGTACGCAGCAGCCGCAGGCCGTAAGCTGGACTGTCAGCGTCCCAGCGCTGCGCAACCTGCAGGCCGGCCTGCCGCACCAGCGCATCAAAGCCGTCATCGGTGTACTTGTGGCTGTACTCGACGCGGATCGCCTCACCGGCCTCGAAGTGGAAGGTGCGGCCATCGAGGTGGACGTCCTGCGCCCGCTGGCTGACCAGATCGGTCTCGATACGCAGACGTTCGGTGCTGTAACGGGCACGGTGGCGGAAGCCGTCCAGATCGAAGTCGCTGCCCACCTCACGGTTGAGGCGGACGAGCAGGTTGAGGGTGAATGCCGCGGTGATGCCTTCGGCGTCGTTGTAGGCGGCTTCGATCAGCGCGGGGTCCTTGTGCAGGTCGATGCCGATCAGGGCCAGGCCGTGGTCACCCATGGTCTGACGCATGGCCCGCAGCAGGGCGAGGGCGTCCTCGCCGGCAAAGTTGCCGAGCGTGGACCCCGGGAAGAACAGCAGGCGCCGCGCGGGCTCGCGCTCCGGTGCGGGCACGTCCACCGGACGGGTGAAGTCAGCGCAGACCGGCAGCATTTCCACGTCGGGAAGCGCGGGAGCGAGGTGATCGATGCTCGACAGCAGCGCCGCCCGGGAGATCTCGATGGGGGTGTAGGCCACGGGATCCTGTAGCGCGGCCAGCAACAGCGCGGTCTTGCGACCACTGCCGCTGCCCAGCTCGACCACGTGCAGGCGCGGGCCCACCACGCGTGCGATATCCGGCAGTACCCGATTCAACAGGGCCAGCTCGGTGCGCGTGGGGTAGTACTCCGGCGTGTGGGTGATCTGTTCGAACAGGCGTGAACCGCGCGCATCATAGAAGTACTTCGACGGCAGCTGGCGCGCAGTGCGCGACAGTCCGGCCAGTGTGTCGGCGAGGATCTGCTCGCGGCTGGGCGTCAGATCGGTCAGCGCCTGCAGCGCATCCTGTACGGTGCTCACGGCAGATCCCTCGCCAGGCGCAGGCCGGAGAACTGCCAGCGCGCAGGTGGCATGAAGAAGTTGCGGTAGCTGGCGCGCACATGCCCGCGCGGGGTGGCACAGCTGCCGCCGCGCAGGACCCACTGCCCGCACATGAACTTGCCGTTGTACTCACCCAGGTTGCCGGCGAACGGACGGAAACCGGGGTACGCGCCATAGGCGCTGCCGGTCCATTCCCAGACGTCGCCGAACAGCTGCCGCAGTCCCCTGCCCTGTGCTGCAGCAGGATGCAGATGATCGTCCTCGGCGAAATGGCCGGCGACCGGCTGCGACGTCGCGGCGGCCTCCCACTCGAATTCGCTGGGCAGGCGCGCACCGGACCAGCGGGCATACGCATCGGCTTCGTAGTAGCTGAGATGGCACACCGGCGCATGCGCGTCGAGGTCACGCCAGCCGCCGAGCGTGTATTCGCGCTGGAGGGCGTCATCCCAATAGAGGGGATGCTGCCAGTCCTCGCTTTCGCGCAGAGCCCAGCCCTCACTGAGCCACCAGCGCGGATCGCGGTAACCGCCGGCTTCGACGAAGTCCCGGTACTCCGCGTTGCAGACCGGTCGATCAGCCAGCATGTGGGCCGGCAACAGCACGCGATGCGGTGGCGATTCGTTGTCGTAGGCGAAGGCGGCGTGTTGTGGCCACGCCGGTGCGCCGACGGTGACGATGCGCTCGGGAGATTCGATCCAGCCCAGCGGACTGGCTACGCTGACGGCGGCGCGCAGGTCCTGGCGGTAGGGCGGATGCAGTGGATTGCACCAGAGCGCGTGCTTGATGTCGGTCAGCAGCAGCTCCTGGTGCTGCTGCTCGTGCTGCAGGCCCAGCTGGAGATGCTGCAGGGCTTCATCGTCAAGATCGCCGTCGCGGAGACGCGTCAGCAGGTGTGCATCGACCTGCTGCCGGTAATCGAGTACCTGCTGCAGCGACGGGCGCGAGAGCAGGCCACGCTGCGGCCTGGCATGCGCCGGTCCAATGCTCTTGTAGTAGCTGTTGAACAGGTAGTCCCACGCGGGGTCACGTGCCGGTGCGCCGGATAGACCGGCCAGCACGAAGCGGTCGAAGAACCACGTGGTGTGCGCCAGATGCCATTTGCTCGGGCTGGCGTCCGCCATGCTCTGCAGCATGGCATCTTCGGCACTGAGCGGTTCGGCCAGCAGCACGCTGCGGGCGCGCGTCTGCGCATAGCGGTGGGCGAGTTCACGCTGCGGAGCAGCGACGGCGACGGTAGCGCTGTCCATGCAGCCAGCATCCAGCGGTGCGGGTGAGCGCAACGTCATGGCGTGACATCGCGCCGTTCACATCGATGCCGTCGCGTAACCGGTTCAGATCGCGTCGAGGTAGTACCAGCGTCCGTCGATGCGCTCGAACCGGCTGCGCTCGTTCATTTTCACCGCACTGCCGCCGCCCACCCGGTAGCGGGCGGTGAATCGCACTTCGGCATGGTCGGGCCCATTCACCTGGTGCTCGTGGACGGTCAGGCCAAGCCAGTGCGTCCGCTGGCCGGGCGCCTCGTCCAGTGACAGTTCGGCGGGACGGGTGGCCGGATGCCAGGTGGCCCGCAGGTAGTCGGCCAGACCACGTACGTACGCGCTGTAGCGCGAGCGCATCAGGCGCTCGGCGTCCGGTGCGGGCTCGCCGGCATGGAAGCGGCCGCAGCAGTCGGCGTAGCCCGTGGCGAGGCCACAGGGGCAGGAATCGGCAGGGTTTCGGCTCATGGGGGTATTGTCGCTCGAGTCACGTCGGGCATCCATCGGCGATAGGCGTATGCTGTCGCGCCCCCACATTGAATGATCCCCGTGCTGGAACTGGTTCCCCCCGAGTTGTGGTGGCTGGTGGTGATCGCCTTCATTGCCGGCCTTGTCGATGCTGCCGTGGGTGGAGGGGGACTGGTACAGCTGCCCGGCCTGTTCACCGTGCTGCCCCAGCAGACGCCGGCGATGCTGTTCGGTACCAACAAGTTCAGTTCGATGTTCGGCACGGCGGCGGCGGCGTGGCGCTATGCACGCAACGTGCGGTTCCCCTGGAAGCCGGTACTGTTCGCCGCGGGCACGGCATTCGTGTTCTCGTTCGCCGGGGCTACGGCGGTGAGCCTGCTGCCCAAGGATGCCGTGCGGCCGCTGGTGCTGGTGCTGCTGGTGGCGATGCTGGCCTACACCCTGTGGAAGAAGGATTTCGGCGCGCTGCACCGGCCGCAGGAGATCGGCCGGCGCGAACTGACCATCGCGCTGGTGATCGGCGCTGCGATCGGCTTCTACGATGGATTCTTCGGGCCAGGCACCGGCAGCTTCCTGATCTTCCTGTTCGTGCGCTTCTTCGGCCTGGACTTCCTGCGTGCGTCGGCCGCATCGAAGGTCGTGAACCTGGCGACGAACATGGCGGCGATCTCGTTCTTCGTGCCGACCGGCAACATCCTGTGGTTGTTCGCACTGCCGATGGCCACGGCCAACATCATCGGTTCGGTGGTCGGCACGCGGCTGGCACTGAAAGGCGGCACGCCGTTCATCCGCAAACTGTTCGTGGGCCTGGTGGTAGTGCTGATCGCGCGGATGGGCTGGGATACGTTCGGCGGTTCGTGAGGGACGTTATGAAATGGTAGGTACCAACCTTGGTTGGCACGTTGTTTCAGGTCGCGAAGAGCAGCCGAGCATGGCTCGGCTCTACAGGTGGATTGCCCGAGGCGGTCAGGCTTCGGCTTCCTCCGGTTCATTGGCCTGCTGGCGGCTGCGCTCGGGCAGCTTCAGGCGCCTTCCTTCTTCGTCGTACTCGATCAGCAGCACGCCCGAATCGTGGCGGCCACTGATCTCGACGAAGCAGGCACCACCGATGAAGGGCTCCAGGGTCATCACCGACTTCAGCGGCGTGGCGACCACCATCTGGAAACCGAAGTTGTCGAAGATGTTCATCGCCAGCGCGGTGAACTCGTTGTCGGCCTTGTCGAAGGCCTCGTCGAGCACGACCGCCGCGTAACTGGGCAGCTGGCTGTCAGCGCCGCCGAGCTGGTAACGCAGCGCTGCGGCCAGGCAGGTGGTGGCGAGCTTCTGCCGCTGGCCACCGGACTTGCCGGCGCCGCTGCGGTAGATCTCGACCTGCTGGCGCGTTTCCGCATCGAGTTCGACGCCGATGAACTCCACGTGCATGCGCACGTCCAGGACCAGCTCGCGCCAGCGCTTGTCCTCACCTTCCTGCGAACCCAGGCGGTTGACCAGCTGGCGCAGCACGGTGAACTGTGACTCCGCCAGTTCACGCTGCTCGGTCTGCTGCTGCGACAGCACTTCGCGCAGCTGCAGCTGGAACTCCAGCACTTCCGGCAGCCGGCGGTCGCTCAATTCGATGGTCAGCAGGGTGCCCCGGTTGAACGGCACCTGCTCCAGGCTGGCGTTGACTTCGTCCAGGCGCTGGCCAATCGACTTGCGAGCCTCGGCGCTGTGGCGCTGCAGGGCCAGCAGGTTGTTCTTGCTCTGGTTCTGCAGCAGATCGAAGAAGCGTTCCTCATGCTGCGGCAGGCCATCGCGTTCGAGACGGTCGAGGCGGGCGAGGAAGTCCTCGGCCGACGCCACCGATGCGGTGAAGTCGCCGGATTCTTCCGGCCACTGCTGGATGAAGCGGCGGAAGCAGCCGACCAGCTGGTTTTCGATACGGTTGAGGTCCTGCTGCGAGGACGACAACTGTTCGTTCAGCGCGTTGCTGACCTGGCGCATGTGCGCTTCCAGCGTTTCCAGGCTGAGCGGGCCCTGTTGCTGCAACCGCTCTGCCAGGCCGCTCTCCTGCGCTTCGGCCAGCGTTGGCAGAACCAGCGCGCGGCTCTGCTGGCGCGCGCGGTCGAGGCGGTCACGTTCCCGGACCAGCTGGCCGCGCTCGACGCGGACATCCTCATAGGTGCGGCGGGCCTGCTCGATGTCGGCGCGCACGGCGTCGATCTGCTGTGCCAGCCTGGCCAGGTCGGCATTCCCTTCGCGCAGGTCGCGCAGGCTGGCTTCGATGTCGGTCAGGCGCTGCTGGGGCGCGGCGACGTCGATCTCGTTCCATTGGATACCCGCGAGCTCGTGGCAGGCCAGGCGGCGCTCGTTGTCACGATCGCGCTGGCCACGCAGGCTCGCGATATCGGTCTCGCAGCTGGCGATGCGCTTGGCCAGTTCCTGCGCCTCACGTTCGAACGCACCGACCTTGTCGTGATTGTTGAAACCGAGAATCCAGCGACGGCGGTCGCCCACGGCACTGCGGTCGTCCTTCTCGAAGCGATCGCCCGGATGCTTGACCTGGCCTTCGCGGGTGATGCCGCGGTCGACGTTGCGCAGCTGTCTGGCGTCCACGCACTCGTAGTCGAATCGCTTGCCCAGCTCACGCCGCAGCCAGCTCTCGAACACGTGGTCGCGCAGCTCCAGCTTGTGCAGCAGCGACTTCGCCGATGGTTCGCGGGCGAACGCCTCGTCGTTGCGGCGCACGCGGTAGTAGGTGAAGCGCATGCCGAGGTGGGTGCGGTTCACCCAGTCGGCAACCGCGTTGTAGTGCTTGTCGTCAACCAGCAGCGACAGCGCGAAGCCACCCAGCACGCGTTCGATCGCACCCTGCCAGCCCTGTTCTTCGGAGCGGACCTGGATCAGCTCGCCGACGAACGGCAACGCCACCTCGGAAATGCCGGTCTCTTCCGCCAACCGTGCACGCAGCTTCTGCATCGGCGCCGGAATGTTGGAGGGCGTGCGCTGCATCGCGTCAAGTTCGAGGCGTACTTCAGCGAAGCGACGCTCGTCATCGCGCTTGCCACCGAGGCGCTCGCTGATGGCATCGTCCAGCGAGGCCGAAGCGCGCTGGCGATCCTGCAGTTCGTTCTGCGCACGCTCGACCAGTTCGGCGAAGCCATGGGCATCGTCGGGCAGTTCGGCCTGCAGTTTCCGTGCGGCTTCCTGCGCCTGGTCGCGCTTGGCCTTGCGGCGATCGCGCTCGGCTTCGGCGCGGCCCTGCTCACGCTCCAGCTCTTCGATGCGCTCGCCGCCCTGCTGACGCCGCTGCAGTTCCAGCTCGGCCAGGCGTTCGCTGTGGTTGTCCAGCGCAGCGCGGCGCTGCGCCTCTTCCCCCAGCAGGCCACGGTCACGCACGTCCATCTCGCGCAGGCGCGCTTCGATCAGCGCCTGACGGCGGCTCTCGCGGAAACTGTCGACGCCCAGCTTGAGCGCCTCGTCGTCACCGCGCTGCCGGTGCATTTCCTTCAAATCGGCGTAATAGGCGCGCGCCGGCAACAGCGTCTCCACCTGGCGACGGGCGGTGACCACCGCCTGATGGGCCCCGTCAAGCTCGGCGAAATCACTCACCAGGCGCTCGGCGGCGTCGAACGTCTTCGGCGTGTCGAGCATGAAGTCGCGCAGGAAGACGTTGAGATCACCCAGGTTCTTCGCTGATTGCGTCTTGTGCAGCAGGCGCAGCGCCATCTCGTTGTCGATGCCGAGCAGGTCGCGGAAGCGCTCGGCATAGCCGGAGAAGGTGTCGAAGTGGTGGACGTCGGCCAGCTTCTGCTTGAGCTTGCGCAGGTCCAGATCGAAGCCGCCCAGATCCTTGGCGATGTCGAACGGACGCTCGGCGATCATGTAGTGCTTGCGCACGTCGCCGGCCGAGGTGCCGTTGCCGGAGATCCACAACAGGCGCACCAGGCTGACCACGCGGCCGTCGCCGGCGCGGTACTCCAGCACCAGTGCGGTCCAGGTCGCACCCTTGCGCAGGTACTGCGTGGCAATCTCGCCGGTGCCACTGTCCTGCTGGTCGGCCCACGCGCCGCGCACGTAGGACACCAGGTTGCGGTCGCGGCCACTGCGCTCGGCTTCGCGTGCGGCCGCGTTGAAGTCGACGATGGCCGGCGGCGTCAGCAGCGCGGACATGGCATCGAGCAGGGTCGACTTGCCCGAGCCGGAACGGCCGACGAACAGGAAGCCACGCTCGGCGATCGGTACTTCGGTCAGGCCGTTGAAGGTGCCCCAGTTGTGCACCTGCAGGCGGCGCATGCGGAACTGCTGCAGGCGCGGGTCCGGCAGGCCTTCATTGAACAGGGCGGGGGTGTGCTTGGAAATGGCCATGCGGTGTTCGGGTCTCTCAGGCTTCGGCGGCCGGGGTTTCGCGCAGCTGGCGGTACACCGCCGAAAGCTGGGACACGTCTTCGGCGGAGAACAGCAGCTTCAGCGCCGGCGAGACTTCGTGGCGGTCGTCCTGGCCGCTCAGGCGGGTCAGGATGTGGTTGTCCTTCATCTTCTGCACGGCCGATGCAACGCGGCGGTTGAAGCCGGCGCGGTCGGTGGACAGGTTCTTCTCGTAGATGGCCAGCGCTTCGGCCATCTCGGCGTCGGCGACCACCGCGCGGTTGCCGCGCGCGTCGGCCTCAGCCAGCTGCTGGCGCAGGAACAACAACAGCACCGAGTCGATGAAGGTCAGCGGCGAGGTCCGCAGCAGTACCGGTGCATCGACGTCTTCGGTGTCGGCCTGGCGGGTGAATGCCACACCGCTTTCGCGGTCGAGCACCAGTTCCAGGAACAGGTCGGACAGCGCTGAACGGATGCCCGCCTCGCTGCGCACCAGTGCCGGCCACAGCTTGGCGTGGCGCAGCTGGTCGATGCTGGGACCGATCAGCAGCTGGCACAGCGCGCGCCGGGCATCCAGCGGCAGGCGGCCGGTATCACCCAGGTAGTACACGCTGTTGCCGCGCCGTGGCTGCGCTTCGAGCATCGCCGGCTCGGCCTCGTAGGCGTCCTCGGCCTGGTCGGCAGACGGTGCTTCGATGGGGTCTTCATGCCAGCTCATGGCGTCTCTCCTGGGTGAACCAAACCAGCGGGATGCGTGCGCGGCGCAGTTGGCCGTCGCCGCCACGCCATTCGGCGAGCTCCTGTTCGCCAGTGACCACGCTGCCGAAGCGCGTGCCCAGCGACAGGTAGCCGATGACGCTGCCCAGGCCCTGCGGCGCTTCGCGCTGCGACAGCGCCTGGGCGATGCTGAGCCGCGGCTGCGCATCGAGCAGGTCGTGCAGGTCGCGGCGCAGGGTGCGGAAATCGATTTCGGACGAGGCCACCAGATCACCGACGCTCTCCAGGCTGATGCTGGCCGCGTCGTTGTACTCGACATTGCCATCGACCTGGGCGCTGCGGGGGTCGTGCAGCTTCCACTGCGACCACGAGCGCAGCCGGCTGGTCGTCAACTGCAGGTCACGGCCAATCGTGCGCTGGGCCGGGAACTCGTCGCGCAGAGCCAGCGCTTCGGACTGGGCCTGCTTGAGCAGCTGATTGAGGCGACGCTGTTCAAGATAACCGCGGCTCTGCACGAAGCCGCGCAGGCTGCGCGCGAAATTCTGCAGGACATCGTGTACCTGGCCGCCGCGTTCAAGCATGGTGCTGGTGAAGCTGCGCAGGAAGTTGCGCTCGTTGCGATCCAGGCGGCGTGCAAAGCCCCGTGCCAGCACGGCTTCCAGCGCGGCATCAAGCTGCGCACTCTGCTCGGCATCATTGAGCAGGCGCCAGAATGCCTGGAAGCTGCGGCCGGCATCGCTTTCGCCGATCACGTCCACACCCTCGAACAGCTGCGACAGCACATCGCCACGTTCGCCTTCGTCGTCGATGATGCGCTCGCGGAACTCGCGGTTGAGCTGCTCGAAGCCGTCACGCACCCGGCGGAAGTCTTCGGTCAGCTCGTCGGCGAGACCGATGATCTGGCGGGCGCGCTCCAGTGCACGCTTGCCGTCCAGGGCAACCACACGACCGGCGCTGACCCGCGCGATCTCGGCGTCAATGCGGTCGCGCTCGTCGCGCAGCGCAGACAGGCGTGCGTCGGGGTCGGATTCGGTCTGTGCAGCCAGCTGCGAGAGCTGTTCGATGACCAGTGCCAGGCGGCTCTCGGTGGCAGCCACGCGCGCCTGCTCGAGGCTGTCGGCGAAGCGGATCGCCTGCAGGGCCTGGGTCGACAGTTCGTACTGCTCCTGGTCGGCACCCTCGGGCAACCGCCGCTCCAGCCAGCCCTGGGACAGCCAGTGTGCGATGTAGGCCTGCGCCGTGCGCGGCAGGTCACGGGCCAGTTCGTCGCCATTGAGCTGGTCCAGCGCGCGCTGCAGGCGCTCGTTGAGCACCGAGGACGGCAAGGTGCGTTCGCCGTCCATCAGCAGGCTCTGCAGCAGACCAATGATTTCGGGCGCGTGGTCGGCGGCAAGCAGCTTCCATTGGGGCTGTTCGCGCAGGTGACGGTAGCGGGAGATGCGTTCGCGATGCTTCATGCAGCGAGGGGATCGGGAAAGACAGGCGGCTGCGGGCAGCCACGCACGGCCGTCGCGGGGACAGCCGTGGGCAGGCCGGCCACCATGGGCCGGCGGTGCGGGGAGAAGCGGCTCAGCGCTTGCCGCCCACTTCGATGAAGCGCAGGAACTCGGCGCGGGTACGCGCATCGTCGCGGAAGCTGCCGAGCATCTTGGAGGTGACCATGCTGACGCCACGCTTGTGGATGCCGCGGGTGGTCATGCACTCGTGGGCCCCTTCGACGACCACGCCGACGCCGATCGGCTGCAGCACATCCTGGATGCACTGGGCGATCTGCGCCGTCATCTTTTCCTGCACCTGGAAACGGCGGGCATAGGCCTCGACGACGCGCGCCAGCTTGCTGATGCCCACCACCTTGCCGGCCGGCAGGTAGCCGACATGCACGCGGCCGATGATCGGCGCCATGTGGTGCTCGCAGTGGCTTTCGTACTCGATGTCACGCAGGACGATCAGTTCGTCGTAACCGGCGACTTCCTCGAAGGTCCGCTCCATGTAGGCGCGCGGGTCATCGCGGTAACCGCTGAACCAGTCGCCGTAGGCTTCGGCGACGCGGCGGGGGGTGTCCAGAAGGCCTTCGCGGGACGGGTCCTCTCCGGCCCAGCGCAGCAGGGTGCGCACGGCATCCTCGGCCTGGTCCTGGGTCACGTCGCCCTGCGGGGCGGCCTTTTCGTTGTTCTTGCTCATTGCGTACAGCGTCCCGAACGGGGGGCGAGCATCGTACCTGACCGGGGGGTGGGTCGTCCTGTGGGGATGGTTCATCGGGGGTTCTTCCGGCGCCTCGTGGCTGCTGAGCGAGAGGGGGAAGGGGCAGGCCGGGCAGGACACGCCGCAAGTACGTCCCTGTAGGCTCGGCCACGGCATCCATGCCGTGGACGGTCCTGCCCGGCCTGCCCCTCCCCTCTCCGACAATGTCCTGCTGGCGCGGTCGGCCCCCGAAAGCGGGGTCAAAAGCGGGGGTTCATGGCTTCGGGAGCGGCGCGCCGCTGCCCTGGTGGGTGCGGACCGTTGGTCCGCACTGCTTCTGCTCTTGCCTTTAAGGAGCCCACCCACCGCGTTCGCGGGATGTGGGGCGGGTGGCGGAGGACCGGGGGTGGGTCGTCCCGTGGGGATGGTTCATCGCGCCCCGGCAGTCGGGGTCGAGGGCCGAGGCTCATGGCTCCGGAACGTGCTGCGGTAGCGCCGGGCCATGCCCGGCGGGCTCTGTGGACGGGCCCCATGCCGCTCGCCGGGCACGGCCCGGCGCTACCGCAATGGGGCGCCCATTCAGCAAACCTATTGATAGGAATGAAATTAGTAGTATCCTATCTATCTATGGACCGCCCCCTCGACGAGCGCACCGTGCTGCAGATGCAGCTCAGCTCCGGCCTGCTGTATGCAGGGCGGCAGTGGCAGCGCTTGGCCGACAGCCGGCTGGGCAGCTACGGGATCTCCACCGCCTGCACCATGCCCCTGCTGATGATCGGCCGCTCCGGCGGCGGCATCCGCCAGGTCGCCCTGGCCCAGCAGCTGGGCATGGAGGGGCCTTCGCTGGTACGCCTGCTGGACAAGCTCTGTGCCAGCGACCTGGTCCGCCGTGAAAGTGATGCAAGCGACCGTCGCGCCAACCTGCTGTGGCTGACCGAGGCCGGCCAGGCGCTGGTGCAGGAACTTGAAGATCAGTTGATCGACCTGCGTCAGGACGTGTTCGGCGCGCTTTCCATGGATGAACTGCACGCCGTGCTGAAGGCATGGCGCCTGCTGGCCGAGGCCGCCGACCGCATCACGTGAGACCGATGTCCCCGGATGCCGCCGCTGCCGTTGCCACGCCAGCGGCAGTCACCCGTTGTTGTTGTGCCGTTGTTCCTCCCCTCCCCCATCTGCCCTGCCCTACCGATGCCTGGTGAATTCAGTCTCCACGGAGTGTTCGTCCCGACCCTGCTCGGGTTGATGCTGCTGGCCTATCTGCTCAACAGCGGTCTGCACGCGCTGCTGCAACGCGCCGGTGCCTACCGCCATGTCTGGCACCCGGCGCTGTTCAACCTGGCGCTGTACGGGATCGTGCTGGGCCTGCTTTTCCACCTTCTGCGCTGGATGCAATCGTGAACAAGATCGTGAAGAAGTCCCTGCCGGTGCTGCTCACCGGTGCCGCCCTGATCGTCGCGCTGCTGGTGCTGCGCCAGCTGTGGGTCTATTACATGGACGAGCCCTGGACCCGTGACGCCCATGTCGGCGCGGACGTGGTGCAGATGGCGCCGGATGTGTCCGGCCTGGTGGAGACGGTGAACGTCGCCGACAACCAGGCGGTGAAGAAGGGCGACCTGCTGTTCGTGGTCGACCGTGCGCGCTACCGCATCGCACTGGAGCAGGCACAGGCCAGCCTGGCCGAGCGCCAGGCGTCGGTGGCCCAGCTGAAGCGCGAGATCGGTCGTGATCGCAGCCTGCAGGACCTCGTCGCTGCCGAGGACGCCGAAGTGCGCCGGGCCAAGCTGCAGGCCGCACAGGCCGCGCTGGCCACGGCACAGGCCGCAGTCGATCTGGCCGAACTCAATCTGGGCCGCACCGAAGTGCGCGCACCGGCAGACGGCCGGGTCAACGACCGTACGCTGCGCGTCGGAGACTACGTGGTGGCCGGCAAACCGGTACTGGCGTTGCTGGATACCGGCTCATTCCGCATCGATGGCTATTTCGAGGAGACCCGCCTGCAGGGTGTGGTGCCCGGGCAGCGCGTGGACATCCGCCTGATGGGTGAATCCAGGCCATTGCAGGGACATGTGGAGAGCATCGCCGCCGGCATCGAGGACCGCTACCGCAGCAACGGCAGCAGCCTGTTGCCGAACGTCACACCCGCATTCGACTGGGTGCGGCTGGCGCAGCGCATTCCCGTGCGGATTGCCATCGATGATCTTCCCGCGGGTGTTGAGTTGATCGCCGGCCGCACCGCCACCGTGACGGTGGATACCGGCCGCCGCGCGGATGACAGCAAGGCCGGCCCCACGCCGACGCGGGGCCGCCTGTGAATACCGCACTGTCCCGCCTCGGCCTGATCGTCGCACTGGCCAGCCTGGCCGCGTGCAGGACCGTTGGTCCCGACTATGCACTACCGGAAGGCTCGGCATTCAAGCGCCCGGAGGCGAATGCGGCGTTCATCGAAACGCAGAACCCGCAGATCGCCGCCAACCAGCCGCTGCCGGCGCGCTGGTGGTCGCTGTACGACGATCCGGTGCTGGACGGCCTGATCAGCCAGGCGCTGCGCGACAACGTTGAGTTGAAAGCCGCTGATGCCCACCTGCGCCGCGCGGCGGCCGTGTACGAACAGGCACTGGACGCCGGTGGCTTCGAGTACGAGGCCGAGGCCGGCGTCAGCCGCGCGCAGTTGTCGGCCGAATCGTTCCTGCAGGAACACGAACTGCCGGTGATCAACCTGGCCGATGGCAAGTTCGCGGTCAGCTATCAGTTCGATCTGTTCGGCAAGCTCAAGCGCGGTGCGGAAGCGGCGCGGGCCGACGAGCAGGCGGTCGCAGCGGCGCGCGACCTGGCCCAGGTCAGCGTGGTCGCGCAGGTGGCCGACAGCTATCTGGAGATCTGCCACGCCAACCACGAACTGCATGTGGCCGAGCATTCGCTGCAGCTGCAGCAGCGCGGCCGCTCGGTGACCGAGCGGTTGATCGCGGCCGGCCGCGGCACGCCGCCGGAACTGGCCCGTGCCAATGCCCAGGTCGCCCTGCTGGAGGCCGCGTTGCCGCCGTTGCGCGCGCAGCGCTCGGCGGCGGCGTACTCCCTGGCCGCCCTGCTCGGCCAGACCCCCGGCCAGTTGCCGGGCGGAGTGATCGACTGCGCACAGGCACCGTCGCTGACGCAACCGCTGCCGGTCGGAGATGGCCGTGCGCTGCTGCAGCGTCGTCCGGATGTGCGCCAGGCCGAACGCAGGCTGGCCGCGGCCACCGCGCGCATTGGCGTGGCTACTGCCGAACTCTATCCGGACATCCGTCTGGGGGCTTCGATCGGCGCCGCCGGCCTGCTGGAAGATTTCGGCCAGCCCATGACCCAGCAGTGGTCGATCGGGCCGCTGATCTCCTGGACGCTGCCGTCATCGGGCAGTCATGCACGCATCCACGCTGCCGAAGCGGGCGCCGATGCGGCGCTGGCCGAGTTCGACCACACCGTGCTGCAGGCACTGCGTGAGACGCAGACCGCTCTGGACCGCTACGCACAGGACCTGCGCCGCCTGCAGTCGCTGCGCATCGCCCAGGAACAGGCCGCGCTGGCAGCCGAGCAGAACCGCCGGCTTTACCAGGGTGGGCGGACACCGTACCTGGCCAGCCTGGACGCCGACCGCAGCCTGGCCACCAGCGATGCCACACTGGCCGCGGCCGAAGCACAGGTCTCGCGCGATCAGATTCACCTGTTCCTGGTGCTCGGCGGTGGCTGGCAGGCGACGGCCGCTCCACGGGCCACGGCGAACTAAGTGATGAACGCCGTGACCGATCGCCAGGCGTGGCTGTTCTCGATCAAGACCTACCTGGCCGCGATCGCCGCCCTGTACATCGCCATGGCCGGCAACCTGTCGCGCCCGTACTGGGCGATGGGTACGGTCTACATCGTCAGCCAGCCGCTGCTGGGACCAACCCGCGCCAAGGGCGTATACCGCATCGTCGGCACCCTGGTGGCCGGCCTGGCCACACTGCTGGTGCTGCCCGCGCTGGTGGAAACCCCACTGCTGCTGAGCGCGGCGATGTCGTTCTGGCTGGCCGGCTGCCTGTTCCTGGCCCTGCTCAACCGCGGCCCGCGCGGCTATGCCTTCCTGCTCGCCGGCTATACGACCGCCTTCATCGGCTTCCCCGCCGTGACCTCGCCGGAGACGATCTTCGACACGGTCGTGGCACGCAGCGAGGAGATCATCCTCGGCACGGTGGTGGCGGTGCTGTTCGCCTCGCTGCTGTTCCCGGCTTCGGTGCGGCCGATGCTGCGCGCACGCATCGGCACCTGGATGGAGGATGCGGCGCAGTGGTGCCGGCAGATCCTGGAGCGAGGCCGCGCGCATGCACCGCGCAACCGCCTGGCCGCCGATCTGGTGCAGTTCGAGGCATTGATCGAGTTCCTGCGCCGCGATGATCCGCGCCACACCGGCGCGGCGGTCTCCATGGAGCGGCTGCGCGAGCGCATGCTGTTGCTGTTGCCGGTGCTTTCCTCCATTGCCGATCGCCTGAGTGCGCTGCGAAGCAATGGCCAGTCGCTGCCCGATGGGCTGTCGGCAGTGATCGACGACATTCACGAATGGCTGCAGCAACCGGCCAGTGCCAGTGATTACGCCCGCCTGCGTGCGCGCATCAGCGCAGTGAAGCCGCAGGTGGACCGCGACCTGCAGCACCTGCAGCTGGCCAGCCTGCTGCTGCGGCTGGAAGAGCTGGTGGACCTGTGGCAGGACTGCCGCACGCTGCAGCAGGCGATCGACCACGGCAACGCGCCGCTGGACCGCGCGCACTATCGCATCCGCACCGACCGGGTCGCCGCCGACAGGCACGTCGACTACGGCATGGCGCTGTTCTCGGCGCTCAGCGCCGGCGTGGCGCTGATGGGCTATTGCGTGCTGTGGATCGCGCTGGGCTGGGAAGGCGGTGGCAACGGCGCGATGATGGCTGCGGTGACGGCGGCCTTCTTCGCGGCACAGGATGATCCGGCACCGAGCATGGTCTCGTTCCTGGTGTGGGCGATGGTGGCTTCGCTGGTCGCAGGCGTGTACCTGTTCGGTGTATTCCCCGCCGTTCACGACTTCGGACTGCTGGCACTGGTGCTGGCGGTGGCGTTCCTGCCGCTGGGCCTGCTGCTGCACCACCCCAAGAGTGCGTTGTTTGCGCTGCCGCTGACGGTCAATCTGGCCGCGCTGCTCAGCCTGCAGAACACCTACAGCGCCAACATCCAGACGTTCGTGAACTCGTCAGTGGCGATGTTCATCGGCATCGGCTTCGCGGTGGTGATGACCCGCCTGTTCCGCTCGGTAGGTGCCGAATGGACCGCGCGGCGGCTGGTCCGGCAAGGCTGGACCACCCTGGCGGAAGCGGCCGAAGGCCGCGGACAGCAGGACCGGCAGCGCTTCGCCACGCGCATGCTCGACCTGCTCGGGCTGCTGGCCCCCCGGCTGGCGGCGACACCGGAGGGCAGCGACATCGCGTCGGTGGACATGCTCAATGAAGCCCGCATCGGCCTGAACATCCTGCAGCTGCGGCGTGCCCGACTGGAACTGCCCGAACGCAGCCGCGAGGCCGTTGAGCAGATCCTGCAGGAGATTGCCGCGCACTATCGGCGCCAAGTCGCCGCACGCCGGCCGATCACCGCCGATCAGGCGCTGCGCGGGCGGTTGGATGCGTCGCTGGGGCGGGTCGGCAGCGTGGCGGCCTGCAAGGCACGCGACGAGGCGTTGATGGGCCTGGTGGGCCTGCGCTTCGCCCTGTTCCCGGAGGCGAAAGCGTTGGCGCCGGGGCTGGCGGATGCTGCCGCTCCGTCGCTATAACGCGATCCGCCGGGCATGGCCCGGCGCTACCATCGCTACCCCGTAGCGCCGGGCGATGCCCGGCGGCCTTTCGCCCCGACAACAGGACGGTTCAATGAGTTACGACATGATGGTGTTCGAGGCCAGCGTCGCCCCGCGTGAGGCGGCAGCGTTCATCGCCTGGTTCGAGAAGCAGACCGCCTGGGGCGAGAACCACGAGTACGACGATCCGGTGGTCAGCAGTCCGGCGTTGCAGGGTTGGTTCGCCGCGATGGCACAGGAGTTCCCGCCCTTGAATGGTCCGCTGAGCAACGATGAGGACGATCGCGCCGAGGTCACCGACTACAGCATCGGCCGGCACGTCATCTACGGTGCGTTTGCCTACTCCGTGGCCGAGCGTGCGCACGGCCGGGTACAGGACCTTGCGGAGGAGCACGGGGTGGGCTTCTTTGATGTCAGCGCGGATGAAGCGGCCATCGTGTTCCCCGATGGCCTGGTGCTGATCGCGGAATGACGCCGGGTCGGATCCCGTTCCCGTTGGGAAGGGGATCCGACCCCGGTTCAGAACAACTGGCCCTGCAGCGTGGGCTGTTCCATGCCCGCTGGTTGTTCGGCCACATCTTCTGCACCCAGCCGCCAGGCCAAGCCGCCGATTCGACTGGCATGGCGCTTGAGCGCGGCCTGCAGCACGTCGGCACTGGCCGCCACATGCAGGACCTGGCGGGCACGGGTCAGCCCGGTGTAGATCAGCTCGCGCGACAGCACGCGACTGTCCTGCCGTGGCAGTTGCAGCCAGACCTCATCGAACTCCGAGCCCTGTGCCTTGTGCACGGTCATTGCGAACGCGCTCTCGTGCGCCGGCAATGCGGCCGGATGGAAGGCGCGCGGCTGATCGGCGGTGTCGCCGGGGAACCACGCCACCATCGCGCCCGTGCTGTCGCGCAGGCAGATGCCGACATCGCCGTTGAACAAGCGATGCCGATAGCTGTTCTCGGTTACCAGCAGCAGGCGCCCCTGGAAGTAGCCCGGGGTGGTGCCGGCCAGCAGCTGTTCGATCCGCTCGTTGAGGCCACGGGCTCCCTGCGGCCCTTCACGCAGCGCGGTCAGCACGCGCAGGCGGCCGGCCTGCTGCAGTGCCAGGACCGGGTCCCGGATATCGGCCAATGCACGCCAGCGGCCCAGCAGATGCTCACGCTGGTCACGCAGCGGATCCGGCTCCCCTTCGTGGAAGCGGACTCCCGACAGTTCGCCACTGCGCAACAGTCGCAGCGTGGTGACGCTGTCGCCATCGCGGACGGCACGCGCCAACGGTGCCAGATCCAATGCGTCGCTCTGCCGGTAACCGCGCTGCAGCTGCACCCGCCTACCGGTGAATGCATGGACCGGCGCCGGCGGCTGCAATGCCGGTGCCGCCAACACCCCCTGCAACGCCAGTGCATCATCGACGCGCGTGCCCATGCCATCACCGCTGGCTCGCAGGATCGCGCCCAGCACGTCGCCGGCTTCGACCGAGGGCAGCTGGTCAGGATCGCCGAGCAGGATCAGGCGGGTGCCGCTGGCGATGGCATCGACCAGCTTGGCCATCATCGGCAGATCGATCATCGACGCTTCGTCGATCACCACCACATCCAGCGGCAGCGGATTATCGGCGTGGTGGCGGAAGCGGGGCGAGTCGGGAATGACGCCCAGCAGGCGATGCAGCGTGGTACCGGTGGTAGGCAATGCGGCGCACAGCGCCGGGTCCAGGCCCTCCTCCTGCAACCGCTGCACGGCCAGACGCAGGCTTTCAGCCATCCGCTCTGCGGCGCGGCCGGTCGGTGCGGCCAAGGCCACCTTCGGCGGTGGCTGGCCGGCATGCGCTGCCTGCGCAGCCAGCAACAGCAGCAGGCGCGCGATGGTGGTGGTCTTGCCGGTCCCGGGTCCTCCGGTCACCAGCGCCAAGGGATGACGCAGGGTCACGCCTGCCGCGCGCGCCTGATGATCCTCGGCATCCCGGGCCTGCGGGAACAACCGTGCGAACAGAGGCGCCAACGCGGGCAGATCCGGCGCCGGCAGCGGATGGCCGCCGATGCGCTGCAGGCCCGCCGCCAGCTGCCGCTCGTACTCGCGATAGCGGCGCAGGTACAGCAGGCCATTCTCCATCACCAGCGGGGCGTCATCTGCGACAGCATCGGCGCGCCCGGGGGTCGCGACCCAGGGCGAGGCGCGCAGCTGCTCGATCCAGGATTGCGGCGCCGGCCAGGCGGATACGCCTTCCAGCAGCCGGTGCGGCTGCGCCGGATCGAAACCGGCATGCCCCAGCGATACCGCCAGCGAGGCCAGGGCCGCCGCCAGGGCCACGTCCTCCGGGGTGTCCGTGCGCAGGCGCTGCAGGCCGGTCGCCAAGGCGTGGTCGATCGTCCGCAGCTGGCCATTGCGGTACAGATCCCTGAGCAGGCTCATGCGCTGGCTCCAAGCGCGCGTGCCGCCAGCTCGGCCTGGGCCTGCCTGCCTCCGGCGAACAACGCATCGAGCGCGTCCACCAGTTCGAGCGGGAAACGATCGGTGTAGACACCATTGCCAGTGCCATCCAGGCCGCGGCAGAACAGATAGCGGATGCCGCCCATGTCGCGTTCGTAGCGGTAGGCCGCCCCCAGCCGGAAGCGCAGCCAGCGATGCAGCGCGACGGTATAGATCAGGGCCTGCAGGTCGTACTCGCTGTGGCGCATGGCGATGGCCAGCAGGTCGGGGCTGTAGCCCGGCAGCCGGTTGGATTTGTAGTCGAGCACGTACCAGCGGCCATCGCGCACGTAGGTGAGGTCGATCATGCCGGTCATCAGCCCTTCCAGCCGGCGGCGCTGGCCGAAGCCCCGGCGCGCGCTGGCGATGCCATGGGCATGCAGTACATCCAGCAGCGCCGGCACAGCGGTCGGCTCGATGGCGAAGTGGAAGTCGATCTCGGCACGACGATCCTGCGCGGGCACGCTGTACAGCGCGCCGCCCTCCGGCAGCTCCGCGATGAGGGTCTGGCCGACCAGTGGCACCAGCACCGCGATGCCGTCATCCAGGTCCGCATCTGCATAGCCCTCGTCGCGCAATGCCTTGCGCAGCACGGCGGCCTGGCCTTCCGGCGCTTCCTGGCCAGGCTGCCAGGCGCCCCATGCGGCGAAGTCGACGTTCTCCATCGCTTCGTGCAGCACGTTGCCGAAGCGGCTGCCCATGAAACGCGGGTCGACCGGCGCGGCCTCTTCGGTCGCGGCAGGATCCGGCAGCGCGGGCTCCAGGGGCAGCTCCGCGCCAACCGGTTCGTCGGCCGCCGGCGCCGGAAGTTCGGTGGCGGCCGCCTCGATGTCACTGCCACTGCCGGCATCGGCATGGGCCAGCTGGGTGAAGCTGTATACCCACCAGTCGTGGGGCACGCGACGCGCCTGCGTGCGCACTGCCGGAAGTTCGCCGTCCATTTCCACCGCCAGCTGCGGCAGCTGCGCCACCGGCTCGCTGTCGTCGACCTGCACATCGGCGCACCCGCGCAGGGCCTGCAGGTCGCCCAGCAACGGCGCCAGTGGGGTCCTGGCAAGACCGGCGAGGTCACCGATGGCGATCCACAGCGCGTGCTCGACTCGGGTCATGCCGACGTACAGCAGGCGCGCGTCCTCTGCCTGCTGTTCGTGCCGCGCCTGGCGGCTGACGGCGTCCCACACCTCGTCCCTGTCCAGCTTCCAGTGCAGCTGGCGCTCGCCGTCCAGATGCACGGTGCAGTGTGCAGCGCTGTTGTTCGCGCCGCGCTCGATGCCCACGAACGGCAGGAACACCAAGGGGTATTCCAGGCCCTTGCTCTTGTGCAGGGTGATGATCTGCACACGGCGCGCGTCCGATTCCAGGCGCAGCAGCTGCTGCTCATCGTCCTGGTCGGCGCTGGCCATCCGGCCCTGCAGCCAGTCCAGCAGGCCATGCATGCCCAGCGCCTGTGCCGACGCCTCCTGCAGCAGCTCGCCGAGCTGGAGGTAATTGGTCAGCCGGCGCTCGCCATCGATCAGCGCCAGCAGGCGTTCGCCCTGTGCGGCGCAGACGTCGGCGATCACCGCGAACGGGCCGCCGCGCTGCCATCGTTCGCGCCAGTGCAGCAGCTGCGCCTGGAATCCCCGCTGCAGGTCGCCTTCGCGTTCCATCGTTGCGATCGCACTGGCAGGCTGGCCGAGCAGCACGGTGGCCAGCGCGGTGCGCAGGCGGCCTTCGTCGGCCGGTTGCAGCAGGGCCAGCAGCAGCGCGCGCAGGTCGCGGGCTTCGCTGGTGGCGAACAGGCTCTGCCTGCCGGCTGCCACCGCGGGAATTCCAACAGCCGCCAGCGCACGCTGCACAAGCGTGGCCTCGCGATGCGAACGCACCAGAACGGCGATGTCAGCCGGCTGCACCGGGCGACCACGCAGCAGGGCCCTGCCGGCGCGCGCGTCCACCAGCACCTGGTGAATGGCGGCCACACACGCCCGCGTCGCTGCCTCGCGGGAGGCATCGGCAGCCAGCGGCCTGTCACCGCCGCTGCGCAGCACGCGCAGGGTCAGGGCTGCGGCGGCATGGCCATCACGCTGGTAATCCGCATCTACACGTACGCCGCCCGGCCGCACCGGCTCGAAGCGGATGTCACGCTCGAGGAAGGCGTCCTCACCGCCGTTGTCGTACAGCATCTGCAGCACGCGCAGCAGCGCAGGCCGCGAGCGGAAATTCTGGTCCAGTGCCGGCGCAGGCTGCGCAACCTGCCTGGCCTTGAGGTAAGTATGGATGTCGCCGCCGCGGAAGCCATAGATCGCCTGCTTCGGATCGCCGATCAGGAACAGCGCTGGCGCCAGTCCCAGTTCGCGTACCTCCGGCGAATCGCCGAACAGGGTGTGGAAGATGCCCCATTGGCGGTCATCGGTGTCCTGGAACTCATCGACCAGGGCAATGCGGTACTGCGCGCGCAGCCGTTGCACCAGCGTCAGCCGTTGCGGCCCCTGCAGGGCAAGCGCCACGCCGTCGATCAGGTCATCGTAGGTCTGCACCCGTCGCGTCTGTTTCAACAGGGCCAGTCGCTGCGCGGCTTCGGCGCGCAGGGCGTGCAGGAAGCGGATCGCGCGCTGGCGAAGCCACGACATGACCACGTCGGCGGCATCCCACCAGGCCTGCAATGCGTCGAAGAGGGGCGCATCCGGGCAGGCGCCCTGCTGATCGTTCCGGCAGAGTGCCTGCATCGAAGTGGGCAGCAGCTTCTCCAGATGGAGTTTTCCATCGCGTGACCAGTCCGCGACCGCCTGCCCTGCGACCAGGGTGGAGAATGCCTTGTCGAAGCTCGGCCGCTTGGCACGACGTCCATCGAAGACCTTCTTCTCGAACGCCGTGGCGATCTGCCCACGGGCCGCATCAAGACCGGAGTCGATGGCGGACGCGAGGACCTGCGCGGCCTGCAGCATCCGCGGCCGCGGATCGTCCGGCAGCGTCGGCAATGGCAATGGATGCAGCGGCGGCTCGGCCAGCAGCGCGCGCAGGTCGCCTGCCAGTGCGTCCGGGCTCGACCACAACAAGGTCAGCGGCTCCAGTGTGGCCGGATCGTTGGCGTGCACGCGCCACAGGTCAGCCGCCAGTTCCTCCATCAGCTCGCGGTCGCTGGTCAGCAGCTCCGGAGGATCGAAGGTGTGGCCGCTCTCCAGTGCGTGCTCGCGCAGCACGCGGGTGCAGAAGCCGTGGATGGTGAAGATCGCGGCCAGATCGATTTCGTCGGCAGCGACCTGCAGGCGACGCTTCAGCGCCGCCGCGCTCTCATTGCCGGCATCGAGATGGCGCCTCAGGATCTGCCGGGTCAACCGCATGTCGGGTGCCTCGCCGTCGCCCGGAGGCAGGTCGACCATCCGCGCGGCCAGCGCCAGTCGCTCACGGATGCGCTTGCGCAGTTCCTGGGTAGCGGCATCGGTGAAGGTCACCGCCAGGATCTGGCCGATACGCAGGCCCTGCTCGACCACGAGCCGGGTGAACAGCGTGGCCAGGGTGAAGGTCTTGCCGGTGCCGGCACTGGCTTCGATCAGGCGGACGCCATCCAGGGGCAGTGCGAGATACGGGTCGATACCGGGATGTTCGATGGGGCTGCCTGCCACGGTAGCGTTCATCCGGTGACCTCTGTATGTGAACCGGCGCCGGGCACGCGGCCTTCGCGCAGCGCGCCGAACACCACCTGGCTGTTGTGCAGCAGCTCGGCATACCGGGCATCGTCTGCGAAGGGATCGGCACCGCGCATCAGCAACTGCCAGGCGTCACTGCGGGATTCGCCCCAGCTGCGGTCGCTGCCATGCCACTGCTTCCAGCCCTCGCTGCGCTGTTTCTCGCCGCTGGTCGTGTACAGCACCCAGCCGGTGTAGGGAGCGAACCACAACGGCTCACGCAGGCCACGCCGGCGCAGCTGCAGCAGCGCGCGCAGGGCGGCCCGCGCCGCGGGCACGGACAGTGCCGGCAGGACGTGCGGACCCTGACCGGCGTCACCACCGTCGTGGAACTGGACCAGCGGCAACGCGTCGCCTGCCGCATTGGCCAGCAGCCAGTCCAGCCCCTGGCGGATCACCGCGTTGCCGTTGAGCGTGCCCGCGCGCAGCCGCACCAGACCACCAGGATGGCGATCGGCAACCCGGCCGTGCAGGCGCACGCCGTCGATCTGGACCTCATAGCGGCGGCTTTCCGGCTGTACGCCCTGCATCCAGCCCAGCATTGCGTCGGCATAGGGGCGGGTCTTCGATTGTTCCACCTCGAACTGCCGCTCGCCCAGCGCGCCGGATGGCACCAGCGCGCGTGCGCGCAGCCTCGGGTAGAGCGGGTCGTCATCGCCGGTGAGGGTGGCACGCACCACCGCGGCCTGCACACTGCGCGTGTCCGGCCCTCGCGCGGACAGCACCAGCGGCTCCAGATCGACGACGTCCTCGACCTCATCGGCCAGTCGAAGGCCCAGAGACTGCGACAGGAACTGCCCAGCCGGATCGCACAGAAAACGGCGCAGGCTTTCCAGAGACAGCTCCTCTTCCACCGCAGCTTCGACCGGCGGCGGCAGCGCCGCCGCGTCGAACCACGGCGACAGCCCGCCACGCTGCCCGGCCAGGCGACCGGCTGCGGGATGCCATTGCCGGCGGTAGCTGAAGCGACGCGGGTCGCCATCGCCGAACGCGGCGGGGGAGAACGGCTGCAGCGCGTGGCGGACCGTGAATGCCGCGGCGGCGGCGGCTGGATCGAGGTGGTAGGCCGCCACGGCGTCGATCAGCTCGCTGACCAGCACCGACGGTTCCCGCACGCTGCCATCGCGCGGATCGGCGCCGAGGTAACTGAGGTAGAACACGTCCTGTGCGGCGGCGAACAGCTGCAGGAACAGGAAGCGATCGTCCTCGCGGGTGGAACGGTCGCCCGGGCGGCGTCGGGGCGTGTCCAGTTCGGCGGTGAGCTGGTTCAGGCCGGCCGCCGGATCGCGACGCGGGAAATCGCCATCATTGAGGCCGAGTACGCAGATCACCCGGAACGGCAGCAATCGCATCGGCACCATGCGGCCGAAGCTGATGCCGCCGGTCAGCAGCGGTGCACGCGTGTCGGCTTCGGCCAGGGCGGAGGCGAAATGCGCACGTATCACTTCGGGAGGCACCCCGTCGCTGAAGCCGGCCTTGTCCGCGTCTTCGGCGAACTGGTTGAGCAGTTTGCGCAGCCGCTCCAGCGCGCGCTGGCTGTTGGGTGAGCCGGGCGGGGTCGGCAGCAGCGCATCCAGCAGCGACAGCAGGCGCTGCCGCCACTGCGCCGGAGTCAACGTCTCGCCAAGACGGCGCTGGTAGGCGGCCAGTACCCGCAGCAGGCGCAGCAGGCGGTCCAGCGCATCCAGCGCGCCACCTTCCAGCCCGGTCCACGGCGCGACGCCGGCCAGGTCGGCATCGCTGCCGGTGGCATGGCCCAGCAGCAGGCGATCCAGCGCGAACTGCCAAGTGTAGGCATCATCCGGTGGCGCGCCGTGCTGGGCGCGATGGTCCGCATCCAGCCCCCAGCGTGCGCCCGCCTGCTGCAGCCAGCCATGCAGGCGGTCGAAGTCGGTCGCGTCCAGTCCGGCTGCCTCGGCCAGGGGCGCGCTGGCCAGCAGGTCCAGCATTTCATTCAGGCCGAACCGCGAGACCGGCAGGCCAATCAGGTGCACGAACACATCGGCCAGCGGTTCGCCCGCCAGCGGACTGCTGTCGGCCAACGCGTAGGGAATGTGGTCGTCCTCGCCACCGCGGCCACCGAACACGGCCTCCAGGTAGGGCACGTAGGGATCGATGTCCGGCGCCAGCACGGCGATCTCGCGGGCCTGCAGCGGCGGGTCGAAGCGGTCATCCTCAAGCAGGCCACGCAGCTGGTCGTGCAGGACCTGCAGTTCGCGCAGGCGGGTGTGGCAGGCGTGCACCTGCAGGCTGGGATCATCGCCGGCCAGGCCATCACGCAGTTCGCCGGACGGCAGCGCCCGACGGTGGAACAGATCGCGCTGCAGGCGGTGCAGCAGGCTGTCGGACAGGCCGCCGTCGGCCATCGTCGGCCGCGCGTCGTCTTCCGGGTCGATGTAGGCGGCGATCTCACCGGCCGGGTGTACCACTTCATAGCTGCCCAGCACCGCCATGAAGTCGCGGCCGGCTGCGCCCCAGGCTTCCAGCAGGCGGTTTTCTCCCGCCGCTTCGCCGAAGGGATCGGGAGCGCCGCTGCGCAGCCGCTCGGCCAGGGTCTGCAGGTCGCCCCAGTACGACTGCACCGGGGTGGGGAGGTAGAAATGCAGTTCGCCCACCCGCGCCTGCGTCGCCATGACCCGCAGCACGTCCGGGGAGATGTTGAGCGTCGCGAATGCGGACATGCGCGGCGGCAACCCCTGCGGCAATGGCTGGCCGGCACCCTCGAAGCGGTCCAGGTAGGTCTGGATGCGGCGCGCGCGGTAGCCATGCCCACCGGCAACGGCGCGCCACAGGATCGCCTGGGGATCGGCCGGGTCGGCCCCGGCCTCCCAGCGCAGCAGCCAGTCGCGCCGCCAGGCCTGGTATTTCTCGAACACCGACGCCAGCTCGCCGGCCAGGGCCCAGGGTTTCAGCCCATCGCTGCCGGCCAGATAGGACTGCAGCGCGCGCATCGGTGGTTGCCCGAGCAGCGCCGGATCGCGCAGCGCCCGGTACAGCCGCCAGTGCAGGCCGGCAGCATCGAGATCGTCGGCTTCGCCATCGACGTTGGCGTTGAGCGCACGGGCGACGAACTCACCCGGGGTGAGGAACTCGAGGTTGGCGGCGACACCGTATTCGGCGGCCAATGTCGCCTGCAGCCAGCGCCGCATCGCTACCTGCGGGATCAGCACCACGTCCGGTGCGAGCAGCGGCTGCCCTGGCATCGGCGCACGGACGTTGCGTGCCAGCAGCGCGGCCAGCACATCCAGCGAGTTGGAATGGTAGAGGCGGAAGTCGCTGCCCGGGTCACTCATCATGCACAGTGTGCAGCACGGCTGGCAGTATTCAATGGTCAAACCTGTCACCGGCACGGATTGTTCCGGGTCGCCCGGCGATTGTCCCGACCTGCCCGGGGCCCTGCCGTGCCACAATACTGCACCGTCCAGTCTGCTTATGTTCAGCCGGCTGACCCGATCCTTCGATGTCGAAAAAATGTTAATGGTGCCCATGTCGGCTTCCACCTCCAGTCTGGTGCAGTTGTCCAACGTCCGCATCGACCGGAGCGGACGCACGATCCTGCGCGACGTTTCCCTGCAGGTGCCGAAGGGCAGCATCACCGCCGTGCTCGGTCCCTCCGGCAGCGGCAAGTCGACCCTGCTGGCCGCGCTGACCGGCGAACTGCGCCCGGCGGCCGGCGATATCACCCTGTTCGGCAAGCCGATCCCGCACCGCAGCGCCGAGCTGCTGGAGATGCGCAAGAGCGTCGGCGTCCTGCTGCAGGGCAATGGCCTGCTGACCGACCTCACCGTGGCCGAGAACGTCGCCCTGCCGCTGCGCACCCACACCCGCCTGCCGGCGGCGGTACTGCGCCGGCTGGTGCAGATGAAGCTGCATGCGGTGGGATTGCTGGCCGCAGCCGACGCCTGGCCGCGCGAGCTGTCCGGCGGCATGGCGCGCCGCGTGGCGCTGGCCCGTGCGCTGGCGCTGGATCCGCCGCTGATGATCTATGACGAGCCGCTGACCGGGCTGGACCCGATCGCGTCCGGGGTGATCATGAGCCTGATCCAGCGTCTCAACCACAGCCTGGGACTGACCAGCATCATCGTCAGCCACCACGTGCACGAGACGCTGCCGATCTGCGACCAGGTGATCGCCATCGCCAACGGCGGCATCGTCTTCCAGGGCACGCCCGACGCGCTGCAGTCCAGCCAGGACCCGTTGCTGCGTCAGTTCCTGCACGGCCAGCCCGATGGCCCCATCCCGTTCGACGCCGAGCCGCGCGCGAGGGTCGCCTGATGCCCTTCATCCAAGCCACCCGCTCGCTGGGCCGCGCCGGCCTGTTCTCGCTGACCGTGCTGCGCGGTTCGCTGCCGACCCGTGATTTCCTGGCCGAACTGACCCGCGAGATCTACAAGATCGGCGCGCGCTCGCTGCCGATCATCGCTGTCGGCGGCGCCTTCGTCGGTCTGGTGTTGACCCTGCAGGGCTACCGCACGCTGACCACCTTCGGCGCGGCCGATGCCCTGTCGACCCTGCTCGGCTTGTCGCTCTACCGTGAACTGGCCCCGGTGCTGACCGCGCTGCTGTTCATCGGCCGTGCCGGCAGCTCGATCGCCGCCGAACTGGGCCTGATGCGCGCCACCGACCAGATCAAGGCACTGGAGCTGATGGCGATCGACCCGGTGGCCAAGGCCGTGGCGCCGCGCTTCTGGGCAGCCGTGCTGACCGTGCCGCTGCTGACCGGCATCTTCTGTTCGCTGGCGATCAGCGCCAGCTACTTCGAAGCGGTGCACGTGCTCGGCCTGGACAATGGCGTGTTCTGGTCGGCGCTGCGCAACAGTGTCGACTTCTGGGACGATTTCGGCGTGGCGATGCTGAAGTCGGCGATCTTCGGCGGCACTGCAGCCCTGGTCGCCGCCTATGTCGGTTTCCACGCCGAGCCGACCATCGAAGGCACTTCGGTGGCCACCACCCGTGCGGTGGTCAATGCCTCCCTGCTGGTGCTGATGTTCAACTTCGTGCTGTCGGCAATGCTGTTCACCTAACCCTTCCATCGGCGGTGCGCGGTGCGCGCGGCCACAACGACTCGATCAGGTACTCCCCATGGCCATCCGCGGTCCCAGACTCGAATTCTCCGTCGGCGCATTCCTGCTGCTGGCCCTGGCGTCGCTGCTGGTGCTGGCCGTGGCTTCCACCAACCAGCGCTGGAGCTGGGGCGGTGACGGCTACGAGCTGAAGGCGCGCTTCTCCCAGGTCGGCCAGCTGCGCAAGCAGGCGCCGGTCAAGATCGGCGGCGTTACCGTCGGCCAGGTTGCCGCGATCGACCTGGACCCGGTCAAGTTCGAATCCATCGTGACCCTGCGCATGGACAGCAAGGTCAAGGACCTGCCGGCGGATACCTCGGCCGGCATCTTCACCAGTGGTTTGCTGGGCGAGAGCTATATCGGTCTTCAGCCCGGTGGTGATCCGGAAGTGCTCAAGCCCGGTGAAGAGATCGTCTTCACCCAGCCGGCGGTGGACCTGATCCAGCTGGTCGGCAAGTACATGTTCAGTGGCGGCGCCGGCGGCGGCGCAGACCCGAAGCCCAACGATGGCGCACAGGCGCCTGCAAAGGAACCGCAACCATGAAGATGAAACTGATCCCGGCCCTGCTCGCGTCCTCGCTGCTGCTGGCGACCCCGTTGCTCGCCCAGGCGCAGGCCGCGGCCCCCGCTGCCGCCGCTCCGCAGGCCCAGGCCGGCAAAGTGGTGATCGATGCCAGCAGCCGCATCCTGTCCACCCTGCAGCAGCGCAAGAGCGAGTTCAGCAGCAATCCGTCCAGCCTGCGCTCCTACATCGACAGCGAACTGAACCGCACCTTCGACCGCGACTACGCGGCGCGCCTGGTGCTGGGCACGCATGCACGCGGCGCGTCGGATGCGGACATCAAGCTGTTCGCCGATGCGATGGCCGACAGCCTGATGCAGCGCTACGGTTCGGCCCTGCTGAACATCCAGGGCAGGCCGAGCTTCCGCCTGAAGGGTGAAAGCCCGCTGCCCGGCAACCGCGGCGTGCGCGTGAGCACCGAGCTGGTGCGTGCGGGCAACGAACCGACGCCCGTCGAGTACTGGATGCGCAACGTGAACGGCCAGTGGAAGATCTTCGACGTCAACATCGAGGGCATCTCCTACGTGCAGACCTTCCGCAACCAGTTCGACAGTCCCCTGCGCCAGAAGGGCATCCGACAGGTGGCCAACGAACTGCACAGCGGCAGCATCCAGGCCGGACCGGCCGGCAATGGCAAGTAACGCGCTGGCACTGCTGGAAGGCGGCACCCTGCGCCTGCGCGGGGCGCTGGATCGTGCCGCTGTCATTGCACTGTGGCCGCAGCTGCAGGCGTTGCCGGCGCAGCTGGCACGGCTGGAACTGGGCGAGGTCGAGCGCGTGGACAGCGCCGGCCTCGCCCTGCTGGCCGAGCTGGCCGCGCGCGCGCGCAAGGCCGGCCACCCCCTGGTGATCTCCGGCATGCCCGCCGGCTACAACGAACTGAGCGCAGCCTACCGGCTGTCGCCCGACCTGGATTTCAACGCTACTTCTGCTGCGAGCTGACATGAACGTCGTACGCGCTCTCCCCCTGATCGTCCTGGCCGCCGCGCTCAGCGCCTGTGCCGGCAAGCCCGCGCGCAGCGATGCGCCGGTTGCCGATACGCTGGTTCCGGCCAGCCCGACCGCCGCCACCGATACCGCCACCGATGCCCCCGCACCGGCAGCGGAGCCCACCCCCGTGGCCAGCGGCGAAACGGCCACGGCCAGTACGCCTCCGGCCACGGACGCGTCTGCTGGAACCAGTGCCTCGGCTGCCGCTGCGCAGCCCGGCGGCGACGATGATTTCGACGCGCTGTACGGCGCCGACGGTGCGGCCGGCAACGCGGTGGCCTACGACCCGTGGGAACCGTTCAACCGCAAGGTGCACCGGTTCAACGTGGCGGTCGACAATGCCGTCGCGCGACCGCTGGCGACGGCTTACACCCACGTGGTGCCACGCTTTGCCCGCACCGGTGTGAGCAACTTCTTCAGCAACCTGCGCTCGCCGGTAACGATCGTCAACCAGCTGCTGCAGGGCCGTCCGGATGATGCCTGGGACACGCTGGGTCGCTTCCTGATGAACTCGACGCTGGGTATCGGTGGCCTGTTCGATCCGGCCAGCAAGGCGATGGTCGCCAACCGCAAGGAAGACTTCGGCCAGACGCTGGGTGCATGGGGCTGGCGTCGCTCGCGCTACGTCGAGCTGCCGTTCTTCGGTCCCCGCACCGTGCGTGATGTGTTCGGCCTGGCCGGCGACATGCCGCTCTCGCCGATCCGCAACATCGAAGAGGACAAGGTCCGCATCGGCCTGCAGGGCCTGCAGCTGGTCGACAGCCGCGCGCAGCTGCTGGCGGTGGACGATCTGCGCAGTTCGGCGGTGGACGAGTACGCGCTGGTCCGCGATGCGTGGCTGCAGCGTCGCAACTACCAGATCGAGAACGATCTGCGTGGCAAGCGCAACCGCGGCCAGGACGATCCCAATTCGCCGATCCCGATCGATGCGATGCCGATGCCGCAGTGGGGCAACTGAGTCCTGCCGGCACCCGATGAAAAACCCCGCCTCGGCGGGGTTTTTCATTGCGGGCGATCAGGCGCCCAGTGCGGCGTCGACGGCCTCGCGCAGACGCGCATCATCGGCGGCCACATCCGGCGCGAAGCGGGCGATGACCGCGCCGTCGCGGCCCACCAGGAACTTCTCGAAGTTCCACAACACCGCCGGCGCCGGGTGGATCGGAATCTCCTTGCTGGACAGTCGCTCGCGCAGCGGGCCTTCGCCGATGGCCTGCGGCTGCGCGGCGATCAGCTGCTGGTAGAGCGGGTGCGTGTCATCGCCGGCCACGCTGATCTTGGCGAACATCGGGAAGGTGACATCGTAGGTCAGCTGGCAGAACTGCTGGATCTCTGCCTCGCTGCCCGGCTCCTGGCCAAGGAAATTGTTGGCCGGGAAACCGAGCACTTCCAGCCCCTGTGCCTGCTTCTGCGCATACAGCGCCTGCAGGCCCTCGTACTGCGGGGTCAGGCCGCACTTGGAGGCGACGTTGACCAGCAGCAGCACCTTGCCCTGGTAATCGGCAAGACTGGACGGCTGGCCGTCGATGGTGGTGAGGGGAATGTCCTGGATCGGGGTGCTCACGCGGGGTGCTCCGGCAACAGCGGGGAATGGCCCATCAGCATAGCGCCACGTGGCTGCGCCGGAACGCCTCAATCCACGCAGAGCGTGCCCTGTGCCTTGCCGTCGTCGATGCGCTGACGGCAGCCGAAGTTCTGGCTGACGTCGCGCTGGCAGGTGCCGGTGGCTGCCGTGCCGGCGGCGATGCCGTCGCTGGCCAGGCATTGGCCGGTGCAGTCACGCTTGCTGCTGCAGGTCTTTCCTGCGTCGGCGTATGGAATCACGCACTGCAGGCGCTGCAGCCGTCCCAGCGGCTGCAGGGTGCCGCCGGCGGCCTGGCAGTCCACATCCCGCGCGTCCTGGTAGGCCTGGGCGGCCTCCGGGCCTGGCTGGGCATCACCGGCCTGCGTGGCAGGCGGTGTACTGCTGCATGCAGCAAGCACTGCGGCCAGGGCCGCACTGGCGGCAAGGTGGAAACGCATGGCGGTACCTGTTGGCGATGGACAGGCCGCCAGCATACGCATCGCCCCCGTCGGCAGGGTGTCTGCGTCGCTCAGCGGGCGTCGGTCCCGCCTTCACTTCCATCATCCTCGCCGCTGCCTTCCGCATCCCCTTCGCCCAGGTCGCCGAGCAGCGATTGCGCCTGCTCGGTGGCCAGCGATTCCACTCCGCGCAGCCTGCGCTCGATGGTGCGCGTCTTGCGGCTGGCGTCGCCGATGCTGCGGCCCACGGTGCTGATCTGCTTCTCGGCCTTCTCGAGGATGCCGGCGAACTTCCCGAATTCGCTCTTCACCGCCCCCAGCAGGCTCCACACCTCGCTGGACCGCTGTTCGATGGCCAGCGTGCGGAAACCCATCTGCAGGCTGTTGAGCAGAGCGGTGACCGTGGTCGGCCCAGCCACGACCACGCGGTGATCGCGCTGCAGGCCGTCAACCAGGCCCGGACGCCGGATCACTTCGGCATACAGGCCTTCGGTAGGCAGGAACATCACTGCGAAATCCGTGGTGTGCGGCGGCACGATGTACTTCTCGCAGATCGACTTGGCCTGCACCCGCACCGCGCGCTCAAGCTGGATGCCCTGCAGGCGCACGCCCTCGGCATCGCCCTGCTCCTGCGCATCGAGCAGGCGCTCATAGTCCTCACGCGGGAACTTGGAGTCGATCGGCAGCCATACCGGCGTGTCGTCGTTCCTGCGGCCCGGCAGGCGCACGGCGATGTCGACCATCTCGCCACTGTCTGGACGGACCTTGACGCCCCGCGCGTACTGCTCCTGGGTCAGGGTCTGCTCGAGAATGTTCTCCAGCTGCACTTCGCCCCAGCTGCCGCGGTTCTTGACGTTGGTCAGCACGCGCTTGAGGTCGCCGACGCCGGTGGCCAGCTGCTGCATCTCGCCCAGCCCGCGCTGCACCTGCTCCAGGCGTTCGGAGACCAGGGTGAACGACTGCCCCAGTCGTGTTTCCAGCGTCGACTGCAGCTTCTCATCGACGGTGTGGCGCATCTGCTCCAGCTTCTGGGCGTTGTCGTTCTGCAGCGCGCGCAGCTGTTCTTCCAGAGTGGCGCGCATCTCGGCGATGCGCTGTTCATTGCGCTGGGTCAGCTCCTGCAGCCGCAGTCCCAGGCTATCGGTCAGGCGCTGCTGGGACAGTGCACCCTCTTCGCGGCCCTTGCGTGCATCGTCCACCAGGGTCTGGCGCAGCGCGCCGAGCTGGGCATCGGTGCGGCCGGTGAGTTCCTGCAGCTGCTGGCCGAAGGCATGGATGCGCGCCTCCTGCTGCTGGCCGAAGCTCTCCAGCTGGCCTCGCAGTTCCTGCAGCCGCTGCGCCAGCAGGGCGCCGCTGCGCTGCTGGCTGTCGGCGGCTTCGGCGCGTGCCTTGCGTGCATCCTCGCCCAGCGCCTCGCGCAGCAGGTCCAGGCGCTGGTCGGTGCGGGTCGACAGGTCGGTCAGCGCCCGGGCAAAGCCATCCAACTGTTCGCGCAGTTCACTGCGGCCCGTCCGCGCCTCCTCGCGTACGGCCTGCTCCAGCCGATCATGCGGTGGGCGGCGCAGCAGGGCGACCAGCTGCAGGATGAGTACGACCAACAGGAGGCCGGCGATGAGCAGGGATTCGGTTTGCATGGCACCAGTGTAGGCTGGGCCAGTCTCAACTGCTGCGTCCCGCCCCGGTCATGCTCGCGCTGTTCGGAAAGCCCACGTCGATCAACGTACGCAAGGTGCTGTGGCTGTGCGCCGAGCTCAGGCTGGCCATCGAGCACGACCCGGCACCGTCGGCACGGCGGCTGGCCGGGCTGAATCCGAACCTGCAGGTGCCGGTGCTGCGCGACGGCGGCTTCGTGCTGTGGGAATCGAACAGCATCTGCCGTTACCTGGCCTCCCGCGCCGGACGCGCTGACCTGCTGCCGGCAGATGCGCAGGCGCGTGCGAAGGTCGAGCAATGGATGGACTGGCAGGCGACCGACCTCAACAGCGCCTGGCGCCACGTGTTCATGGCGCGCGTGCGGCAGCATCCTGACTATCCCGACGACGGCCGCGCCGAGACCGGCCTGGCCCGCTGGAATGAGCTCATGGGTCTGCTGGATGCCCAGCTGGCCGGCACGGGAGCGTATGTCACCGGCGACGACTTCACCCTGGCTGACATCGCGCTGGGCCTGTCCACCCAGCGCTGGCGCAGCACCCCCGGCGCCAAGCCCGCGCTGCCCTGCCTTGACGCCTGGTTTGACCGCCTGCGGCCGCGACCCGGGTTCGCCGAACACGTCGACAACGGTGACCCCTGAGGCAGCGGCACGTACCGCGAGGCCTCCTGCAGGGCCGGGTCATGCTTTGCTCTGCAGGAGGCAGACAGGCCTCTACCAGCCCTCGAGAACGATCTTGCCCTTGGCGCGGTGACTCTCCAGCACGGCATGCGCGCGGCGCAGGCTCGCCGCTTCAATACGGCCGAAATGCTCGCCCAGCGTGGTCTGCAGCACGCCGGCATCGACCAGGTCCGCGACGCGGTTCAACAGCACGTGCTGCTGCTGCATGTCCGGCGTCCGGTACAGCGGGCGGGTGAACATCGATTCCCAATGCAGCGACAGCGCCTTGCGCTTGAGCGCCATCACATCCAGCTGGCCAGGATCGTCGATCAGCCCCAGCTGGCCCTGTGGCGCCAGCACCTCCACGATCTGCGCGAAATGCTGGTCGGTGTGGGTCAGGCTGGCGACATGCTCCACCTGCGCGATGCCCAGCCGTGCCAGCCCTTCGGCCAGTGGCTGGCCGTGGTCGATCACATGGTGCGCGCCCATCGCGTACACCCAGTCCTGCGTCTCCGGGCGCGAGGCGGTGCCGATCACGGTCAAGCGGGTCAGGCGACGCGCGAGCTGCACCAGGATCGAGCCGACGCCACCGGCCGCGCCGATCACCAGCAGGGTCTGTCCCTCGCCGGCGCCCTCGCCGATGCGCAGGCGATCAAACAGCAGCTCCCAGGCCGTGATCGCCGTCAGCGGCAGGGCTGCGGCGGCCGCATCATCGAGGCTGGCCGGCTTGCGGCCCACGCTGCGCTCGTCCACCAGCTGGTACTCGGCATTGCTGCCGGACCGGTCGATCACGCCTGCGTAGTAGACCGCATCGCCCGGCTGGAACAAGGTCACCTCAGCGCCCACCGCATCGACGATGCCGACGGCATCCCAGCCGAGCACGCGCGGGCCATCGGTGGCCATGTTGCGGCGGACCTTGGTGTCGACCGGGTTCACCGCCACCGCGCGCACCGCCACCCGGAGGTCGCGCGGGCCCGGCTGCGGAAGCGGCAGGTCGATATCGATCAGGGCCTGTGCATCGTCGATCGGCAGGCCGGCATGGGAATAGGCAATGGCGCGCATGGCAGCGGTCCAGTGGGAAAGGAGGCCACAGCGTGCGCCGCGCACGGTCCGCCGGAAAGGCGCACAATCGGGCAGGACTTTCACTCCTGCAATGAAAATGATCCGCTTCGACGACCTGCAGCTGTTCGTCCGTACCGCCGCACTGGGCAGCTTCTCGCAGGCCGCGCGCGAGGCCGACCTGCTGCCCGGTCAGGTCGCCGCCGCCGTGGCCCGGCTCGAGCGCGAACTGGACCTGCGCCTGTTCGTGCGCACCACCCGCAGCCTGCGGCTGACCGCCGAAGGCGCGCTGTACCTGCCTTACGCGCAGGAGGTGCTGGCGACCCTGCGCGAAGGCCAGGCCCGGGTGCAGGGCGAGGATGCCGAGCTGCATGGCACGCTGCGGCTCTCTGCCCCGTCGGACTTCGGACGCAACCTGCTGCTGCCGTGGCTGACCCGGTTCCGTGCGATGCATCCGCGATTGCGGCTGCATCTGCGCCTGTCCGACGAAGTGGCTGATGTATTCCGCGATCCGGTCGATGTGGCGATCCGCATCGGGCACTTCGATGATGCCAGCTATGTCGCCCTGCCCCTGCTGGAAGGCAACCGGCGCGTGCTGGCGGCGTCGCCCGGCTACCTGCAGCGGCGCGGCACGCCGCAGCGTCTGGAGGATCTGCGCGAGCACGACTGCCTGGCCTACCAGCTCGGTGGTCGCGCCTACGACCGCTGGGCCTTCGAGGTCGACGGCCGTCGCGTGGTGATCCCGGTACAGGGCCCGCTGGTGTGCGACGACGCCGATGTGGTGCGGCGCTGGGCGGTGGCCGGTGAGGGCATCACCTACAAGTCCTGGCTGGACCTGCGCGAGGACGTGCTCGCCGGGCGCCTGCAGCTGCTGCTTGGCGGTGTGGGCAGCCATATCCCACTGCAGCTGGTCTGCCCGCACCGCAAGCAGTTCTCGCCCGCGGTGCGGCAGCTGCATGCGCAACTGCGCCAGCACCTGCAACCGCTGCTGTCGGGCATGCCCGAGGGCGGCGGCGGCCCCCTGTCGCAGCGCGCGGCACTGGCCGACAGTACCGGCTCCCCGTAGCGAGAGAACACCGCCATGCCGTGGATGGGCATCCAGGACCTGTGGACGTTTCTGGTCGCCGTGCTGGTGTTCCTCGCCCTGCCCGGGCCTGGCACGTTCACCCTGTTGACCGCCACCGGCCGGGGCGGGGTGCGCGGCGGCTACACTGCACTGGCCGGCCTGCTGGTCGGCGACCAGATCCTGATGTGGCTGGCCCTGGCCGGCGTGGCGGCCCTGCTGAAGGCCAACCCGCTGGTTTTCCACGCCGTGCAGTACCTGGGCGCGGCCTATCTGGTGTGGGTGGGCATCAGCCTGCTGCGCACGCCCAGGCAGGAGGGCGGCGATGCCGGCCCGATCCGCATGCAGCCGGGCCGCTACTTCCAGCAGGCGATCCTGGTCAGCCTGCTCAATCCGAAGGCGATCCTGTTCTACATGGCCTTCCTGCCGCTGTTCATCGACCCCAGGGCGCACCAGGGCATCGCCACCTTCGTCGCGCTGGCGGGGATCATCTTCGTGGTCAGCATCGCCTACTGCTCGCTGCTGATCTGGGTCGGCAACCTGGCGCGGCGCCGGTTGATCCAGCATCCGCGCGTCAGCGACGCGCTGCGACGCGTGGCCGGGGTGTTCCTGGTCGGCTTCGGCATCCGCCTGGGACTGAACGGCTGACCGGCACGGAGACGGCGGTCGGGCCCGTTCCGCAACCTTTGTGCTGATTCCGGCAGTGTCGTCGCGGTCATGCGCGCGCTGCGCCAGGCATGACCCCCGTCAGTGGTAATGCTGCGCTGCGTTCGGTCACACTCGGAGACTTGTCGTTATCAGTCACCCCTTCCGAGGCCTGCATGTCCCTGCTCCGGCGCAAGTCCCTAGATTCCGTCACCGTCCACGAAGCCGGCAGGCGACTGGTCCCGACACTCAGCTGGCCGCACCTGATCGCGCTGGGCATCGGCGCCATCGTCGGTACCGGCATCTACACGCTGATCGGCGTCGGTGCCAATCTCGCCGGCCCGGCCGTCCTGATCTCCTTCGCCATCGCCGGTGCGGTCTGCGCCTGCGCGGCCCTGTCCTACGCCGAGCTGTCGACGATGATGCCGGCCGCCGGCAGTGCCTACACCTACAGCTACAGCGCGTTGGGCGAGGTGTTCGCCTGGGTGGTGGGCTGGAGCCTGATCCTGGAGTACTCGCTGGTGGTCAGCACGGTGGCCGTGGGCTGGTCGGGGTACTTCGTCGGCTTCCTGGAGTGGGTCCACACCCAGTTCGGCTGGGACGTGACCCTGCCGGCCGCGCTGGCCGCGGGTCCGCACGTGGAAGGCGGCATGATCAATCTGCCGGCGATCGTCATCACCTGGCTGGTGGCACTGATGCTGATGGCCGGCACCAAGGAGAGCGCGACCCTCAACGCGATCCTGGTGGTGTTCAAGCTGATCGCGCTGGCCATCTTCGTGGCAGTGGCACTGCCGGCCTTCGACAGCAGCAACCTGCAGCCGTTCATGCCGTATGGCTTCGCCAAGTCACTGGGTCCGGATGGTGTCGAGCGAGGCGTGATGGCGGCCGCCGCGATCATCTTCTTCGCCTTCTACGGTTTCGACGCGATCTCCACCGCTGCCGAGGAGACCAAGAACCCGGGCCGCGACCTGTCGATCGGCATCATCGGTTCGATGATCGGCTGCACCATCGTCTACGTGCTGGTGGCGCTGGCCGCCGTGGGTGCGATGAGCTACGCGGTGTTCGGCCACAGCGCCGAGCCACTGGCGCTGATCATGCGCCAGCTCGGCCACCCGACCGCGGCGATGGTGATCGGTGTCATCGCGATCATCGCTCTGCCGACCGTGCTGCTGGCCTTCCTGTACGGGCAGAGCCGCATCTTCTTCGTCATGAGCCGCGATGGCCTGCTGCCGCGCGGCCTGTCCAAGGTCAGCGCGCGCACCGGCACGCCAGTGGCCACCACGCTGTTCACCGCGCTGGTGGTGTCGGCGCTGGCCGGCGTGGCACGCCTGGACGAGATCGCGGCATTGGCCAATGCCGGCACCCTGGCGGCATTCACCGCGGTAGGCATCTGCCTGGTCGTGCTGCGCGTGCGTGAACCGAACCGCGAGCGGACCTTCCGCACGCCGCTGGCCTTCATCGTCGGGCCACTGGCTGCGCTGGGCTGCATCTACCTGTTCATCAGCCTGCCGCACACCACGCAGCTGTACTTCCTGCTGTGGAATGTCGCGGGCCTGGTGCTGTACTTCCTGTACAGCCGTCGCCATGCGCTGATCGCGCGCTGATCCAGACCGCGCCGGGCCCGGCCCGGCGCAGATCCGGCCCGGGCGGGGCAGTTACCCGCCCTGCCTGGCGGCGTAGTCCTGCGCCTGCCGCATCACCCGCAGCAGATTGCCGCCCCAGATGCCGGCGATCTGCTGTTCCGTGTATCCCTTGCGCAGCAGCCACGCGGTGATCTTCGGCAGCTGGCTGACATCGGGCAGGTCACTCAGGCCGCCGCCGCCGTCCCAGTCCAGGCCGATGCCCACGTGTTCGGGCCCGACCACCTGGAGGATGTGCTCGAAGTGGGCGAAGAAGTCCTCCAGGCTGGCGTGCCGGACGGGGTGTTCATGGTCCAGCGCCTGCTCGGCCTTCAACAGGGCCACGCCCTGCTCGATGCCCATGCCTTCCCAGCCTCCCAGCTGCCGGCTGAGTGCTTCTTCGGCCTGTTTGCGCTCGGCTGTCTTGCCGGTGTCGATCAGATAGCCGCCATAGGCGTTGACCTGGATCACACCACCGGCCTTGGCCAGCTTCTTCAGCCGCGCGTCGTCGAGGTTGCGTGGATGGTCGTAGACCGCCTTGGCTGAACTGTGCGAGAGCACGAACGGCACCGGCATCATCGCCAGCAGATCGTCGAACACGGCATCGGAGGCATGCGACTGGTCGATGACGACGCCGAGCTTCACCGCCTCGCGCACCAGCGCCTTGCCGGCCGGGCTCAGGCCTTTCCACTCCGGTCCCTTCGGATCGGTCGCAGAATCAGCGAACTCGTTGTTGGCGAAATGCACCGTGCTCAGCAGGCGCAGGCCGGCACGGTGATAGAACGAAAGCAGGCTGGGGTCGGCCACCAGCGGGCTGGCGTTCTCCATGCTGATGTAGACCACGCGTTTGCCGGCGGCCTTGATCCGCGCCGCATCGTCAGCGGTCAGGGCCAGGGCGAACCGATCGCCGTTGGCCGCCACCATTTCGCGGATTTCCAGCAGGCGCTGCAGGCCGTGATCGCGCTCGGCCAGGTGGGCGGCGGCGCTGCGGTCGCCCTGGTCGGTGTAGATCGCCCAGAACCCGCCGTCCAGTGCTCCCTCGACCATGCGCGGGTAGTCCACCTGTGACAGCGCATTGCGATCATGGCGCTGTTCGATATCGAAGCCGGTGCGGCCAAAGTTGGCCGGCGTATCCAGGTGGCTGTCGAGCGTCAGCAGGCGCTGCTGCAATGTCTTGGCACGCGCAAGCTCCTGCGCGCTGAACTCGATGGCATGGGCGGTCAGCGGCGCGCTCAGCGCCAGGGCAAGCAGCACGGACAGACGGCGCAACGACGGCATGGGGTTCCTACCGGCAATGGGAAGAACCCGACCATAGCGCTGCGGCCGGCCAATTTGTAGAGCCGAGCGTGGGCTCGGCTCTACAGCGCCACGCGGTCAATCAACCACGCGGCAGAACACCGCCTTCAGGTAACGCGATTCCTGCACGTGGGCCATGAACGGATGATCCGCGCCGGCACCGGCAACCTTCAGGATCTGCAGGGTGCGACCGGAGAAATAGGCTGCACGACGCAGCATGTCCAGGAACTGGTCCTCGGCCACCAGGCCGGTGCAGGAGAAGGTGGCGAACAGGCCACCGGGCTTGACCACGCCCAGCGCCAGCTTGTTCATGTCCAGGTACTTCTTCAGCGCGTTGATCACCTGGTCGCGGTCGCGGGTCATCTTGGCCGGATCCAGGATCACCACGTCGTACTGCTCACCGCGGTTGGCGGCATCGCGCAGCCACGGGAAGATGTCGGACTGGATGAACTTCGGGCGCACGTTGTTCAGGCGCGAATTGCCCTTGGCGATCTGGATGACGTCTTCATCGATGTCGATGCCGACCACGTCCGAGGCCCCGCGTGCCGCTGCATAGACCGCGAAGCCGCCGGTGTTGCAGCACAGGTCGAGCACGCTCTTGCCTTCCACCTGCTGGCTCAGCCATTGCCGGTTCTCGCGCTGGTCGGCGAAGAAGCCGGTCTTGTGCGCGCCGGCCGGATCGGCGCGGAACTTGATCCCGTACTCGGTGATCACCGACGCTTCGGTGGTGGTGTTGCCGTGGAAATCGAAGCTTTCCTGCTTCTGCACGTGTTCGTCGGCGAAGCTGTGGAAGCGGCAGCCGGGGAACTGCTCACGCAGCGCATCGTAGATCCACTCACGGTGGCGGAACATGCCGGCGGCAAAGAACTCGACCACCACCAGGTCGCCGTAGCGATCGACCACCAGGCCGGACAGGCCATCGCCCTCGCTGTGCACCACGCGCCAGGCGTCGGACACGGCGTCCAGCTTCAGCACGTCACGGCGCAGCGACACCGCCTGGGCGATCTTGCGCGAGAACCAGCCGGCATCAACCGCAACGGCCTGATGGGTTTCAAGAATGCGCACGGCGATGCGCGAGTGCCCGTTGTAGAACCCGCGCCCGATGAATTCCCCGTCCACCCCGACCACGTCGACGAGGGAACCGGGCTTGGGCCGGACGGTCGGCTTCTCGACCAGTTTCTGGAAGATCCACGGGTGGCTGGAGCGCCACGCGTTCTTGAGGCGGACAACGGGAAGGGGGGTATTCATCCACCTATTGTAAACCGGCCGCCGGGAGTCAGATCCCCGCAGGGGCTCTGACCCCTCTCTGGCGGGAACATGGGCTCGGGCCCCCTGCGGGGATCCGACCCCGGTGCCCGGGCATTTGACGGCGGACGCGGCAGGCCGCAGAATCGGCGCCAGAAGGGGAGTAGCTCCCAGACGTTGTCGCCGTCATTTCGAGCCCGCAGGCTCCGGTGCAACGGCAGTTCCAGCCGACTGGAACTGCGAGCGAGACCTTCGCCGTACTGGCGAAGCTCTGTCCCTGGATCCCCTCCCGATCCTCCGTTGCAGATCCTCGCCGTCCGGCCTGGCATTCATCTTTCCAACGGACATTCCCAATGCAGACGATCGGTAACATGTGGTTGTGGGGCGGCTTCGCAGCGGTGGTGGTCATCGCCCTGCTGGTCGACCTCGTGTTGATGCGCCATGGTGGCCCGCACAAGGTCACCTTCAAGGAGGCCCTGTGGTGGTCCATCGGCTGGGTCGCGCTGGCCCTGCTGTTCAACGCCGGCCTCTGGTACTACCTGAATGAGACGGCCGGCCAGGCCGTGGCCAACAAGGTCGGTCTCGAGTTCCTGACCGGCTACCTGGTCGAGAAGGCGCTGGCGGTGGACAACATCTTTGTCTTCCTGATGATCATGAGCTACTTCGCGGTGCCGGAGGAACAGCGCCAGAAGGTGCTGATCATCGGCATCCTGGGCGCGATCGTGCTGCGTACGATCATGATCTTCGCCGGCAGCGTGCTGATCAGCCAGTTCCATTGGCTGCTCTACGTGTTCGGCGCCTTCCTGCTGTTCACCGGCTGGAAGATGTGGTTTGCCGCCGGACAGGAGCCGGACCTGGAGAGCAACCCGGCCCTGCGCTGGATGCGCAAGCACCTTCGCCTGCTGCCGGAGTACGCCGGCAACGCCCTGAGCGTGAAGCGCGACGGCGTGCGCTGGTTCACCCCGTTGTTCGCGGTGCTGATCCTGATCGCCGTCACCGACGTGATCTTCGCGGTGGACAGCATCCCGGCGATCTTCGCGATCACCACCGATCCGTTCATCGTGCTGACCTCCAACGTGTTCGCGGTCCTGGGCCTGCGTGCGATGTTCTTCCTGCTGGCCGGCATGGCCGACCGCTTCCACCTGCTGCCGTACGGCCTGGCACTGGTGCTGGGTTTCATCGGCATCAAGATGATGATCATCGACCTGTTCAAGATCCCGACCCCGGTCTCGCTGGGCGTGGTCGCGCTGATCATTGCCGCCACCGTCGTGCTGAGCCTGAAGTACCCGCCCAAGGAAGGCGAAGGCCAGGCCTGATCGCGGCTGGCAGACATGGCCAGCGGGATTGTCCCGCTGGCCGCTTCCACTCTCCCGCAGCGGTGGCCTTGGTTTCGCGCCAGCCACCGCCATTGCTTGAGGTATGAACAGCAACGCGCCCCTGCCCGCCGGCGACGTGCCGGCCCCCCGCAACGACCGCCTCCGCATCCTGCGGGCGTTCAATGTCAGCCTGGCCGCCGTGCTGGTGCTGGTGGTCGTGTTCGCCCTGCAGGGCACGTTCGACTGGCGCCCCTGGGCGGTAGCGCCGCTGGAAGCCAAGGGCCTGCTCGGCCTGCTCGGCGGCCCGCTGCTGCATGCCTCGGTCGAGCACATCGCCGCCAACAGCATCGCGATCCTGATCCTCGGCACCCTGGCCGGAAGCGTCTATCCCAGGGCCACCGTCCGCGCCCTGCCCCTGCTCTGGCTGGGATCGGGTGTGGGCGCATGGATGCTGGGCAATCCCGGCAGCGTCCATCTGGGTGCCAGTGGCGTGACCCACGGCCTGATGTTCCTGCTCGCCGGCCTCGGCCTGCTGCGCCGCGACCGCGCCGCCATCGCCACCGGCCTGATCGGCATGCTGTTCTACGGTGGCATGCTGATGACCATCCTGCCGCATGCCGACGGCGTGTCCTGGCAATCGCACATGGGCGGCGCCTTCGCCGGCATCATCGCGGCGCTGCTGTTCCGCACCGCTGACCCGCTGCCACCGCGTCCGCGCTACAGCTGGGAGGACGAGGAAGACAACGCAGAACCGCTGGCCGACGATGAACTGGAGCCGCCGTCGCCACACCGTGTGCCGGTCCTGTGGCAGCCGCGCGAAGGGCAGGATTACGTGGTCATCCCGTTCCGGCGGCCGGACGAACCGCGCGGCTGAGGTGGGATGGGTCCGCCGGGCATCGCCCGGCGCTACGGTTCACCGGCATCCCGGGTAGCGCCGGGCCATGCCCGGCGGCGTTGACGTGTCAGTTCGCCGCGTTGCCCGCCGCGCCAGTGCCATCCACCGCCTGCCGGCCCAGCGCCGGGTCATCGGTGAAGAACGCATCGATGCCGGTGGCCAGATAGGCGCGCATCTCGGCGATCGAGCCTTCGGCGTTGCGCGCGTTGTCCGCTCCCCTGCGCAGGTTGCTGGGCTGGAACTGATTCTCCGGGCGGAAGGTATACGGGATCACCATCAGGCCGGCCGCGTGCGCATCGCGCACCAGCGCGGTCGGCGTTCCCAGCGCACCGTTGGCGTCCAGCGGAATGATCGAGCGCAGTTCAGGACCGATGCCATCGGCATAGGCCGCGATGTCCTTCAGGCCCGCTGGAGTCATCATCTGTGCATAGGTCAGCGTGCCCCCGGCCTTGGCGACGTCGGCCGGCTGGGTATCGCCCTTCCACAGCAGCTGCAGCAGGCGGATGTTGCTGTCCTGCGGGATCTTGCTGCGCAGGTAACGCAGGTTGGCGGTTTCGAAGGACTGGATGGTGACCGGGCCGACGTTGGTGTAGGCATTGCCACGCAGCGCGGCCAGCAGTTTGTCTTCCATCGGCAGACCGATGGACTGGAAGTAGGTCGGATGCTTGATCTCCGGCACCAGCCCGATGCCGCGATTGGCGCGGCCGGCCTGCTGGACCAGGAACGCGAGGATTTCATCGAGACTGGCGATGCGGAACTGGCCGTCGTAGGCCGTGCTGCGCAGGTCGGGCAGGCGTTCGCGCGCGTACAGCGTCTTCAGCTCGGCCAGGGTGAAGTCTTCGGTGAACCATCCGTCCACCGTCTGCCCGTCGATGACCTTGCGGGTGCGGCGGCTGGCGAATTCGGGATGCGAGGCGACATCGGTGGTGCCCCCGATCTCGTTCTCATGGCGGGCCACCATCACCCCGTCCCTGGTCATCACCAGGTCCGGTTCGATGTAGTCGGCTCCGTCGGCGATGGCCTGTGCATACGCAGCCAGGGTGTGTTCCGGCAGCAGCGCGCTGGCGCCGCGATGACCATAGACCGACGCCCTGGCCGCAGCCGGGAGAGAGGATTCAGCACTCATGGCCACCGATGGTGCCACGGCCAGCGACAACAGCAACGCACAACCCCACGACTTCACTGCAACGTCCCCCAACGGTAGGTGATGGGCGGCAGTATGCGGCGGCAATGTGACAGGTGGGGGACCTGGGGTCGGATCCCCGCAGCGGCTGTCACCCCATGTGGCAAACGGGGTCAGAGCCCCTGCGGGAATCTGACCCCGGCTTACTTGCCGATGCAGAAGCTGGAGAAGATCCGTCCCAGCAGGTCATCGGCGCTCATCTGCCCGGTGATCTCGCCCAGCGCGTCATGCGCGAGCCGCAGCTCTTCGGCTGCCAATTCCAGGTGTTCGTGGGCCAGCTCGCCATCAGCGCGACGGGCATGTTCCTGCGCACGCTCGATTGCATCCACGTGGCGGGTGCGCGCGGAGAACTCGCCGTCCACCTGTTCGCCCGCGCCTGCCGACGCGATCGCGCGCAGGCGCGCGTGGAGGTCGTCGAGTCCTGCACCGGTGGCGGCCGAAACGAACACACGGTCCGGATCGTCCACGGTTGGCCCGGCCTGCAGCAGATCCGACTTGTTGTGGATGTAGACCTTGTGCGGCACAGCCCGCACCGCTTCGCCGATGGCCGCCTCTCCCGCCGCCGGATCGCGTGCATCCAGCACGATCAGCGCCAGGTCGGTGCGTTCGATCTCCACGCGCGCGCGGCGCATGCCTTCGCGTTCGATGGCGTCGCCACCGTCGCGCAGGCCGGCGGTATCGACCAGGGTCAGCTCCAGTCCATCCAGGCGGATGGTCTCGCGCAGCGTGTCGCGCGTGGTGCCGGCGATGTCGGTGACGATGGCGCGTTCGCTGCCGGCAAGCGCATTGAGCAACGAACTCTTGCCGGCGTTGGGCGGGCCGATCAGCACCGCGTGCAGGCCATCGCGCAGGCGACGGCCACGCTCGGCATCGCGGCGCAGCAGGGCCAGGTCGCTGCGTGCCAGTTCCAGCCCGCGGCGCACCTGCGCGCCGCCCAGCGTATCCAGCGGCTCATCGGCAAAATCGATGGCCGCTTCCACATGCACGCGCAGCAGCACCAGCTGCTCGACCACGGCGTCGATGCGGCGCGAGAACACCCCGTCCAGCGAGCGACGGGCAGCACGCGCGGCGCGGTTGTCGCCCGCAGCGATCAGATCGGCGATGGCCTCGGCCTGAGCCAGATCGAGCTTGCCGTTGAGGAAGGCGCGCTCGCTGAACTCACCGGGCCGCGCCTGCCGCGCGCCGAGCACGATGCAGCGTGCAACCAGTTGCTGCAGCAACACCGGGCTGCCATGGCCCTGCAATTCCACCACTTCTTCGCCGGTGAAGCTGTTCGGTGCCGGGAACCACAGCACGATGCCATCGTCGATCACCTCGCCGTCGGCGTCGCGTAGACGTGCGTAATGCGCGTGACGTGGGCGCAGGCCGGTTGCGCCCAGTGCGTTGGCGATGGCGGCGGCGCGCGGCCCGGACAGGCGCAGGATGCCGACGCCACCTGCACCTGGCGCGCTGGCGATGGCGACAATGGTGTCAGTGCGGGCTGCCTCATTCATCGCTTGGAACGTCTCCGGTTGCGCACGCGCGGAATTCTACCGCCTCATGCGAAAAGCCCGCCTTGCGGCGGGCTTCTGCTGCGGTCAGCCGGCCAGCGGCCGACTCTACCGATTACTTCTTCTTGACCGGAGCCGATGCGGCGGTGGCCGGGACCGGGTCGCCGCCATGGCGCTTGGTCATCCACCACTGCTGCAGCAGGCCCAGGCCGCCGTTGACCACCCAGTACAGGACCAGGCCGGACGGCATGAAGGCCATCATGACGCCGAACACCAGCGGCATGAACTGCATCATCTTCTGCTGCATCGGGTCCATGCCCGGCGCAGGCGTGAGCTTCTGGGTGAACCACATCACCGCCACGTTGATCACCGGCAGGATGAAGTACGGGTCACGCGCGGTCAGGTCCTGGATCCAGCCCAGCCACGGCGCCTGGCGCAGTTCGACCGACTCCACCAGCACCCAGTACAGGGCGAAGAAGATCGGCATCTGGATGAGGATCGGCAGGCAGCCGCCCATCGGATTGATCTTCTCCTTCTTGTACAGCTCCATCATCGCGGTCTGGAACTTCTGGCGGTCATCGCCATAGCGTTCCTTCAGCTGCTGGATGCGCGGCTGGAAGCGGCGCATCTTGGCGCCACTCTTGTATTGCACGGCCGACAGCGGGTACAGCACCAGCTTCAGCAGCACCACCAGGCCGACGATCGCCCAGCCCCAGTTGCCGACCAGCTTGTGCACCTGGTTGAGCACCCAGAACAGGCCCTGGCCGATCACCGCCATCATCGAGAAACGGCTGTAGTCGACCACGCGATCCAGGCCCGGCACGTCTTCCTTGGCGATCAGGTTGACCAGCTTGGGGCCGACCCACAGGCGCGCTTCGGTGCTGGTGGACTGGCCCGGGGCCAGGGTAAAGGCCGGTCCGCGCGCTTCGATCAGGTCACGACCGTCCACCTGCGACAGCACGTAGTGGGCGACCTGGTCCTTCTGCGGGATCCACGCGGTGAAGAAGTGGTGCTGCAGCATCGCCAGCCAGCCGCCGGTGATGTTCTGGTTCAGCGCACCGTCCTCCAGGTAATCCTTGAACGCACGACGCTGGTACTTCTTGTCGTTGTCGTACCAGGTGGCGCCGTTGAAGCTGAAGGAATCCGGGTTGGTCATGCTCCGCGACAGGATGGTCGGGGTGCGGTCCAGGGTGCGGTAGACGTAGCCGTTCCACGTGGTGGCGCCGGCATTGCTGACTTCATCCTTGAAGCGCACGGCGTACTCGTTGCGCGAGACGGTCAGGGTGCGCTTGATGGTCACGCCGTTGTCGGCGGTCCACACGAACGGGATCTGCAGTTCGTTCTGGCCCTTGGCCAGCACGAAGTCGCGGGTGTCGCCGACCAGCTTGAAGCCGTCGGCGCCGGGCACCGGGGCGTTCTTGTCCTGGCTGGCCCAGCCGCTGATCGCGCTGTACGGATGTGCGGGATCTTCGGTGAGCAGGCGGACCGGCGGGCTGCCTTCATCCTTGGTCTGCGGGAACTGCAGCAGCTCGGCGTCGAGCACGCGGCCCCCGTCCAGTACCAGGCGCAGGACGTCGGTGGTGACGGTCACGCGCTGGGCGGTCGGGGTCGCGCTGGCCTGGGCCTGCGCAGGCGCCTGGCCCGGGGCCGCCGGCACCTGGGCGCTGGGAACGCTGCCTGCGGCGGCGCCCGGCACGGTCTGCGCCGCGGCCGGGGCAGAACGGGTCGTCGGAGCAGGGGTCGGAGCGGCCTGCTCGCGGCTCCACTCCATCCACAGCAGCACGGCCACCATCAGCCAGGCAAAAATGAGAAATACGCGGGTCTGGTTCATCAGCGGACAGGCTCGGCGGGGCCGGAACGCGGTGCCGGCTCGGTCAAAGAGGGAGTTGCGATGCCATCAGGCGGCGGCATTGTGCCGTCCACGCCCGGCGCGGGCAATGCACGCAGGCGGCGCAGCAGGCGCAGGAAGGCCTGGCGGATGTCGTCATTGCTGGCGTGACGCGCAGCACTACGGGCCACGACGACAAAGTCGCCTGGCTGGATATCGGTTCGTGTCTGACGCAGGATGTCGCGCAGGACGCGCTTGATCCGGTTGCGCCCGACGGCGTTCGGATCGACCTTGCGGGAAACCGCCAGACCCAGCCTGGCCGGCCGGTCAGCCGGCAGCCAGTGCAGGGTCATCAGCGGATCGGACACACGGCGGGCGCCGTTGAAGACCGTTGAGTATTCGGCACGCGTGCGAACCCGCGCAGAGCGAGGGAATCGCTTGCGCGGGTCTGCAGTATTCACTGTCGAAGGGATTGCGTCTGCCGCGATGTGCGGCATGGCAATCAGGCGCTCAGGACTTTGCGGCCCTTGGCGCGGCGACGCGACAGGATCTTGCGGCCGTCAGCGGTCTTCATACGGGCACGGAAGCCGTGGTCGCGCTTACGCTTGAGGTTGCTGGGCTGGTAGGTGCGCTTGGTGGCCATTGGGGCCTCTCGTATGAATGGGACGGAAAGAACCGGAAATTCTAGAGAGGTACCCCACCCCGCGTCAAGCCCTGGGGACTACGCGAGTTCACCGGCCTGTGCAATAGCTGTGGATGTTTTTGTGAATAAGTAGGGGACAAGCATTCCGAAGGCGGGCGCTCGGTGGTAGTCTGAGCCATCCATTTCCCCCCTTTCCGGCCTGTGTTTGGGCGCCTTGTCGCGCCCCCACCCCGGCCATCGGACGATTATTGCTGATGGATGCCTGGTCCCGTAGTCTCGAACGCCTCGAAGCGGAGTTCCCGCCTGAAGACGTTCACACCTGGTTGAAGCCGCTGCAGGCCGATCTGCGCGTGGACAGCCTGGTGCTGTATGCACCGAATGCCTTCATCGTCGACCAGGTGCGCGAGCTGTACCTGCCGCGCATCCGCGAGCTGCTGGCGCATTTCGCTGGTTTCAGCGACGTTTTTCTTGAAATCGGCTCCCGTCCGCGCCCGGTAGAGGCGCAGACCGCGCCGGTTTCCACGCATTCGGCGCACGCAGCCAGCGAACCCCAGGTGCCGTTCGCCGGCAATCTGGACAGCCATTACACCTTCGCCAACTTCGTCGAAGGCCGCAGCAACCAGCTCGGCCTCGCCGCTGCGTTCCAGGCAGCGCAGAAACCGGGCGATCGCGCACACAATCCGCTGCTGCTGTACGGAGGCACCGGACTGGGCAAGACCCACCTGATGTTCGCCGCCGGCAACGCCATGCGCCAGGCCAATCCGGGTGCGAAGGTGCTGTACCTGCGCTCGGAACAGTTCTTCAGCGCGATGATCCGGGCCTTGCAGGAAAAGACCATGGATCAGTTCAAGCGCCAGTTCCAGCAGGTCGACGCGCTGCTGATCGACGACATCCAGTTCTTCGCCGGCAAGGATCGCACCCAGGAAGAGTTCTTCCACACCTTCAACGCCCTGTTCGACGGCAAGCAGCAGATCATCCTGACCTGTGACCGGTACCCGCGCGAGGTCGAAGGGCTGGAAGCGCGCCTCAAGTCGCGGCTTGCCTGGGGACTGTCGGTCGCAATCGAACCGCCTGACTTCGAGACCCGTGCGGCGATCGTGCTGGCCAAGGCGCGCGAACGCGGTGCGGAGATTCCCGATGATGTTGCGTTCCTGATCGCCAAGAAGATGCGCTCCAATGTGCGCGACCTCGAGGGCGCGCTGAATACCCTGACCGCCCGCGCCAACTTCACCGGCCGTGCGATCACTACCGAGTTCGCGCAGGAAACCCTGCGTGACCTGCTGCGCGCCCAGCAGCAGGCGATCAGCATTCCCAACATCCAGAAAACCGTTGCCGACTACTACGGGCTGCAGATCAAGGATCTGCTGTCCAAGCGCCGAACCCGCTCGCTGGCCCGTCCGCGCCAGGTCGCCATGGCCCTGACCAAGGAGTTGACCGAGCACAGCCTGCCCGAGATCGGCGACGCATTCGCCGGTCGCGATCACACCACGGTGCTGCATGCCTGCCGTCAGATCCGGACGTTGATGGAAACCGACGGCAAGCTCCGCGAGGACTGGGACAAGCTGATCCGGAAGCTGAGCGAATGATGCACGGACGACGATGAGGCGTCATCGCACAAAACGGTGCAGAATCCGGTAGCAAGCGCGGGATGAGCTGTGGATAAAAAGGGCGCCTGACAACGCGTGGAATTTATCCACAGCTTTCCCCACCCTCTGGGGGGCGGTAATACAGAGGGTTTCGATGCCAGAAATCCTTTTTATTACAAAGACTTAACGTTGTTTTCCAGCGATTCTGTCTCTACCAGCACCACCAAGCTTTTGATTTATTCCACATTTTTTAAAGCATAGGGGCACGGAACCACATGCGTTTCACACTGCAGCGCGAAGCCTTTCTCAAGCCGTTGGCACAGGTCGTCAACGTGGTCGAACGCCGCCAGACCCTTCCGGTTCTGGCCAATTTCCTGGTCCAGGTGCAGAACGGCCAGCTTTCGCTGACCGGTACCGACCTGGAAGTGGAGATGGTGTCGCGGATCGCGGTTGAAGATGCCCAGGACGGCGAAACCACCATTCCGGCGCGCAAGCTGTTCGAGATCATCCGCGCCCTGCCCGATGGCAGCCGGATCACCGTCTCGCAGACCGGTGACAAGATCACCGTGCAGGCGGGTCGCAGCCGCTTCACCCTGGCAACGCTGCCGTCCAACGACTTCCCGTCGGTAGACGAGGTGGAAGCCACCGAGCGCGTGGCGATCGGCGAAGCGACCCTGAAGGAGCTGATTGAACGCACTGCGTTCGCGATGGCCCAGCAGGACGTGCGCTACTACCTCAACGGCCTGCTGTTCGACCTGCGTGGCGATGCGCTGCGTACGGTGGCCACCGACGGACACCGCCTCGCCCTGTGTGAAACGGATCTGGCCAAGCCCAGCGGCTCCAAGCGACAGATCATCGTGCCGCGCAAGGGCGTGACCGAGCTGCAGCGCCTGCTGGAGAGCGGCGATCGGGAGATCGAGCTGGAGGTAGGCCGCAGCCACGTGCGCGTGAAGCGGGACGATGTCACGTTCACCTCGAAGCTGATTGACGGTCGTTTCCCGGACTATGAAGCGGTGATTCCGATTGGTGCCGACCGCGAAGTGAAGGTCGACCGTGAGGCACTGCGCGCCTCGCTGCAGCGTGCGGCCATCCTGTCCAACGAGAAGTACCGCGGCATCCGCGTGGAAGTTTCGCCGGGCAACCTGAAGATCAGCGCGCATAACCCGGAACAGGAAGAAGCGCAGGAAGAGATCGAAGCCGATACCACCGTCAGCGATCTGGCCATCGGCTTCAATGTGAATTACCTGCTGGACGCCCTGTCCGCATTGCGCGACGAAGAGGTCATCATCCAGCTGCGCGACTCCAATTCGTCGGCGCTGGTGCGCGAGTCCAGCAGCGAGAAGTCCCGCCATGTGGTGATGCCGCTGCGTCTCTGACGGTTGCGCTGTTCCACGTGGAACCAGAAGACGCCCGGAACGTTCCGGGCGTTTTTTTTGGGGGGGTTCCACGTGGAGCATCCCGTTTCTCCATCGTGCTGCAAGGGCCAGTCCCCGGTGTGGCAGATCCCTATAGCTGTTCTGCCTGCCCGGATCCGCGTAGTTGCTCCTGTTGCTGACGCGACTATCCACAGACGTCGTCGCAGGCGCTGTGTGCCCTTCCTAGCTTCTAAATCTGGGTATAAATCTAAAGCCTGGTGGTGATGGTAGAGCCAGATTTCGTGGAAAACAGGGTCATCTCGTTGATTTTATTGGTTTTTAATGTGCTGAAACCCCCTGCATATCGGCGCCTGGGGCTGGGGGGGAACCTGTGGATAGATTTCAGGCAGGGCCAAAGCGGCTTTTTTATCCACAGATTGCCCATACCTTGTGTATAAGTAATACCGGGCCGCTGTGCATAGCGTGAAACCGCTGGCTTGAAATTCTTGAAATCTGTGGAACCGCCACGGGTGTTGGTGCGCAGATTTCAAAGAAATGCGGCAGGTTTTTTGCGGGCCGTCGTCCGTAAGCCGGTCAGGACACGTTCGCAACAGCGCCATGGTCTGTAGAGCGATAGCCTGACGCCAACGGCGGACTTGACCGATGCAGTAAGCTGATGGATTCCCTGCCCCTCTACCGCTTCGTGCGGATGGTCCTTCGCACCCCATGCAGATCCGTCGCCTCGTCCTGCACCATCTGCGCCGCTTTGGCGTGGTGGAGCTGTCGCCACAACCGGGATTGAATCTGCTGACGGGCGACAATGGGGCCGGCAAGACCAGTGTGCTGGAGGCGTTGCATCTGATGGCTTACGGGCGCAGCTTCCGTGGTCGGGTGCGCGACGGCCTGGTGCGCCAGGGCCAGGATGCGCTGGACATCTTTGTGGAATGGGACGAACAGCGCGGCCAGTCATCGCCGCACCGCCGCAAGGCCGGTCTCCGCCATAGCGGACAGGACTGGAAGGGGCGTCTGGATGGTGAAGATGTCAGCCAGCTTGGCAATCTATGTGCTGCACTGGCGGTGGTGACGTTCGAGCCGGGCAGCCATGCTCTGGTCAGCGGTGGTGGTGAGCCCCGTCGCCGTTTCCTCGATTGGGGATTGTTCCACGTGGAACCGGATTTTCTCTCCCTGTGGCGCCGCTACTCACGGGCGCTCAAGCAGCGCAATGCCCTGCTCAAACAGGGAGGGCCAGCAAGGATGCTCGATACGTGGGATCACGAACTGGCAGAGGCCGGCGAACCGTTGACCAGCCGACGTCAGCGTTATCTGGAGCGGCTGCAGGAGCGCACCATCGCGCTGGCGGCCAGTCTTGCCCCCCAGCTGGGTATCCAGGCGCTGGACCTGAGTCCGGGATGGCGCCGCCACGAACTGCCGCTGGCCGATGCACTGCTGTTGGCACGCGAGCGGGACCGGCAGGCGGGCTATACATCCGTTGGGCCCCATCGGGCGGACTGGAGCGTGGACTTCAGCCATATTCCAGGGCGGGACGCGCTGTCGCGCGGCCAGGCCAAACTTACGGCCTTGGCGTGTCTGCTGGCCCAGGCCGAAGACTATGCGGAACAGCGCGGGGAATGGCCGGTCATTGCTCTGGACGATCTGGCCTCCGAACTGGATCGCACCCACCAGGCGCGGGTGCTGGAGCGCCTGCTTGCCGGCCCGGCGCAGATCTTCGTCACGGCAACCGAAACGCCGGCCGCGCTGCAGGCGCTGACCGACATCACCCGGTTCCACGTGGAACATGGACAGATCGTGGCTGTGCCATAGTGCGTACAACAGGGCCGCTCGACCCTGGCTGGTATAATTCGGGTTGCAATCCTTTCATTCTCGGTGCACCGCTTCCTGTGGTGCCCGACCTGCGGAGCCTACGGCAAGCGCAATGAGCGACGAACAGAACACCCCGGTAAACAATGGCAACTACGACGCCAACAGCATCACCGCCCTGGAAGGCCTGGAGGCTGTCCGCAAGCGTCCCGGTATGTACATCGGCGACGTCCATGACGGTACCGGCCTGCACCACATGGTGTTCGAGGTGGTCGACAACTCCATCGATGAGGCGCTGGCCGGTCATGCTGACCATGTCGCGGTGACGATCCACGCCGACGGTTCGGTGTCGGTCTCCGACAACGGTCGTGGTATTCCGGTCGGCAAGCATGAGCAGATGAGCGCCAAGCTGGGCCGCGAAGTCTCGGCAGCCGAAGTGGTGATGACGGTCCTGCACGCCGGCGGCAAGTTCGACGACAACAGCTACAAGGTTTCCGGCGGCCTGCATGGTGTGGGTGTCAGCGTGGTCAATGCGCTGTCGCAGAAGCTGCTGGTGGACGTATTCCAGGGCGGCTTCCATTACCAGCAGGAATTCAGCAACGGCGCTGCCGTCAGCCCGCTGGCCAAGCTGGAAAGCACCACCAAGCGCGGCACGACCGTGCGCTTCTGGCCGTCGACCGTCGCGTTCCACGACAACGTCGAATTCCACTACGACATCCTGGCCCGTCGCCTGCGTGAACTGTCGTTCCTGAACTCCGGCGTCAAGATCGTGCTGGCGGACGAACGCGGCGATGGCCGGCGCGACGACTTCCACTATGAAGGCGGCATCCGCAGTTTCGTCGAGCATCTGGCCCAGCTGAAGACGCCGCTGCATCCGAACGTCATCGCGGTCAGCGGCGAATCCAACGGCATCACCGTGGAAGTGGCGCTGCAGTGGACCGATTCCTACCAGGAAACGATGTACTGCTTCACCAACAATATTCCGCAGAAGGACGGCGGCACCCATCTGGCCGGTTTCCGCGGTGCGTTGACCCGTGTGCTCAACAACTACATCGAGCAGAACGGCATCGCCAAGCAGGCAAAGATCAACCTGACCGGCGATGACATGCGAGAGGGCATGATCGCGGTGCTGTCGGTGAAGGTGCCCGATCCCAGCTTCTCCAGCCAGACCAAGGAAAAGCTGGTCAGCTCGGACGTGCGTCCGGCCGTGGAAAGTGCCTTCGGCCAGCGTCTGGAAGAATTCCTGCAGGAGAATCCGAACGAAGCGAAGGCGATTGCCGGCAAGATCGTCGATGCCGCGCGTGCGCGCGAAGCGGCCCGCAAGGCCCGTGACCTGACGCGCCGCAAGGGCGCGTTGGATATCGCCGGCCTGCCGGGCAAGCTGGCCGACTGCCAGGAGAAGGATCCGGCGCTGTCCGAGCTGTTCATCGTCGAGGGTGACTCGGCAGGTGGTTCGGCCAAGCAGGGTCGCAACCGCAAGAACCAGGCGGTACTGCCGCTGCGCGGCAAGATCCTCAACGTGGAACGTGCGCGCTTCGACCGCATGCTGTCGTCCGACCAGGTCGGTACGCTGATCACCGCGCTCGGTACCGGCATCGGCCGTGATGAGTACAACCCGGACAAGCTGCGCTATCACAAGATCATCATCATGACCGACGCCGACGTCGACGGCGCCCATATCCGCACGCTGCTGCTGACGTTCTTCTACCGTCAGATGCCGGAGCTGATCGAGCGCGGCTACGTCTACATCGGCCTGCCGCCGCTGTACAAGATCAAACAGGGCAAGCAGGAGCTGTACCTGAAGGATGATCCGGCGCTGGACAGCTATCTGGCCAGCAGCGCGGTGGAAAACGCGTCGCTGGTGCCGGCCGCCGGCGAGCCCGGCATCGAGGGCGTTGCCCTGGAGAAGCTGCTGCTGGCCTACGCCTCCGCGCAGGACGCGATCGAACGCAATGCGCATCGCTATGATCGCAACCTGCTCGAAGCGCTGGTCGACTTCATGCCGCTGGAACTGGACACCCTGCGCAATGCCGGCCAAGGTGAAGGCCTGGACGCGCTGGCTAGGCGCCTGAACCAGGGCAGCCTGGGCAGCCCGCGTTTCAGCCTGGAACTGCAGGAGGCCAATGAACAGCGCCCCGCGGCCGTGCTGGTGACCCGACGTCACATGGGCGAAGAGCACATCCAGGTGCTGCCGCTTTCGGCCCTGGAAACCGGCGAACTGCGCGCGATCCACCAGGCAGCCAAGCTGCTGCATGGCCTGGTACGCGAGGGGGCGACCATCACCCGCGGTGCCAAGTCGATCGAGGTCGATTCGTTCGTGAAGGCGCAGAACTGGTTGCTGGATGAAGCCAAGCGCGGTCGCCAGATCCAGCGCTTCAAGGGCCTGGGTGAAATGAATCCGGAACAGCTGTGGGATACCACCGTGAATCCGGATACCCGCCGCCTGCTGCAGGTACGCATCGAAGACGCCGTGGCCGCCGATCAGATCTTCAGCACCCTGATGGGCGATGTCGTCGAGCCGCGTCGCGACTTCATCGAAGACAACGCACTGAAGGTCGCCAACCTGGATATCTGACACAATCGGGACGTGGCCGGTGCGCGGGGAGGCGCGCCGGCCCTTGCCCCTTGATCGCAGGTATCTGATGTCCGCTTCCGCTCCGGTTTCCGCACCGCCGCCGGTTCCGCCGGCGACCGCCGCCCCCCGCGCCGCTTCGCCGCTGGCGGGATTCTTCATCGATCTGGGCATCGCCGCCGTCACCCTGTTCGGCCTGAGCCTGATCAGTGGCCTGTTCTGGGGCCTGTACCGCGGAATGATGGTCGGCTACGCAAACGCGAAGGCCAACGGCGCCGCACCCGATCCCGGCACCCTGACCGAAGCACTGGGTCAGCCGGGGGCCCTGGCGCAGATCCTGATGGCGCTGTTCGCTACCGGCGGCGCGGCCCTGCTGCTGTATTTCTGGCGACGACCGGCCAATGCGGCCGAACGCCAGGCGTCGCGTGACGCGCTGCGCCGGCCCTCCACCTGGGGCTGGACGCTGCTGGTGGCCACGTTGATCGTAGTGGGCAGCAACGGCATCGCCTTCCTGTCTCGGCAGTTCGGCATCGAACCGGTGCCGACCAACGTGGAACTGATGCAGAACGCGGTCGCGCGCTTTCCGCTGTTCCTGATGCTGTTCGCGGTGGTGCTGGCGCCGGCCTACGAGGAACTGCTGTTCCGGCGCGTCCTGTTCGGGCGCTTGTGGCAGGCCGGTCGCCCCTGGCTGGGCATGATACTGAGCAGCCTTGCCTTCGCCCTGATCCATGAAATTCCCGGCACCAGCGCCAACGGCCCGGCCGAGATCGCCCAGCTGTGGCTGGTCTACGGCGGCATGGGCGCTGCATTCTGCTGGCTGTACCGCCGTACCGGAACGCTCTGGGCGGCCATCGCCGCACATGCCCTGAACAATGCCGTGGCACTGGTGGCGCTGGTGTTCTTCGGCGCGACGTAACGGCTGTCCGCTTGACGAAAGATTAAGCAGCGACGATACACACTGCGCTCATGAACACGGGGGTGGACCCATGAAACAACTGCTGCTGGCCCTTGTCATCACCACCCTGGTCAGCGCCTGCGCGACCACCACATCGCCGACCGGACGGCGGCAGATGATCGGTGGCGTCTCGCAGGCACAGCTTGACCAGCTCGGCGCGCAGGCGTTCGCCGAGACGAAGCAGAAGGAAAAGATCAGCACGGACGGCCGGCAGAACGGCTACGTGCAGTGCGTGGTCAACGCGCTGGTCGCCCAGCTGCCTCCACAATACCGTGGCGTACGGTGGGAAACCGCCGTGTTCGTCGACAAGGAACCCAACGCTTTCGCCCTGCCTGGCGGCAAGGTGGGCGTGAACACCGGCATCTTCACCGTAGCCAGGAACCAGGACCAGCTGGCGGCCGTGATCGGCCACGAGATCGGCCATGTCATCGCCCGCCACCACGAGGAGCGCATCACCCGGCAGATGGGCGCGCAGACCGGCCTGGCGGTACTCGGCGCACTGGCCGGCGCTGCCTATGGCGAAGGCGCGGCCAGCACGGTCAACCAGCTTGGCGGCATGGGGGCACAGACGGCGTTCCTGCTGCCGGGCTCGCGGACCCAGGAAAGCGAGGCGGACGTGATCGGCCAGCGGCTGATGGCGCAGGCCGGCTTCAACCCGGCGCAGGCGGTGGACCTGTGGCAGAACATGATGGCCGCCAGCGGCGGACGCAGCCCGCAATGGCTGTCCACCCACCCCGATCCGGCCAACCGGATCCAGGAGCTGCGACGTGATTCCCCTGCCCTGATGCCGGTCTACCAGCAGGCGCAGGCGGCCGGACTGCGACCAAAGTGCGGATGAGTGCGCAGTTTCATGCTGTATTGCAGCACATAAAACGATTTCTCACGCCATCTGTTTCTGATACGTTTGGCGGCTCAGATTTTTCTGACAGTCCGACTTTGCCGCTATCCGGCGGTTCGATCGAGGTGAACGATGATTTTCCGTAAACACAAAGCTGTGCTTTCCGTCCTCGTCGCGACCGCCCTGACCGGCGCCGTGGTCACCGATGCGCTCGCGCAGTCCTCGCGTTCCTCCGACCGTGGCAACCGCGGCGGCAGCAGCAAGCAGGCCAAGGCCGAACCGCTGTACCCCAATGCGACCCGCCAGGAGCCGGCGGCCAAGTCCTCGGCCAAGATGGGTGGCAAGCTGCAGAAACTGGTAGACAGCTACAACAAGGAAAAGTTCCCGGAGACCCGCACCCAGGCCGACGCGATCCTGGCTGACAGCGCCGCGAACGAGTACGACAAGTCGCTGGCCGCGCAGCTGGCTTCGCAGGCCGCCTACCAGACCGACGACGTTGCCGCCGCCATCGCCTACCTGAAGCAGGTGCTGCAGTTCAACGGCCTGGACAACAACGGCCACTTCCAGTCGATGCTGATGCTGGGCCAGCTGCAGCTGCAGGAAGACCAGACCGCCGAAGGCCTGGCCACCCTGGACAAGTACTTCGCCGAGAGCAAGTCGACCAAGCCGGAAGAGCTGATCGCCAAGGGCCAGGCGCTGTACCAGCTGGAGCGCTACCAGGAAGCGATCCCGGTGCTGAAGCAGGCGATCGCCGGCTCCACCGAGCCGAAGGACAGCTGGAACCAGCTGCTGATGGCCGCCCTGTCCGAGGCCGGCCAGACCGGTGAAGCCGTGCAGGCCGCCGAGGCCCTGGCGGCGAAGAACCCGAACGACAAGAAGGCGCAGCTGAACCTGGCCAACATGTACATGCAGGCCGACCAGATGCCCAAGGCCGCCGCGGTGATGGACAAGCTGCGCAGCAGCGGCCAGCTCACCGAAGAGCGCGAGTACAAGCAGCTGTACTCGATCTATGCCAACACCGAGAACAAGGAAAAGGACGTCATCGCGGTCATCAACGAAGGGTTGCAGAAGGGCATCCTGAAGCCGGATTACCAGGTCTACCTGGCGCTGGCCCAGTCCTACTACTACTCCGACCAGGTGCCGCAGGCGATCGATGCGTGGCAGAAGGCCGCCCCGCTGTCCAAGGACGGTGAGACCTACCTGAACCTGGCACGCGTCCTGCATGCCGAAGGTCGCGTCCCCGAGGCCAAGCAGGCCGCCCAGCAGGCGCTGGCGAAGGGCGTGAAGAACCAGGCTGATGCCAAGAAAATCATCAACCTGAAGTAAGTAGGAATAACGCCTGAACGCCTGCTCAGTTGATGCGCAGGCGCTCAGGATTGGTATAAGCTTGGAGGTTCCTGCGGTGTCATGCACCGCTGATCAGGGATTCCGCCCCCGGCATCCCGGCCCCACTATTGAGCTCTTGGCGCATGACGGAACAACTAGTCGTTCACCGGTACGAACAACCCGATGACAAGGGGCTGAGCTGGCCTCGCATCGTCGGCATCGCGTTTGTAATCGCCCTGCATCTGGCCGCCTTCATGATGCTTCTGATCCCTGCCGTGGCTCCCAAGGCCGCTGCGGAGAAGGAACGCAATGTGATGGTGACCATCGTCGACGCACCGCCGCCGCCGCCCCCGCCGCCGCCGCCGCCGCCGCCGACAGATACTCCGCCGCCGCCGGTGAAGAATCTGTCGCCGCCGAAGCCGTCGCCGGTCCCGCCGCCGCCGCAGGCGCCGGTCGTGGACGTGCCGGAACCGCGTCCGAACGATATCGTCACTCCGCCGACCCCGCCGTCGCCGCCAAGCCCGCCGGCGTCGATCGAGGCCAGCGTGGACATCTCGTCCAAGGCGATGAATCCCCCGCGTTATCCGCCGGCAGCATTCCGCGCAGGTATCCAGGGTGAAGTGATCCTGATCATTGATGTCGATGCCAGCGGCAACGTCACCAATGTCACGGTGGAAAAGTCCAGCCGTAACCGCGACCTGGACCGTGCTGCGATGGAAGCAGCACGCAAGTGGCGCTTCAACGCCGCTGAATCTGGCGGTAAGAAGACGGCAGGTCGCGTTCGCGTCCCGGTCAACTTTGCGCTGAACTGATGCGTTCGGGTGGCTTCGGGCCACCCCCGCTCCGGTTCGATTGTTTAGCTTAGCTACACCCTTTATCACCACACACAACAAAGGTAAGCGTCATGCTGCAGGAAATTTTCATCGCCGCTGCTGCCGGGGGCAATCCGTCCAACGCCCTGTCGCAGATGGGCTTCGAGCACCTGATCCACGAAATGACCACCAAGCCGGGTGATTTCGCTGTTTCCTGGGTCGTGCTGCTGACCCTGGTGATCATGTCGGCCATGTCCTGGTACTGGACCGTCATCAACATCTTCCGCGCCACCCGCCTGAAGAGCGCTGCCGATCGCGTCGTCAGCCTGTTCTGGGACACCCCGAACGCACAGGACGCCATCCGTGCGATGGAAGAGCAGCCGGCTTCGGAGCCGTTCTCGAAGATCGCCCTGGACGCTGCCCAGGCAGCTGCCCACCACCAGCGCGCTGAAGGCGGCGGTACCGGTGGCCTGGGTGAGAACCTGAGCCGTTCGGAATTCGTCGACCGCGCCCTGCGTCAGGCCGTCACCCGCGAAAGCAACAAGCTGCAGTCGGGCATGACCCTGCTGGCCACCGTCGGCGCGACCGCTCCGTTCGTCGGTCTGCTGGGTACCGTGTGGGGCATCTACGGCGCGCTGATCAAGATCGGTGCCACCGGCTCCGCTTCGATCGACGCCGTTGCCGGCCCGGTGGGTGAAGCGCTGATCATGACCGCGATCGGTCTGTTCGTCGCGATCCCGGCCGTGTTCGCCTTCAACTTCTTCAGCAAGATCAACAGCGCGACCATCAGCAAGTTCGATACCTTCGCGCACGACCTGCACGACTTCTTCGCCACCGGTTCGCGCGTCCGCTGATTGCGGCGCGCTTCCACCCGCGACGAAGCAAGTAGTCATCAAGATCTAGACGGAGCCCGTTATGGCTTTCAGTAGTGGTAACAGCGGCGGCCCCATGGCCGACATCAACGTTACGCCCCTCGTGGACGTGATGCTGGTGCTGCTGATCATCTTCATCATCACGGCGCCCCTGATGTCCCACAAGGTCAAGGTGGATCTGCCGGAAGCCAACCTGATCCAGAATCCGGATGACGCCGAAAAGCGCTCCGGTCCGATCACCCTGGCAGTCAAGGAAGACGGCTCGATCTACTGGAACGACGAAGAAATCACCAAGCAGACGCTCGAGTCGCGCTTGGCGACCGCCGCCCAGCAGACCCCGCAGCCGCCGCTGAACCTGCGTGGTGACCGCACCACCAAGATGCGCGTCATCAACGACCTGACCAAGGTCGCGCAGGAGCAGGGCATGCTGGACGTCGGCTTCGTCGCGACCAAAGAAAAGGGGCAATAAGCCATGGCATTCAGTAGTGGTGGTGGCAAGGGCCCCATGGCCGACATCAACGTCACGCCCCTCGTGGACGTGATGCTGGTGCTGCTGATCATCTTCATCGTGACCGCGCCGATCATGACCTACCCGATCGCCGTGGACCTGCCGCAGCGCGTGCTCAACCCACCGCCGCAGCTGGTCGAACCGCCGCCGCCGATCGAACTGAAGATCGACGCCAGCAACCAGGTCTCGTGGAACAACAGCCCGATCAGCACCAGCGAGCTGCAGCAGCGGATGGAACAGGAGGTCCAGCGTGACCCGACCAACCAGCCGGAACTGCGGATCGATGCAAGCCCGGATTCCGAGTACGACGTGATGGCCAAGGTTCTGGCTGCCGCGAAGAATGCTCAGATGAAGAAGATCGGCTTCGTACAGCAGTAAACGCAATACCGCAACACAACAGTCATGACGCGACTGCAGACGCCCCTGGAGACAGGGGCGTCTTTTTTTGTGCCTGCGAAGCCCGACGGGGTCAGATCCCTTTCCCTGCGGAAAAGGGATCTGACCCCCTCTGACTTCACGCGCCCGCTATGATCGGCGCATGCTCGCCCTCTTCGACTCCCTCCGCCACTGGCTTGATGGCATTGCCCACCTGGGTTCGATCCTGGCCGTGGCCTACCTGCTGTACCTGCTCGCGCTGGCGGGCTGGATCATGCTGCAGAAGCGCGAACCGGTAGCCACGCTGAGCTGGATCCTGTCGCTGGCCCTGCTGCCCTACCTCGGCCTTTTCATCTATTACCTGCTCGGTCCGCAGAAGGTGAAGCGGCAGCGCCTGCGTCGTGGCCGCGCGCGATCGGGGATGGAGCATTACAGCGACGTCTGCCCGCCCGATGCCGATTGCACCGAGCTGGCCAAGATCGCCCAGGCCACCACCGGACTGGCGCCGAGCAGTGCCACCGAAGTGACCTGGCTGGTCGATGGCGCGGCGACCTATGCCGCGCTGCTGGAAGCGGTGGCGCAGGCGCGTGACCACGTGCATCTGGAGTACTACATCTTCAATCCCGACCATGCCGGAACCGCACTGCGTGATGCCCTGGTCGAACGTGCCCGCGCCGGCGTGCAGGTGCGGCTGCTGCTCGATGCAGTGGGCTCGTCCGCGGTGCCGCGACGCTTCCTGCAGCCGCTGCTCGACGCCGGCGGTGAAGCGGTCTGGTTCCATCCCCGCCAGCTGCTGAAGCCCTTCAAGCGACCGTGGCTGAACCTGCGCACCCACCGCAAGCTGGTGATCGTCGATGGCCGCCTCGCGTTCACCGGCGGCATCAACATCACCGATGACGAGGATGAGAGCCGCAACGCCAACGCCTATCGCGACCTGCACATGCGCATCCGCGGTCACGTGGTCCGCAGCCTGCAACTGGTGTTTGCAGAGGACTGGCTCTACGCCAGCGGTCAGGACCACTCGCATTTCGACATCGCGCGGATGTGGCCGGCGGACATGCCGCTCCGCGGCGAAGGCTCGATCAACGCACAGGTGCTGGTGTCCGGCCCGGACTCGGGCTGGGAGACCATCCACCGGCTCCACGTGGCGGCCATCCAGGAAGCGCAGGAGCGCGTGTGGCTGGTCACGCCCTACTTCGTGCCGGGCGAAGCCGCGCGGATGGCGCTGACCTCGGCCGCGCTGGGCGGACTGGACGTGCGCCTGCTGGTGCCGAAGATGAGCGATTCCTGGTTCGTGACCCAGGCCGCACGGTCCTACTTCGACGAGCTGCTGCACGCCGGGGTGAAGATCTACGAGTACGGCCCCCGCATGCTGCATACCAAGGCCTTCATCGCCGACGACGACGTCTGCATCGTCGGCAGTGCCAACTTCGACCATCGCAGCTTCCGCCTGAACTTCGAACTGTCGATGATGATCAGCGACCGCGAGCGGGTCGCCGCCCTGGCGGGCCTGCTGGAGGCCGAGTTCGAGCGCGCTACCCGCGTGCACGACCAGGCCGCGGCCCGCTCGCTGTGGCTGCAACGCCTGCCTGAGGCCTTCGCGCGCCTGGCCTCGCCGCTGCTGTAAGGCGGCGCTACACTGCGGCGATCATCCGGGGAGCCTGACTATGTACTGGTTGTACCTGCTGCCGGCGCTGGGCTGTTTCGCCTTCGCGCTGAAAACCCCAAGCCCGGGGCTGATGGCGCTGGCGCTGCTGGCGGCCCTCGCCTTCCTGCTGGCCTGGGTGCGTGGCCGCTACGTGGCCCGGTTCGGTGATCTGCAGAGTGATCCCTCAACCCTGATCGATGCCGACGAGCTGCGCCGCCTGCGTGAGCAGGCCGAGGCCCGTGGCGCGGATCAACGCGACGAACACGATCCGTCCCCTCTTTCCAAGTAGTACCGTTCGATGACCCAGCTCAGTGTCAACGTCAACAAGATCGCCGTCCTGCGCAATTCGCGCGGTGGTGCCGAACCCGATGTGGTGCGTGCCGCCCAGGCCTGCCTGGATGCCGGCGCCCATGGCATCACCGTGCATCCGCGACCTGATCGACGCCACATCACCGCCGAGGACGTGCTTGCGCTGTCCACGCTGACCCGCGTCCGTGGCGTCGAATTCAACATCGAAGGCAATCCCTTCGCACCGCCACGCGACGGCTACCCGGGACTGCTGCCGCTGTGCGCGCAGACGCGTCCGGCGCAGGCCACCCTGGTGCCGGACGGCGATGGCCAGATCACCTCCGACCACGGTTTCGACTTCGAGCGCGACGGCGAGCGCCTGCGTCCGCTGGTGGCGGAGTTGAAGGCGATGGGCTGCCGGGTCAGCCTGTTCGTCGATGCCGGCAACCCGTTGCTGGAACAGGCGGCCGAGGTCGGCGCCGATCGCATCGAGCTGTACACCGGACCCTATGCCGAAGCGCACGCCGCAGGCGACGCCGCAGCGATGCTGGCGCTGTTCGCCACGGCCGCGCGCCGCGCGCAGGCCGTGGGGCTTGGCGTGAATGCCGGCCATGACCTGTCGCAGGACAACCTGCGTGACTTCCTGGCGAACGTGCCGGAGGTGCTGGAGGTCTCGATCGGGCATGCACTGATCGGCGAGGCCCTGTATGACGGGCTGGATGCGACCGTTCGGGGCTATCTGGCGCTGCTCTGAGGTAGCGCCGGACCCTGCCCGGCGGGACCAATACTGTTGTCGCAGCCGCTGAGACGGCAGCGGCGTAGGCTACCCACATGGGTATCGCGATCAAAGGCCGAGGGTCCAGCTCCCACCTTGCCGGGCGCTTCGAGAGCACCGTCAGCGAGGCGGTGGACGACGGCTGGGACGTGAATGAAAGCGACGAGTTCGCGGCCCCCCGCCTGCGCACCGAGGTACGCGCTGAAACCGCGCGCAGCATCATCAGCCGCAATACCTCGCCGGACGTAGGCTTCAGCCAGTCGGTCAATCCGTATCGTGGCTGCGAGCACGGTTGTTCCTACTGCTTCGCGCGCCCGTCGCATGCCTATCTGAACCTGTCGCCGGGCCTGGATTTCGAGACCAAGCTGTTTGCCAAGACCAATGCGCCGCAGCTGCTGCGCAAGGAGCTGTCCCGGCCAGGCTACGTCCCGCAACCGATCGCGCTCGGCATCAACACCGATGCGTATCAGCCGATCGAGCGCAAGTTCAAGCTGACCCGTCAGTTGATCGAGGTGATGCTGGAGACGAAGCATCCGTTCTCGCTGATCACCAAGAACGCGCTGGTCGAGCGCGATATCGACCTGCTTGCGCCACTGGCGGCAGAGAACCTGGTCAGCGTGCATTTCTCGGTGACTTCGCTGGATCCACGCCTGTCGGCGAAGCTCGAGCCGCGCGCCTCTGCACCGCACGCGCGCCTGCGCGCGATGAAGCGTCTGCACGAGGCGGGCATTCCGGTTGGCGTGATGGTCGCGCCGGTGATTCCGTGGATCAACGACAGTGAACTGGAAAGCGTGCTCGAAGCGGCGCACGAGGCGGGTGCGCGCACTGCCGGCTATGTGCTGCTGCGCCTGCCTCTGGAGGTTGCACCGCTGTTCCGCGACTGGCTGGACGCCCACCATCCGGATCGCGCGGCGCACGTGATGAGCACCATCCAGCAGCTGCGCGGTGGCAAGGACTATGACAGCCGCTTCGGCACGCGCATGCGTGGCCAGGGGGTCTATGCGGATCTGTTGAACAACCGCTTCAAGCTGGCGCGCAAGCGCTTGGGCTTCGACGCCCAGAACAGCCACTGGCCGAAACTGGATTGCAGCCGCTTCCAGAAGCCACTGCCGCCGAAGGTGGATTCGCCTCAGGGGTCGTTGTTCTGAAGTAGTGGCACTGGCTACTGCGGAACGCGTGGGGAAAACCGTGATCGCGATCTGCGCCTCGGCGACGGATACGACATCGCGACTGCGCACATCGCTCTGTTCAACTGTGTGAACTCCAGATTACTATCCACTTCCTCCTGAACTCACGGTTCAGGCGAAAGCGACTTCAGATCCGGCAACACAAGGAATGAAAGCGAGCATGAAGCTCCATTCGCTTGACTAAAGGAATCCGAAATATGCTACAGGAAGTGCAAAGTCGTCAGACGCGGACGAAGCCACCAGAGGGTAAAAGGACAACGTGACGGACCCTGCTTCGCCTCTGCGATTGTGGAAAGCAAACATTATGAAAGCGCTTTTCTGGCTTGGCATCGCGCTTCTTGTGATGCTCCCGGTGAACTTCCTTGTGGTGACTATTGGCAGACTTCTGTCAGGCGAAGTCTTCGGGGCAAGGGAAGTGGTGGGTCTTGGCACGGCGATATTCGGAGTGACGGCAGCCGTCATTCTGTACAGGCGGCGCTCACTCGGAAGCTCTCGACGACAAGGGAATCGTTGACAGTGGATTCGGACTGATACGGTCGAAGCCGGTATGGGCGGTAGTCACGGCAACATTGCGGGCAAGGAGCGGTGCGTGCATCCACATGGCTTCGAGAGCCATATCAATGCCCTGCGGCTAATCGCCGGTTGGATCGCCTTCTGCAACCAGCAGTGACCTCATCAGGCCCTCCACATGATGACCCCAGATGCGGCCCATGCTGCTGCATCAACTGCATGGAGAGAAAATGAGCAATTCGCTATTGAGCGCTCTCATCCATCTGCTGGGATTCGTGGGTCTTGGCGCAGTGGTTACTCTCCCGCTCCGTTCATGGCTGGAGCTGCGGAGGCTTGCAATGAAACGGAGCCAAGGCGACTGGGAATCGAGCGATCTTTTTATCGATGCTGGTTGTGACCAGCGCAGCCCTCTGGAGTGAGCTGCAGATCCTGCGACATCTCTTCAACTGCCTTACCGGGGAATACTGTGGTCCAAACGTCGGAAGCGGATGGAGCTATCTGGCGACACTGGGGGCAATCTACGCACTGTTCGAGATGTTGGTTCTGACAACGCATGCAGCGCTCAGAAGCAGGGGCTGACTTGTCGGTCTGCACTTTCGGTCTACCTAAATTTTTCGGAAAGACGAAAGCTGCCGATGCAAGCGGGATGGACCAGATGAGACCCCAATCGCGGTGACAATAGGCTGCATTCATGGAAGCTGCGACCACCAGCTATGGAAGAAACATCAATCAGGATCTGGAAGAAAAATGTGAATAATGCCAATTTTGTAAAGATCCTTATTTTGACGGCGAGGGCTACGAGTGTCGGCGCCTTGGTCTATTTCTACAGTAGGGCGTCGTCGCTCTACCGTCTTGTCAGAGAGTGCCTTGATCATGTGGAGGACGTCCCTGCGTTTGAAGCCTGCAAGCGTCATCCGGACTCAATTCAGTTTGAGCTCATTGGTATGACGGTGGCGTTCTTCGCGATTCTTGCGCTGACAAACTGCAAGATTTTATCTGCGGAAAAATAAGGGAAAACAGAGCCATGTCCGATCTCGGAGAGAGACGGCAGTTGGGGAAGTAGATGGTAAAGACCAAATCGTTTTTCCGGTCGCTGCTGTACGTGGCGGTGGCTGTCCTGATAGGTGCGACCTACCTCTCAATGGGTCGTTCGATAGGAGGCGGAGATTGGAATGGGAAGCCAACGGAAGCAGAGTTGCGCGGGGCTGCCAGGACGTTCGTGTTGCCTTCTGGATTCCCTCCGACTGATGTCCAGATGCTGCAGAAGGTCACCTTCCTGGCGGTGGTCTTCGACGCTGAGCTCGAATCTGATCCAGAGCAGGTCGCTGCATTCTTCTTGAAGCAGGCAGCAGAGAACAAGTGGCAAGTGAAAATGGACAGACAGCAGACCGACTACCGCCTGATGGTGTTCTGCGATGGCCGCTTGGCACGCTCGGTGGAGCTGACCGTCAAGGGGCGGATCGTCAAGCTGTATGGCGGGATCTACTGGGAGTCGAACAGGAACAGCGACATGTATTGCTCGACGGCTCTCCAGTAGGCAATGGCAGAATCACAGACCTGCCAGAACATATTCGGGGCTGTCCGTGACGTCTCACCCAGTACCGAACTACTTCTGCGCGCTTCTGCAATCAAAGCAGCACACAACAATTCTGGCGCATTGGCGGCTGCGGCTGTAGTGGGAGAGGAGATATGCAATTGAAATCCCCATTCAAATTTTCATGCCCCAGTTGTGGTGCTCCGAGGCAGGGCTTTCCGCTTCGCCGTTCGATCGAGAAGAAGGTAAGGACCGAATGCAGTAGCTGCGGAACCGAAATCGTTTCGGAGCTGGGCCACGTTAAATATGCAATCTGCTACGTAATCGCTTTGGTTTCTGTGGCGCCCATTGGGATTGTCCTTGTTGCGGGAATTTTGACCGCACAGTGGCTATGGGTAGCTGCAGCACTCATCCTTGCCAGCCTCATTTGGACGCCGACCATGCTTTTCCATTCGCGGAACGCCAAAGTGCTCATCGCCGACAGGCGACCGGAGCGATATGGGCGAACGCACACGCCAAGCACGTAGCTCCTGGTGGTGCCCCCCCACTGACAGCTTCTGCGTATTCCGGGCGGGGTCCAGTTCGTTGCGATGAATCTGCCGCCGCCGGGCATTGATTGCCAACATGGCAGGACTGCGGTCGGTGCTGCGACTGGAACTCCACACCATATGGTGTGGGATGACCGTCTGATGGGGTAATAAATCAGTGATGCCTCACCCACCCCCAAACAACTTCTGCGCACTCTGGAACAGGATCCAGCTCGTCGCGATGAACTTGTCGCCGCCCTGCGGCCGGTTGCCGCGGTGGGTGTGGGTGAAGGCGGTCGGAGCGATCAGCAGGCTGCCGGTACGCGGTGCGATCTTGCGGCCCTGGAACAGGAACTCGGTTTCGCCTTCGTCGAATCCATCGTTGAGGTACAGCGTCCATAGCACATGCCGGTGCAGCGTCTCGGCCTGCGCATCCTTCGGGTACAGCTCGCAGTGCCAGTACGGGTAACCGCCCTCGCCTGCGGCATACCACTGCAGGTTGATCGCGCCCGGGCGCAGGCAGGTGCGCGCCAGGTCGGCCAACTGCTGCTCCGGCATGTCGGGGAAGTCCTCGGCCGACAGGCGTCGCGGCTGACCGTCGCTGTCCTGGATCTGCAACATCAACGGTGCGATCAGCGCCTGTGGATAACGGCGTAGATAAGTCAGCAGGCCCTTGAACACGGCCTGCTGCAGCTGTACGTCGACGTCCTGCCAGCCCTCCAGGCCGCTGATGCGCAGGTCCTTGCTGTGCTTGAGTTCCGGGAACACGCCGCTGCCGACGGCACCTGGCATCAGGCCGCGGGTGGCACGCAGGCGCTCGACGATGGCAGCACAGACCTCCGTGGGCACCGCGTTGTGGATGACTTCGATGAAATCGACCGGGCCCTGCTCGTGCATGCGTGCATTCCTTCGGCGGCAATGGCTTGATGGTGCCGTTTGCCGCCGTCGGTGTCACCCCACGGTCATGTCATCGAACTGCCATGAGCGTGGCCGCGGTGCGCCGCTCAGGCCTGTGCAGCGTCGTGCTGGTGGTGGTAGCGCACCGCCTCGGCCACTTCCTCGCGCGAGCCGAGAAACACCGGCACGCGCTGGTGCAGCTGGTCGGGCTGGATGTCGAGGATGCGCTCGCGGCCGGTCCAGGCGGCACCACCGGCCTGCTCGACCAGCAGGCCCATCGGGTTGGCTTCGTACATCAGGCGCAGCTTGCCGGCCTTGGACGGATCCTTCCGGTCCCACGGATAGATGAAGATGCCACCGCGCGTCAGGATGCGATGCACATCGGCCACCATGCTGGCGATCCAGCGCATGTTGAAGTTCTTGCCACGCGCACCTTCCTTGCCGGCCAGCAGATCGCCGACATAGGCCTGCATCGGTGCTTCCCAGTGGCGCTGGTTGGACATGTTGATGGCGAATTCCTGGGTGGCCGCCGGAATCTGCATGTTCTCGGTGGTCAGCACGAACTCGCCCTTCTCGCGATCCAGGGTGAAGGCATGCGTTCCGTGGCCCACGGTAAGCACCAGCTGGGTGCTCGGCCCGTAGATGCAGTAGCCGGCCGCGATCTGCTTGCTGCCCGGCTGCAGGAACGCGTCATCGCCCGGCAGTTCGACGTTGGTCGGGCAGCGCAGCACCGAGAAGATGGTGCCGACGGAGACGTTGACGTCGATGTTGGAGCTGCCATCGAGGGGATCGAACAGCAGCAGGAAATCGCCACGCGGGTAGATGTCCGGCACCGGCTGGCTGTGGTCCATTTCCTCCGAGGCGCAGGCGGCGAGGTGGCCACCCCAGGCGTTGGCTTCGAGCAGGATCTCGTTGCTGATGACATCCAGCTTCTTCTGCGCCTCGCCCTGCACGTTGCCGGTACCGGCGTCGCCGAGCACGCCGCCGAGGGCGCCCTTGCTGACGGCGATGGAGATGCTGGTGCAGGCGCGGGCGACGACCGCGATCAGCTGACGCAGGTCGGCATTGATGCGGCCGGCGTGCTGTTCCTGGATCAGGAAGCGGGTCAACGAGGTACGGGACATGGGCGGACAGGTCTCGGCAGCGGGAAAACGCCTATTGTCGCCCGTCTGGCCGCTGCGTGCGTGAGCGCGGGAAGGCGTAATCGTTTCCAGATGCGCTCGTAGCGCCTTCCTTTTGTCGAGGCTCGTGGGAAGGGGAGGCGATGCAGGACACGCTGCAAAAACAAAGGCGCCTTCCGGCGCCTTTGTCTTCAAGCCACTGGAGCGTGGGTTCAGCCCTTGGCGACGGTGGCCACGGCCTTGGCGACATACTCCAGGTTGTTCTGGTTCAGCGCGGCCACGCAGATGCGGCCAGTGCCGACGGCGTAGATGCCGAACTCGTCGCGCAGGCGCTCGACCTGCTCGCGGCTCAGGCCGGAGTAGGAGAACATGCCCGCCTGCTCGTTGATGAAGCCGAACTGCGGGGCACCGGCGGCCGCCAGCTTCTCGACCAGGCCCTGGCGCAGCGCGTGGATGCGTTCGCGCATCTCGGTCAGCTCCTGCTCCCACATCGCACGCAGTTCCGGGTTGGTCAGCACACCGGCCACCAGCGCTGCACCGTGGGTGGAGGGGCTGGAGTAGATGGTGCGGATCACGCGCTTGACCTGCGACTGCACGGCCTTGGCGTCAGCGGCGGTCGGCGCCACCATCGACAGTGCACCCACGCGCTCGCCGTACAGCGAGAACGACTTGGAGTACGAGTTGGCGACGATGAAGCTGTCGATGCCGGCTTCGGCGATGATGCGCACGGCGGCGCCATCCTGCTCGATGCCCTTGTCGAAGCCCTGGTAGGCCATGTCGATGAAGGGGAACAGCTGGCGGTCCTTCAGCAGCTGTGCGACCTGCGTCCACTGCGTGACCGTGAGGTCGGCACCGGTCGGGTTGTGGCAGCAGGCGTGCAGCAGCACCACGCTGCCCGGCTGCAGCTTCTGCAGGTCGGCCAGCATGCCGTCGAAGTCGACACCGTGGGTCGCGGGATCGAAATAGGTGTAATCCACCACCTCGAAGCCGGCGGCACTGAACACCGCGCGGTGGTTTTCCCAGCTCGGGTTGCTCAGCGCGACGGTGGCGTGCGGCAGCAGCTTCTTGAGCACGTCGGCGCCGACGCGCAGCGCACCGCTGCCACCGACGGTCTGTGCGGTGGTGACGCGGCCTGCGGCCAGCAGCGGCGAATCCTTGCCGAACACCAGCTCACGCGTCGCCTGCGTGTACGCCGGAAGGCCGTCGATCGGCAGGTAGCCGCGCGGTTTGGCTTCGGCGGCGAGCTGCTGCTCGATCTGCTTGACAGCGCGCAGCAGCGGAATGCGGCCACTCTCGTCGTAGTAGATGCCCACACCCAGGTTGACCTTGGTCGGGCGGCTGTCGGCGTTGTATGCCTCGGTCAGGCCCAGGATCGGGTCGCCTGGGACCAGTTCCACGTTTGCAAAGAAGGACACGGCGGTACTCGTTCGGTAGACGGAAAGGGGGAGGAATTGCGCCACGCGGCTTGCGGCATTTCGGCCGAAAACGGCCCATCGTAACAAAGCCTGCCGGGGCTGGCCGCCACCATCGTCATCCGCAGCCCCGTACCATGGCGTGCGTTGCCGACCGATCCATCAACCTGAATCATGAATCCTGCCCCACGCCGCAATCGCCTGCCCCTGTCCGCCCTGCTGCTGTCGCCGCTGGTCGCGATGGCGGAGCCGTCCACGACCGCCCTGCCCCCGGTGCAGGTGCAGGCAGCCCGTGTGCAGGGGATCGATCCGTTCGCCCTGCCCGCCAGCCAGGACACGGTCTGGATCGATGCTGACCGCCCCGGCACCGGGGCGCAGCTGTCCGAAGCATTGGGCGGGGTGCCGGGCCTGCTGGCCCGCGACCGGCAGAACTTCGCGCAGGACACCCAGCTGTCGATCCGGGGCTTTGGCGCCCGCTCGACGTTCGGCGTACGCGGGGTACGCGTGCTGATCGACGGTGTGCCGGCAACCATGCCCGATGGGCAGGGCCAGCTGTCGCACGCCAGCCTGCTGGGTGCCGAACGCGTGGAGGTGCTGCGTGGACCGTTCTCGGCGCTGTACGGCAATTCCTCCGGTGGCGTGCTGCAGGTGTGGAGCGCGCAGGGCCGGGCGGGCGACCCGTGGCGGCTGCGGCTCAGCGCGGGCGCGGACACGACCCTGAGCGTGGGTGCGCAGCTGCGTGGCGCGGGTCAGGTGCTGGACTACAACATCGCGGCCAACCACTTCCGTACCGATGGCTGGCGCGACCACAGCCGTGCCCGGCGCGAATCGCTCAACGCCCGCGTCGGCGGCGAACTGGCAGGCGGGCGGCTGGAGCTGCTGCTCAACGCGCTGGATGCGCCCGATGCGCAGGATCCGCTGGGTCTGACCCGCGCGCAGGTCGCGGCCGACCCGCGCCAGGCCACCGCCGTCGCTCATCAGTACAACACCCGCAAATCAGTGCGCCAGCAGCAGGCCGGCCTGCGCTGGAGCCGCGAGGCCGGCGCGCAGCGGTGGCAGCTGATGGGCTATGCCGGCCAGCGCTCGGTCACCCAGTATCTGGCGATCCCGCCGACGGCCCAGGCCAACCCGTTGCATGCCGGCGGTGTGATCGACCTGGACAGTGGTTATGGCGGCCTGGACGCGCGCTGGAGCTGGCAGGGCGAGATGGCCGGCCGACCGCTGGACCTGGTCGCCGGGCTCAGTGCGGACCGCCAGCGCCAGCAGCGCACCGGCTACGAGAACTTCGTCGGCGGCACGCTGGGCGTGCGCGGGCGCCTGCGCCGCGACCAGATCGACATCGTGCAGAACGTGGACCAGTTCGCCCAGGCCTGGTGGCAGTGGAGTCCGCGCTGGTCGCTGCTGGCCGGCGTGCGGCACAGTGCCGTGCGCTTCGAATCGGACGACCGCTACATCACCGACCGTAACCCGGACGACAGCGGCCACCGCCGCTACCGGGCCACCACACCCGTGGCCGGGATCAGCTTTGAAGCCCACCCGCAGTGGCGCCTGCATGCCGCCGTGGGCCGTGGCTTCGAGACACCGACCTTCAATGAACTGGGCTATCGCGCCGACGGCCAGGCCGGGCTGGCGCTGGATCTGGCGGCGGCGCGCAGCCGCACGCTGGAGATCGGCAGCAAATGGCATGCACAGGATGGAATGCAGCTGGATGCAAGCCTGTTCCGCGCAGATACCGACGACGAGCTGGCCGTTGCCAGCAATATCGGTGGCCGCAGCACCTACCGCAACATCGGCCGTACACGGCGCCAGGGCATCGAACTGCAGTACCGGCAGCCGCTGGCCGAGCAGCTGGAACTGCAGTTGGCCTGGACCTGGCTGCAGGCACAGGTGCGGTCGCCCTATCTGACCTGTGCCGGCAGCGGCTGCCGTGTGCCCGATACCCGCGTGGATGCCGGCAGCCGCCTGCCGGGTGTTCCGCGCCAGCAGGCCTTTGCCCGCCTGGAGTGGACGCCCGCGGACTGGCAGTGGGCGGTGGAGGCCACCGCGAGCAGCGATACCGTGGTGAACGACCTCGCCGACGAACGCGCGCCGGGTTACGCCCTGCTGCATCTGGAAGGGGGCCGCCAGTGGCGGCTGCCCGGAGGTGAGCTGCGGGCCTTCGCCCGGCTGGAGAACGTGCTTGACCAGGCCTACATCGGCTCGGTCATCGTCAACGATGGCAATGGCCGCTACTACGAGCCCGGCCCGGGCCGCCGCGCCAGTGTCGGCCTGCAGTGGTCATGGCGCTGACCTGACCGGCGGCGCCTGCGGGACGTCAGTCGGGCGCCTTGGCCGGCACGAACGGTGACGTCGGGTCGCTGGCCGGGAACGTTTCCTCCAGCGCCTCGTCCTGGTTGTCGCTGGCGTGCTGCTTGCGTTCGCGTCGCTTGAGCGGGCTCTCCTGCCCTCCCCGATGGCGGTCGCCGCCGTCCTTGCGGTCCAGCGCGGCCTGTTCAGCCTCGCGCTTCACCGGCAGATGCTCGCCGGACTGTGCGGCGTCGAAGAAGGGCGCGCCCGTGCCACGGAAGTCGGCATCATCGTTGTCGTGCTTGCCGCGCTGCTCGCCGGGAATTGGCGCACGGTTCTCGCGGAGCGGGTCTCGGGAGGTCTCTCGGCTCATGATCAGGTACCTGCGCATGGGGAGGACCACTACACCTCCACCGAGGTAAAGGCACCGCGAACCCTGCGTCATGAACATCTCTGTCACGGCTGGATAACGCTGCCGCCGGTATTCCTGCCCACCCGACCCGCTGCAGGAGCCGGTCATGCCCCGCCTGGAACGCCCCGCCCCGTCCGTGTTCAACGCCTTGCTCGATCCGCTCGGCCAGCGCACCGCGCAGCGCCGGACGCGTCGCCACGAAGATCCGCAGGCCGTGGCCCAGGATTACCTCCAGTACATGCTCAGCGATTACGAGGAACGCCGTGGTCACGGTCATCGCAACTGGCGTGACCTGTGCCCGGTGTATGCCTTCGCACTGACCACACATGCGGCGGACTGGCCGCGTGGGGATGCGGCCGATACCTGCGAGGAGCTGGCCGAGCATTGGGAACAGATGCGAGGGCAGTCGCGACTGGGCTGGTCCCAGGCGCGGCCGGTGGTGGAAGACGCATGGCGCGCGCTGGATCATATTCCGGCAGCGGCGGTAAGACCCCTGCTGCAGTGACCTGGCCGGGATGCTGCGCGCCGACCCGGCGTGCACGGCATCGACACGGGTGGTTTACACCCGGCACCGGAAGCTGACGGTCCTGCTCAAGCACAGGTGCGCGCATGGCCCGCCCGATCTGGACCGGAACACTCTCCTTCGGCCTGCTCAACGTGCCGGTGTCGCTGATGTCCGGCGAACGCAAGGTCGATCTGCAGTTCCGCATGCTCGATTCGCGCGACCGCAAACCGATCCGCTTCGAACGGGTCAACGCCGATACCGGTGAGGAAGTTCCGTGGAAGGACATCGTCAAGGCCTACGAGTACGACAAGGGTAGTTATGTCGTGCTGGAGGAAGGCGACATCCGTTCGGCGGCGCCCGAAAGCCATGAGACCGTGGAGGTGGAGACCTTCGTGGACGCGGCGCAGATCGATCCGCGCTACTACGAAAAGCCCTATCTGCTGGTGCCGGGCAAGAAGGCCGAGAAGGGCTATGTACTGCTGCGCGAGACGCTGCGCAGCACCGGCAAGGTCGGCATTGCACGGGTGGTCGTGCGTACCCGCGAGTATCTTTGCGCGGTGATGCCGCACGAGCACGCCCTGGTGCTGATGATCCTCCGCTATCCGCAGGAGCTTGTCGATCCGGAGGACCTCAAGCTGCCCACCGGCACCCTGTCCGAGTACCGCATCACCGGCAAGGAAACGGCGATGGCCGAGCAGCTGATCGAGTCGATGGCTGGCGACTGGGATCCGTCGCAGTATCACGACGAGTTCCGCGAGCGCCTGCAGCAGGTGCTCAACAAACGGATCAAGGCCAAGGGGGGCACCACCCGGGTGGACGAAGAGCCTGCACCGCGCGAGGACGCCACCACCAACGTGGTCGATTTCATGGCCCTGTTGCAGAAGAGCCTGGATGCGAACAAGCGAACCCCCGCGAGCAAGACGACCGCGCGCAAGGCGCCGGCGAAGAAGGCGGCCGGCAAGACAGGCAGGAAGACCGCGAAGAAGGCAGCGAAGAAGGCCGCGCCACGGCGCAAGGCAGGGTGATCCATGTCGCTGCATCAGTACCGGCGCAAGCGTCGGCTCGGCGGCGGCAACGGGCAGACGCCGGAACCGGACGACCAGCCGGCGCCGGGTGATCCGAAGCGGCGGCCGATCTTCGTCATCCAGCTGCACCACGCCAGTTCGCGCCATTTCGATTTCCGCCTCGAAATGGACGGCGTGCTCAAGAGCTGGGCGGTGCCCAAAGGGCCATCGCTGCGCGTTGGCGAGAAGCGGCTGGCGGTGGAAGTGGAAGATCATCCCCTGTCCTATGCCGGCTTCCAGGGCGATATTCCCGAGGGCCACTACGGTGCTGGTCACGTGGAGGTCTTCGACCACGGCACCTGGGCATGCGCGGGTGATCCACTGCAGGCGCTGGCAGCGGGCAAGATCGATTTCGTCCTGCATGGCCAGCGGCTGGCCGGGGGATGGAAACTGGTGCGGACCGCGATGAAGGGACGCCAGGTGCAGTGGCTGCTGATCAAGCGCGAAGACAGCGAGGCCCGCGACGCAGAGGCCGACGACCTGCTGCACGCGCCATTGCGTGAACACCCCGGGAGCGCGAAGAAGATGACGGACAGGAAGACACGCAAGGCGGAGTCGCGCTGGCACGCGCGCGCGCTGAAACTGCAGGGCGCCCGCGACCGCCCGTATCCGCGTGCATTCAAACCACAACTGACCGACCACCGCGATGCCGCGCCCGATGGCGATCGCTGGCTGCACGAGATCAAGTGGGATGGCTATCGCCTGCTGGCCGATCTGCACGGCGGTGAAGTGAAGCTCCGCTCGCGCAACGGGCTGGACTGGACCGGGGACTTCCCTGAAGTCGTGCAGGCCGTGCAGGCGCTGCCGGTTGATGACGCGCGCCTGGACGGTGAACTGGTAGTGCTCGACGAGAAGGGGCGCAGCGATTTCGCCGCCCTGCAGCGGGTCATCGATGGCAGCTCGAAGGCGCCGCTACGCTACCTTCTCTTCGACCTGCCCGGCGTGGCGGGAGTGGACATCAGCGCGGCACCGCTGCTTGAGCGCAAGACGCTGCTCAAGGCGTTGATCGGCGACACGCCCGGAACGCTGGCGTTCAGCGATCACGTGCTCGGCCATGGGCCGCAGGTCTTCGCCGCCAGTGGTAAGGCCGGGTATGAGGGCATCGTCAGCAAGCAGGTGGACGCGCCCTACGTCAACGTGCGTGCGCGCAGCTGGGTGAAGGTCAAGCATGAGGACACCGATGAGTTCCTGATCGTCGGCCATACCGCGCCGAAGGGCTCGCGCGTGGGGTTCGGATCGCTGCTGCTGGCAACTCCCGACAAGGACGGCCTGCGCTACGTGGGTCGCGTCGGCACCGGCTTCGACGATGACAGCCTGCGCGCGCTGGCGCGGACGCTGAAGCCGTTGGCGGTGGAGGACGCTGCGGTGGCGCTGCCCGCGCACGTCCCGTTCCGCGCCGCCAGCGTGCACTGGGTGAAGCCAGTGAGGGTGGCGGAAGTGGCCTTCCGTGGCTGGGGCAAGGAGGGGCTGCTGCGACAGGCCAGCTTCAAGCGGCTGCGCAGCGACAAGAGCGGCGAGGATCTGGCGATGCCTGCAAAGACCACAAGCAGCGACGACGCGGTTGCCATCAGTCACCCTGAGCGTGTGGTCTTCGCGAAGAAGAAGATCCGCAAGGGCGACGTGGCCGACTACTACCGGCAGATGGCTCGCTGGATCCTGCCCGGGATCGTGGGCAGGCCCCTTTCGCTGCTGCGCTGCCCTGATGGCGCGGGCAAGGCCTGCTTCTTCCAGAAGCATCACGGCCCGGGCCTGGGCGACGCCGTGCATGCGGTCCCCCTGCAGCAGAAGAGCGGTCGCGAGGACTACGTCTACATCGACGATGTACGCGGCCTGCTGCAGCTGGTGCAGATGAACACGCTCGAGCTGCATCCCTGGGGCGCCACGGTCGCCGATCCCGAACATCCAGACCGGCTGGTATTCGATCTGGACCCCGGTGAGGGCGTCGGCTGGAACGAGGTCAAGGCCGGCGCGCGCGACGTGCGCGACCGGTTGCAGGAGATCGGCCTGCGCAGTTTCGTGCGGCTGTCCGGCGGCAAGGGCGTGCATGTGGTGGTCCCCCTGCAGCCCGCCGCCGACTGGGAACAGGCCAAGGCATTCTGCGAGGCCTTCGCGCAGGCGATGGCACAGCAGGCGCCCGAACGCTATGTGGCAACGATGAGCAAGGCCAAGCGCGGCGGTGTGATCTTCATCGATTGGTTGCGCAATACGCGTGGCGCGACCAGCGTCTGCTCCTGGTCGCTGCGCGCCCGCGAAAGTGCGGGCGTGGCGGTGCCGCTGCGCTGGGAAGAGCTTGCGCGGATCAAGGCGGCCGACGCCTTCCCGCTCGACAAGGCGCTGGCACGGGCCAAGCGCCTGAAGGCCGATCCGTGGCAGGGCATCGATGCGGTGAAGCAGACCCTGCCGTCGCTCGATCTGTAGGGCCGGGGTATTGGCCACGGCCCTGCAGCGGCGGGCTCAGAAGTCCGCGCGGATGCCGAAGGTGATGCGACGGCCGGAGAACTCGTACTGGGTCGGGAAGGCCTTGTCGATGGTGTAGCCGGTGGTCTTCTCGTCGAGCAGATTGATCGCCTCCAGGTTCAGCTTCCAGGTGTCGGTGAGGCGGAACCCGATAGAGGCATCGAGCTGGCCATAGGCATCGCGGTAAACCGGATACATGTTCAGATGGATGTACTCGACGTACTTGTCCTTGTAGTTGTACGAGGCGCGCGCGCTGAAGCGATCGTTCTCGTAGTACAGGGTGACGTTGTACGCCTTCTCGGCCAGGCCTTCCGGCGGCGTCGGGATATCCAGGTCGGATGCACCGGTCAGCGAATTGTCGAGCTGGGTGTAGTTGGCATTGATGCCCCAGCCTTCCAGCGCCGGGTGCAGCATCGACAGCGGCAGCTGCGCGACCAGCTCCACGCCGGTGACCTTGTACGAGCCATCGGCGTTGACCGGCTGGTAGACCTCGAAGTCGTAGTAGCCGTCCAGCGAACCGTTGGCGTTGAGTTTCTCCACGTTCGGCACGATGCCGGTCAACGACTGCCGCACTACGCCGTCGATCTTCTTGGAGAAGTACGACGCGGCCAGCAGGCCACCGTTCTGCAGGTACTTTTCCAGGCCCACTTCCCACTGCCTGGCGGTGGTCGGCTTCAGTGCCGGGTTGCCGTCCGTGAAGCGGAAGCTGCTCCAGCTGACGGTGCGGCGGTAGGCAATGTCGGTCAGCGACGGACGCATCAGCGTTTCCGAGGCAGCACCGCGCAGCACCAGGCCGTCGGCGATCTCGGCGGTCATGTTGAAGCTGGGCAGGATCCTGCTGTAGTCGCCGCTGCTGGAGATCGGTGTGGCGGTGAAGCCGTTGCTGCCATCCGGGTTCTGCACCGGATGGAAGCCTGACGAATCGACGTCGGTGTCGATCGAACGCACGCCGAGGTTGGCGTACACCGGTACCTGTCCGATATCGAAGTAGAGATCGGCCATGGCATACAGGGCCAGGGTCTTCTCCTTCACCTCGTAGTACTGGCCCGGATCGATCGGGGTTTCATAGCCCGGGTAGCGGAACGTAGCGCGCGCATAGGCGTTGGAAACCTGCTGCCAGTCCAGGTCGCTCGGGCGATACGCACCACCCGGTGCCAGCTGGCTGATCCACACCGGGTTGCTGTCGGCCAGCGTGCGCGTATTGACCCACGCGGCGCTGCCGGCGGCCGGGCCCTGGATCTTGCCGCTGCCGAACGCGCGTTCCTTGGTCTTGTCGGTGTAGCGCGCGCCGAACTGCACGCCGCTCAGTGCCGGGAAGAAGGCCAGGTTCATCTGCCGCCTCAGGTCGAGCTGCGCGGCGTACTTGTCATCCTTCACCTTCTCCAGCTCGGTTTCGTACGCTTCGAACAGGTACTTGTCCGCGGCGTTGTACATGTCGAAACCGCCGGTTGTGCTCGGCACGGTCTCGCCGCCGTTGCGGGTCCAGCGCGTGCGCGACGGCGCGTAGGCCACGTGCTTGAGGTTGGCGTAGTCCGAGTCCTTGCGCGCGCCGGAGTAGCCGACCAGCGCGTCGATGTCCCAGTTGCCCACCTTCCAGTCCAGCGTGCTGCTGAACTGACGGTAGTCGGTATCGGCGTTGCGTTCCTTGCTCAGGATTTCGTGCTGGGTGGCGGTGTAGGACACGTCCTTCAGCACGGTGATGCCGTAGGCCGACAGCGTGTCACGGTCGTAGTCGTGGATGGTGTCCAGCGTGCTGCGGCTGGAGGCCGAGTACGCTGCGGCATCGTACTCGTCCTCGTGTGTGTCGTAGCCGCCGAGCATGGCGTCGAAGCTGAGCGAGAACGTGTCGCTGGGCTTGAACTGCAGCGAGGCGGTGGCGCCCCACTGGTCCTGCTCGTTGAGGTAGACGCGGTCGCCGACCTTGTCCTGGAAGACAATCCGGCTGGTTTCATCCTTGTCCATCCGGTTGCTGACGACGATGCCGGCATCGCGCGCCAGCACCGCCGCGGCCTGCGATCCGCGTGTGCCCGACGCTTCCAGGAAGCGGCCCATGGGACGGAAGTTGATGCCTGAGTTGGAGTCGGTGCGGTTGCTGCGCTTGGCCTTGGAGAACGACACCAGGCCGCCCCAGTTGCCCCAGGTGTCACTGGCGAGGAAGGAGATCTTCGGATCGATCTTGCCGTTGATCGAGTTGTGCGAAGCTTCGGCCGACGCACTGAACTTCGGCTCGGGGAAGTCGAATGGCTTGGCCGTTTCGATGTAGACCGAGCCGGCGATGCCGCCTTCCTCATCGGCGGCGGTCGGCGACTTCTGCACGGTCACCGTCTGCACCACGTCCGAGGCGAAGATGTCGAACTGCACGTCGCGTCCGCCACTGCCGGAGGCCGTCGCCAGGTTGTTGATCGAGACCAGGGTGAACTCGCTGGGCAGGCCGCGCACGCTGACCCTGCTGCCCAGGCCCTTGTTGCGTTCGATGGTGACGCCCGGCATGCGCTGCAGCGCTTCGGCGAGATTCTGCTCGGGAAAATCGGCCACGTCGGTGGCGACGATCGAGTCGGAGAAGCCGATGTTGGCGCGCTTCAGGTCGACGGCGCGCTCCAGGCTCCGTGCATAGCTGCCGGTCACGGTGACCGTGTCCAGCTGCTGCAGCTGTTGGCGGGTATCGCCTTCGATCGCCTCCTCGGCCATCGCTTCGACGGGCAGCACGGCCAGGCCGCCGATCAGCACCGCATGCACGGCGCGGGACAACAGCTTCGCTTGGGAGGCCGCGGCGGCGGCCTCCCGGGTCTGGTAACGCATCGGATGATTCCCCGGTTCCCTGTGGTGTCTTACGCCGCGCCTGTTCCCGGGTTCCGTGGGTACAGGCCCCTGCGCCGCGTTGCCGACGTTCGGCGGGCACCGAGCCTAGGGGGAGATTGTTAAGCCCGTGTTGCGATGCGTGAGGGCCGGCGTCCGAACCCCCATCCCAGCAGCAGCTGCACCGGCAGTGATACCAGCAGGCCGATGACGAACCAGCGTGGGAAATCCGCGCCGAGCGTCCACAGGCCGTAGCCTGCGCCCAGCACCAGCAGCGACCAGATCGAGGTGCCGTGCGCACGCGGCCAGCAGGGCGCGTAGTAGGTGGCGAAGGCGATCGCGGCGATGCCGCCGAGCACGGTGAACGCCAGGTCCCAGACCAGCTGCGCTTCGCTGCCGGGATGCAGGCCGAGCAGTGCAGGCAGCCAGCCACCGGCACTGGTGACCAGGGCAAGCGCGAGCAGCGCGCCAACCAGGGCAACGATGGAAAGAAACACAGTCTTGAGCATGCCGGGCATGGCCGCATTGTACGGCCGGACCGGCAGGGTGATGGCTTACAGCAGCTGCCTCAGCATCGCCTTCAGGCGTCGCCCTTCCTGCTGGAAGTAGTCGCGCTGCTCACGCCAGGCCGGGAACCGTTGCTCGACCTCCTGCCAGAACGCCGGCGAGTGGTTGGGCTGGATGAGGTGGCAGAGCTCATGCACCAGCACATACTCGAATGCCTGCGGACGCCCCAGGACCAGCGCAAGATCCAGGGCCATGCTGCCATCGGGAGCCAGCGAACCCCACTGCGAGGACATCACCTTCAAGCGCAGGCGGCTGGGTGCCCGTGGCAGGCCGGGTAGATAGCGCGGCAGCCAGCGCCCCACGTCGGCGCGGGTCTGCGCCTCGAAGAACTCGCGCAGCAGACGGCGCAGGGTCGCGTCACCGGCGCGGGCCGGCCACTGCAGGCAGGCGCCGTGCTCGTCGATGTCCAGGCGTGCGTAGCGGCCTTCCTGCCAGCGCAGCGGCAGCAGCTCCCCGCGCAGGGGCAGCACTCCGTCCACGCCGGGCTGCAGCGGTGCGGGCAGGCCCTGGCCCTGGTACTGGCGCAGCTGCAGTGCCAACCAGTCGCGATGCTGCTCCAGGAAACGTTCGCCCATCACCAGGCTGGCGCGCGGCGGCAGGGTCAGGCGCGCGCCGCGTTCGTCGACGCTGAGCTTGATGCGGCGCGCGCGCGGATCGCGTACGCGCAGCACGTCGATCTCGGCATCCTCCAGGCGCAGGCGAACGGTATCGCGCTGCACGGTGGCGGGCGGCGTGGGCGAGATCAGGCGGCGCAGCAGGCGGCTCATGCAGCCAGCATAGCGCTGCTTCGGGCCGCTGGATGACCGGCGGCCCACGCGGTGCCTGTTCAGTCAGCCTTGCTGAGCTTGAACGCCTCTTCCAGCAGCAGGAACAGGCGGCGGATCTCGGCGCTCTGCAGGGCGAACCGTGCGTCGAACTCGGCGCGACGGCCGTCCTCGTCGGCATGCTCGAGCTGGTCCAGGGCGCCGTCGAGGAACTTCAGCTTGCGCACGATCAGGTCGTCGCCGATGACGAAGGACAGGTTGTCTTCGAAGATCAGCGCCAGCTTGGTCACCTGCTTGCCGGCGTCCAGGTGCTTGTCGATCTCGTCGCAGCGCAGTTCCTGGTGCTGGCACTTGACCACCGCACCGCCCTCCACCGGATCCTTCATCTCGCACTCCTCGCCCAGGCTGAGCCCGGTCGGCAGCGGTTCGCCGGCGATCCAGCCGGTCAGGATCGAACGCGGCGCGACTTCGGCGTTCAGCGGCATTGCCGGGAAGCTGCCGAGCAGGCCACGGATGTCGGACATGAAGTACTCGCCGGTCTTGCGGCTGGACGTATCCACCGCGACGTAGCCGTGCTGCAGGTCGATGAAGGCGTCGTTGCGCGAGGACTTCACGAAGGCGCGCGGCAGCAGTTCATGCAGCAGGTCGTCCTTCATGCGCTTGCGTTCGCGGCCGCCGGGGCGCCGGCCTTCCTTCTCCTCGATCTCCTCCAGCTTGCGCTCGAGCAGGTCGTTGACCACGGCTGCCGGCAGGATCTTGTCCTCGCCGCCGACCGTCAGCCACAGGTGCTCGGCGATGCGGTGCGAGAGCAGTTCCTTCTCCTCGCGGCCGAACGGTGAAATGAAGCCGCGCGAATTCATCTCCAGCGCGCCGACCGGCTTGAGCACGGCGTGCGGCAGCAGCGTATCGATTTCAGAAAAATCAGTGGCGGTCGGGAAACGGAAGAACGTCAGGTTGCGAAAGAACATGGATTTCCGGATGGCAAAGAGAAAGGGCGACCGACCTTATGCGGTGGGCGTCTCGGGATCTGCGTCGGCGTCGACCGGGGTACCGGCCAGCCAGGCATGGGCATCGGGCAGCGGTGCGTCATCGCGACGGCCCAGCGCCATGAAGTCGAACAGGGACGTGTCGGCCAGCTGCGAGGGCCGGACCTGGCCCATGGCGCGCGCGATCTGCTCGATGCGGCCGGGGTGGTCCCTGTCCCATTGCTTGAGCATCAGGCCGACCTGGCGGCGCTGCAGGTTTTCCTGGCTGCCGCACAGGTTGCAGGGGATGATCGGGAACCGGCGTGCCTGCGCGTACGCGACAATGTCGCTTTCGCGCACGTAGGCCAGCGGCCGGATCACCACGTGCCGGCCGTCATCGCTGCGCAGCTTCGGCGGCATGCCCGACAGCTTGGCGTGGTGGAACAGGTTCATGAAGAACGTGGCCACCATGTCATCGCGGTGGTGGCCGAGCGCGATCTTGGTGAAGCCATGGGTCTCGGCATGGTGGTACAGCGCGCCGCGGCGCAGGCGCGAGCACAGCGAACACATCGTCTTGCCTTCCGGAATCACCCGGCTGACCACTGAATAGGTGTCCTGCTCGATGATGTGGTACGGCACCCCGAGCCCGGCCAGATACTCCGGCAGCACATGCTCGGGGAAGCCCGGCTGCTTCTGGTCCAGGTTCACCGCCACCAGTTCGAACGGCACCGGTGCCTTTTTCTGCAGCTGCACCAGCATGTCCAGCAGGGTATAGCTGTCCTTGCCGCCGGACAGGCAGACCATGATCCTGTCGCCGGCCTCGATCATGCCGAAGTCGGCGATCGCCTCGCCCACCTGACGGCGCAGGCGCTTGGCCAGCTTGTGCTGCTCGCGCTCGGCCGCGCGCGGATCGCGGGGCGCGCGCGGCAGGGGATCGGGAAGGGAGATCACGGCACTCATGCCTGCCATTCTACCGGCTTGGAGCGGCCCCGGCCGGGGAACGGTCCGGCCCTCTCCCGGTGGTCATCATCGCTGTGTATGCTCGGAGGCTGTGGACACCTACAGCCCCGCCGAGATCGCCGAACGCCTCGCCGCCCTGCGCGCCGAGCACCGCTTGCTGGATGAACAGATCACCCGCATGGCGGCCAATGGCGAGGACGAGCTCGAGTCCAAACGCCTGAAGCGGCGCAAGCTGCAGCTGAAGGACTGCATCACCCGGCTGGAAAGCCTGCAGATTCCCGACGAGCCGGCGTGAGCCGGGTTCGGGTGGGTGCCAACCTTGGTTGGCACAGCTGAAAGGTGTGTGGACCAAGGTCCACACCCACCGTTCAATCCTGCGGCGCGGGCTCGTCCGGGCGTGCGGCTTCCGGGCTGACCCGCTCGATGGTGTGGCGCAGTTCGCGACCGAGGATGAACTTGGCGTCCTTGGCCCAGGCATCCAGGCGCTGGTCGAACAGCAGCTTGCTGTTCTCGTCGGGCCATACCAGGCGCAGTTCGCGCAGCTTCTGGATGAAGCTGCGGAACAGGGCTTTGTCGAAGAACTCCGGTGCCGCCGGCGCGTAGAGCAGGCTCAGGCGCTGTGCGGCCTGCTGGCACAGGCTTTCCAGTTCGGCGGCGCCGAGCGTGCCCGGCCCGTTCTTCACCAGCACCGAAATGGCGATGTAGTAGCGCTCGAAGGCCTGCTGCAGGGAGTGGCCGATCGCACGCAGGCGGAACACTTCGTCGGTCTGCCCGGTGTTGCGGGCAAGAATGCCGCCATCGTCCTCGTTGACGTTCTGCAGCAGTCCCTCGCGCACGAACACGTCGATGGTCTGGTCGATGCGCTGGGCGAATTCGTCCTCGGTCCACGGCAGGAACAGCTCGGCCTGCAGGAACGGGTAGACGGTGCGGCCCAGCTGGACCAGGCCGGTGCGGCTCATGCGGCGGTTGTTCTGGAAACAGCACGCCACCCACGAGGAGGCGGTGAACAGGTGCAGCACGTTGTTGCGGAAGTAGCTCAGCAGCACCGCGGTGTCGCCGCTCACACTGAGCACGTCGCCCAGCGGGTGCTTGATGCGGGTAAGGACGTTGATCTCCTCGGCGTGGGCGATGATCCGCTCCGGCGAATGCGGAGTCACCGTCACCCGGTCCGAATACGGCATCTCGACCAGCAGGGTCTTGCACAGTTCGATCTGCGCGATCAGGTCCGCCTCGCCCATTGCATGCTTGGGCGTGGACAGCAGGGCCAATGCCAGCAGATTGATCGGGTTGACGTCCGCCGCGCCATTGATGCGTTCCTGGATGCGCTCGGCCAGTGTATCGACAGTGGTCGACAGCCATGCCGGCTTCTCGTCTTCCGGCACCGCCTCACCCTTCCACTCCGGCGCCTTCTCGGCCAGCACGTCGTTCAGCGCGATCGGCTCGCCGAAGTTGACCACCACCTGCCCGTAGTTCTGCTTGAGCACCTTGGGGATGCCCCACAGCAGCTGCCAGATCGATTCCTTTTCCTTCGGTCGGCCGGAGAGTTCGTCCAGGTAGCTGCCGCCTTCCATCAGCTTCTCGTAGCCGATGTAGACAGGCTGGAACAGCACCGGCTTGCGCGGCTGGCGCAGGAAGGCACGCAGGGTCATCGAGATCATGCCGCCCTTGGGCTGCAGCAGGCGGCCGGTACGCGAACGGCCGCCCTCGACGAAGTACTCGATGGAATAGCCACCGGCCACCAGCTGCGCGACGTACTCGCTGAGCACCGCCGAGTACAGCGCGTTGCCGCGGATCGAGCGGCGGATGAAGAACGCGCCGCCCTTGCGCAGCAGCGTGCCGACCACCGGCAGGTTGAGGTTGATGCCGGCCACGATGTGCGGCGGCACGATGCCGCGGTCGTACAGCAGGTAGGACAGCAGCAGATAGTCCATGTGGCTGCGGTGGCTGGGCACGTACACCACTTCATGGCCCGGCGCGGCCGCCTTGAACTTGTCCAGATGGTGAACCAGCACACCGGCATAGATCCGGTTCCAGACATGGCTGAGCATGAAGCTGGCCGAGCGCACCACCGGGCTGGAATAGTCCGCAGCGATTTCCCAGGCGTAGGCATGCGCCTTCTTCCAGGCATCGGCCGGCTTGGAATTGTCGCGCTTGGCCTGCGCGGCGATCGCTTCGCGTACCGGCTCGGCGGCCAGTACCTGGTCCACCAGCAGGCGGCGGGTGGAAAGGTCCGGGCCGATCACCGATTCGCGGATACGGCGGAAATGGGTGCGCAGCACGCGTTGCAGCTTGCGCACCGTACGTTCGGGCTCCAGGCCCTCGTTGACGGTGGAGCGCAGCGAAATCGGCGGAGCGAAGCGGACGATGGTGCTGCGGCCGTTGAGCAGGACCGCCAGCAGGCGGCGGAAACGGCCGACCAGGGCCCAGTTCTCCGAGAACAGTACGGCAAACCACCCGCTCTGCTTGTCCGGCGCGCGGCCGACGAAGATCGACACGGGCACCAGGTGCACGTCCAGATCCTCATGCACGCGATGCGCCTGCAGGACTTTGGCCAGCGAATCGGAATGAGTCTTGGCGCCACGCTGTTCCGGAATCAGCGAGTTGCTGGAACTGCGCCGCGACAGTGCCAGGTAGGCGCGTTTGCGACCGGTCGGGTCGCCGGCCAGCGGCACCAGCGGTGACGGCAGGCCCGCCTGGCGGCACGCCTTGTCCAGGATCAGCGCGTTGGACAGCCCGTAGTCTTCCAGCACGTACATCACCGGGCGGCCATCGTTGTACTGGCCCGGATCCTCAGGTTCGATCTTCAGCGACAGCCACGGCTCGACCAGGCGGCCGAGCAGCCGTGCCCACAGCGGGCGGCGGCCAGGAGGACGGGCGTGCACGGGCGGCGGCACCGGATTCGGGCCGGTACTGGTCGAGGGGGACGCCAGCGCCGTTTCGGCGGGCGTCGACTGGGATTCTTCGCCGGGGAACGGCAGCGGGTTCTGTTTCGACATCGGCGCCATTATGGCTTAGGCGGCGGCATTGCCGCTTCTTCGCCTGCATCGGCGGGTTCGGCCGGGGCGGGCGCGGCTGCCGCACGGGCCGCGTCGGCCTGGCGCAGTATCGCGTCGGTATCGGCCAGAGTGCGGGTCAGGTACCAGTGACCTTCGCGCCGGCTCAGCGGCAGCTGCAGGGTCAGCTCGCGCCCGGCCAGGTCGTACTGCAGGCGGACCAGCGCGTTGTCGCCCTCCAGTGACAGCACTTCGCCGCGGATGCTGCGCAGGGCTTCGTCCACCCCCAGCCCGTAGCTGGCCAGCACGGCCTTGAGCGTGTGGATGAACGGCGCCAGCTGCTGCAGGCTGCCCTCCATCCCCGCGGCCTGCAGGCCGGCATCATCCTCGAAGCCGACCTGGGTGGCGGCGCCGACGAGCGCGGCGATGCTGCTGCGCGCCCGTGCGCGATCGCTGATCGGTGCGCCCTGCGCCCAGCCGGACAGGGCCTCCACCAGGGCGATGTAGTGGGCCTGCTGGCTGGGCGTGTATCCCTTCTGATGGCGCAGGTACTGCACCCCGAAGTTGCCCATCGACTGCGCGGCCTGGCGCACCGCGCCGGACTGCCCGGCCAACTGGCGGTCGAAACTGCGCTGCAGTTCGGCGCTGGCGCCGGGCCTGCGCAGGGCGGCCAGCATCGGCAGCAGCTGGTCACCCAGCGGCAGTTCGGTCAGCGGCCATTGGCTGTGTCCGTCCGCCCAGGCCTGCTGCAGCCGCTGGTACTGGCTGGGGGGCACCGACAGCTTCGCGTAGCCGAGCAGATCGTCCTCGGCCAGACGCTGCGCCATCGCCTGCACGGCGGCCACCGGTTCGGCTGCCGGTCGGGCCGGATCACTGCCTGGCTCGCGGCACGCGGCCACGGCCAGCAGCACCATGGCCGCCAGCCCCCACCCTCGTGCAGACTTCGTTCGCACTACCGTGCCCATGCCTTCGGACTCCCCGGACCGGTCCGCATCTTGCGGCCTGCAAGGTGACAGCGGCAAGCCGGGACGTCACGGTTTCCAGCCAAGGGGGTCAGATCCCCTCTGCTGTGGCAGAAGGGATCTGACCCCAGCGCCGCCACCGGGATAAAAAAAGAGCCCGGATCACGGGGATCACAGGCTCCTCAAGCCGGCTCGAGGCCGGAGGACAGTGTTGTGGCGCAGGTCCGGTCCGAAGACCGGATGGCGCGATCCTACGCCGCCGCACAACTTAAGGCAACACATGATGTAATGTTATTCAAGTTATTGATTTTATTGAATCAATCGCGTTGCCACACCGATTCGATGAAATCCACGGCATGTTTTTCGGCGATTCGGGCATAAACCCCCGGGTAGCCAGCCAGGGCACAGCCTTCGCCCCAGCTGACGATGCCGAACTGGGTCCAGCCCTCCCGCAGGCGCAACAGCAGGGGCCCGCCCGAATCGCCCTGGCAGCTGTCGATGCCCTCGCGACCGGCACAGATCACCTTGCCGCGGGCCAGCTCGCCGGCGTATGCCTGCTGGCACTGCGTGAAGGGCACGAAGGGCGTCCGCACCGCCTGCAGCTCGGTCGGGTAGATCACGTCGTCATCGATGCCGGTGTCACCCCAGCCGATCACGGTGAAATCACGACCCGGCTTGAGATAGCTGGCGTCCGGACGCAGGCGCAGGGCAACCGGCTGCACGTCGGCCAGCGGCGCGCTGAGGTGGATCAGGGCCACGTCGTGCTCCAGGGTGTTGCCGCTGTTGAAGGCCGGATGCACGTGGATCGCCCTGATGTTGGATGCTCGAGGCGATGGCGCGGTGGCCAGCGTGGTGCTGCCGGCCAGCACCGCCAGCCGCGCGGGCGAGTTGCCCTGTACGCAGTGCGCGGCGGTCAGGATCCAGGACGGCGAGATCACCGTGCCGCCGCAGACGTGGCGGTCGAAGTCACTGTCCCCCAGCTCCAGGCCCTGCAGGCTGACCATGAACGGATACTCGCCGGGCACGGCCGGGGCGCCGCCGATGATGTGGGGCGACCCGGTCGCCGGTGCTGCTGCGGTGGCAGGAAAGATGGCAGCGGCCAGCAGGCCACCGAACAGCAAAGAGGTGCTGCGATACATATCCTTGTACTCCCTCTATCGATGATTGGAACCGGCGAAGCCGCGGTCCACGCCGGTGCATCGATTGGAAGGGCGACCACCCCCGCGCACTGCGAGCGGGCTCACAGTTCATCGGTGTGGGGACGGTCGCGTCATTACGGGAGCCACAATTGCGAACGCCATCCCGCATGCAGCGCGATGGCGTTCATGATGTCACCGTGATCGCTGTTGGTGCGGGACTCAGCGTGCAGCCAAAGCCGACGCGATTTCCTGCTGGATCGACCGCGCCGCTGCCTGCGGATCGGCCGCCAGGCGGATCGGTCGACCGACCACGATGGCGTCGGCGCCATCGGCAAACGCCTGGGCGACGCCGACGGTACGCTTCTGGTCGTCGCCGACCGGACCCCCGGGGCGGATGCCCGGGCAGACGATCGAGAAGCCGGCACCGCTCGCGGCACGGATCGGCGCGGCTTCCTGGCCTGATGCGATCACTCCGTCGATACCGGCGGCCTGCGCGGCCAGCGCGCGCTCGACCACCACGTCCACCGGCTCGCGGTCGATCCCCATCTGCGCCAGGTCCGGACGCCCCATCGAGGTCAGCACGGTGACCGCCAGCAGGCGCATGTCGCCGGTGCTGGCCGCGGCGCAGGCTTCCATCATTGCCGGATGCCAGCCGTGGATGGTGGCGTAACTGACCGGCCACTGCGACAGCCGCCGGATCACCGCCGCCGCGGTAGCGGGGATGTCGAAGAACTTCAGATCGACGAACACGCGCTTGTCGCGGCGCGCCAGCTCATCCAGCACCTGGAAGTAGTCACCGGACGCCAGCAGTTCCATGCCGATCTTGTAGAAGGCCACGCTCTCGCCGAGGCGGTCGACCCACTCCAGTGCCTGTACGCGGTCAGGGACATCCAGCGCGAAGATCAGGCGCTCATCGTCGCGCAGCGGCAGCGGTGCGCGGCTCACGGCGCGTAGTCCAGGGCAGCGCGCTTGGCCTCATGGCGTGCCTGGCGCGACTGGCTGTAGTCATTGTTGAACTGCGCCGGCTCGAAGCCGCCGTAGGTCGGGTTCGGCAGCATCCACCAGCGCTCGCCGAACCAGTCGTGGTACTGCTGCAGCAGTGCGTCACGGCCTTCATTGGTGTTGGCGGTCACTTCCACGAAGTCGCCCAGCTGGTCGCCGAACTGCATCAGCACGCGGTACTTCTGCCCGGCCAGGCGCCGGCGGCAGTTCTTCTCGCTGCCGGCCTGCTCGCAGCCTTCGACCACGGTGCCCAGGCCCAGGAACACGCTGTCATCGGCGACCGGCAGGCCCTGCTCGCGCAGGTTGGCCAGGGTCGCTTCCTTCAGGTGCACGGCGCGGTTGGAGATGTACAGAAGGGTCACGCCGCGGGCATTGGCCGCCTTGGCGAAATCGACTACGCCGGGAATCGCCTTGGCCTTCTTCTCCGCGACCCACTGGTCCCAGCTCAGCTCGTCGTATTCCTTGCCATCGCGCACCAGGCGCGCCTGGTAGGGCGAGTTGTCCAGCACGGTTTCGTCCACGTCCAGCACCACCGCGGGCTTCAGACCCTTGGCCTCGTTGCCGCGCTCTTCCGGCACCAGCGCGTCCCAGTGGGCTTCCTTCAGCGCGCCGTCCAGGCGGTCGGCGGCGGCACGGTAGGTCTGCTCGGTGATCGCGCGGTACTCCTGCGCGCGCTGCATCCACAGCACCGCGTTGAGGTTGTCGTTGGCGGTCGCTTCGCCGGCCGCCCCGGTCTTGGCAGCCGGGGCCACCGGAGCGGCCGCGTCGGTGGCCGGGGTCTCGACGCGCTTGCAGGCGGACAGACCCAGCAGCGCCGTGGCGAGCAGGGTGAGGGACAGGGAAACAGGACGACGCATGGCATTCACCGGCAACAGATATCGGCTCATTTTACCGGCAAAGGCGCCATCGGGACGGCTATGCTTGGCGGTTGACCCGATGCCTTCCCGGAGGCCGCCATGACCGATGCCATCCAGACCCCCGACCGTCCCCTGCTCGACCCCGTGCAGGCCCGCCTGCTGGGCTGCCTGGTGGAGAAGGAGGCGACCACGCCGGACACCTACCCGCTGACGGTCAACGCCGCCCAGTCGGCCGCCAACCAGAAGACCGCGCGCGAGCCGGTGATGAACGTCGACGCCGGCAGTGTCCAGCACGCGCTGCGCCAGCTGGAGTCGATGGGCCTGGCGCGCCAGCACTTCTCCTCGCGTGCAGACCGCTACGAGCATCGCCTGCAGGCCGCGCTGGACCTGACCCGGCAGCAGACCGTGCTGCTGGCGATGCTGCTGCTGCGCGGGCCGCAGACACTGGGCGAGCTGGTCACGCGCAGCGAGCGCCTGTACCACTTCGCCGACACCGACGAAGCCCGCCACGCCATCGAGCGCCTGCAGCAGCGTGAGCTGCTCATCGTGCTGCCGCGCGCCAGCGGCCAGCGCGAGGACCGCTATATGCACCTGCTGTGCGGCGAGGTGGACGCGGCGGCACTGGCGGCACGGTACGCAGGCGGTGCCGGTGGCAGCGAGCCGGCCGACCCGGGCCTGGCTGAACGGGTGGCCCAGCTGGAAGCGGCAGTGGCCGAACTGCAGGCGCAGCTGGCGGACCTGCGCGGCTGAGGCGGCCCGCCGGGCCTGGCCCAACGCTGTCGATGCGGTACAGGCGGACTAGCCGACCGGCGCCGCTCCCGGCGTGGCATACAGACGGCTGGGCGTGGCGATGCCCGGCAGCTGGATGACCCCCTGTTCGCACATGCCCAGGCCCAGCAGGATTTTCCCGGACACGACGTTGTCCAGGTCGGTGATGCCATAGAGGTCCTGCAGGCCAAGGGCGCCGCGCGCGTGGGTGAAGACCGCCCGCGCTGCTTCCCCCGCGTAGCCGTGCCCCGTGTACTCCGACAACAGTGCATAGCCGATGTCCGGTCCCGGCAGGCCGTCGCGCCGGACCAGCCCGGCATTGCCCAGCCAGGCGCCATCGGACAGACGCTCGATGGCATACATGCCGAACCCGTTCAACGCATAGCTGTGCAGCACGCGCAGGGCGATGTACTCGCGGGCCTGCGCTTCGCTGTGCACGTTGCGGTCACCAATGAAGCGCACGAAACCAGGATCGTTGAGCAGCGCCAGCATCGGCGCCGCATCACGATCTGGCTCGATGCGGCGGAGCCGCAGGCGTTCGCTTTCGATGGGATGCATGCGCAGACCTGTGGGTGGAGAGGCCCGATTGTAGGGCGATGTGCTGGGGTCAGAGCCCTTCCCTGCGGGAAGGGATCCGACCCCGGTCAGTCGAACAGGGCCTCGATCGCCGCCAGTCCCGCCGTTGCCCGCTCCTTCTTGCGCGCGGCATCGGCCACCGGGTCGGCGCCGTCGCGCTGGATCTCCTCGGCCGGGATCTCGTCGAAGAAGCGGCTGGGCTTGAGCCGCACATGCTCGCCGAACTTGCGGGTGAGCTTGCTGTAGCTCATCCACAGCTGGATCTTGGCGCGGGTGATACCCACGTACAGCAGCCGCCGCTCCTCCTGCAGGTTGCCTTCATCGAGGCTGACCTGGTGCGGCAGCACGCCGTCCTCGCAGCCGACGATGAAGACATACGGGAACTCCAGGCCCTTGGAGGCATGCAGGGTCATCATCCGCACCTGGTTGCCGCCCTCATCCTTGTCGCTGCGCGACAACAGTGCCAGCTGGCCGGCCAGATCGGCGGCGGTGGCACCGCGCGGACCGCCTTCAAACCACTGCGCAAGTTCCTCGATGTTGTTGGCGCGGCGCTGGTAGCTGGCCTCTTCCTTGGCCTGCTGGCGCAGCTCGCTGAGCAGGCCCGATTCCTTGGCGACCTTGCGGATCATGTCACCGGAGCTGACCTGCCGCATCTGTGCGCGCAGGTCGCGCAGGATGTCGGTGAAACGCGCCAGGCTGTTGGCAGCGCGCGGCGGCAGCTGTGACAGCGCGCCGATCGCCTCGGCCGCCTGCGCCATCGGCATGTCTTTTTCCGATGCCAGTTCGGCCAGCTTGGCCAGCGTTCCGGCACCCACGTCACGCTTGGGTGCTTGCACGGCACGCATGAATGCGGTGTCGTCGTCCGGGTTCACCAGCAGCCGCAGCCAGGCCAGCGTGTCCTTCACTTCCTGGCGCTCCAGGAACATGGTGCCGCCGGTCAGGTGATAGGGAATACGCAGCAGCTGCATCGCCTTCTCCAGCGGCCGCGACTGGAAGTTGCCGCGGAACAGGATGCAGAAGTCACTCCACGGCACGTTGCGCGACTGCGCCACGAAGGCGATCTCGGCGGCCACCTTCTCTGCCTCGTGCTCGCTGTTGCGGCATTCCCATACGCGAATGCGCTCACCGTCGGCCTGATCGCTCCACAGCTTCTTCAGGTGCTCGTGCGGGTTGTTGGCGATCAACGCATTGGCCGCGCGCAGCACGCGGTTGGAGCAGCGGTAGTTCTGCTCCAGCTTGATGATCTCCAGCGTGGGGTAGTCGCGCCCCATCTGCTGCAGGTTCTCGGGGTTGGCGCCACGCCAGGCGTAGATGGACTGGTCATCGTCACCTACGCAGGTGAAGTTGCCCTTGTCCCCGGCCAGCTGCTTGAGCAGGCGGTACTGCGCGTCGTTGGTGTCCTGGCATTCGTCCACCAGCAGGTAGCCGATGCGTTCGCGCCAGGCCAGGGCGATCTCCGGGTTCTCCTCCAGGATCTGCACCGGCAGGCGGATCAGGTCGTCGAAGTCGACCGCGTTGAACGCGGTCAGGCGCAGCTGGTAGCGCTCGTAGACGCTGGCTGCTTCCTTCTCGCGGTTGCTGCGCGCGGCAGCCATCGCCTGCTCGGGCGAGAGACCGGCATTCTTCGCCCGCGACACAAGGTTCTTCATGTCCTCGATATCGTCGGGCTTGGCGCCATGCATCAGGTCCTTGATCTGCGCGGCGGCGTCGTCGGCATCGAAGATCGAGAAGCCGCGCTTCAGGCCCACCGCCGCATGCTCGATCTGCAGGAACTTCAGGCCCAGGGCGTGGAAGGTGCAGATGGTCACCTCGTCGGCGTCCTGCTCGCGCAGACGCTTGGCCACACGTTCGCGCATCTCCTTGGCCGACTTGTTGGTGAAGGTGATCGCGGCGATGCGGCGGGCCGGGTAGCGGCCGCAGCCGATCAGGTGGGCGATCTTCTCCACGATCACGCGCGTCTTGCCGCTGCCGGCACCGGCCAGCACCAGCAACGGGCCTTCGATGTGCAGGACGGCGGCGGCTTGGGGAGGATTGAGACCGTGCATGATGGGCGGATTGTACCGGGCGGCCGGGCACCACCACAGAGTCGCCATCGCCCGGCCCGGCTTGCGATGGGCGCCGTCCGGTGCTATCAGTGGGCAGACGCATCAATGGAGTGATGTCATGAACACGCACACGCGCTTGTTCTGCCTGGTCATACTCGCGATGGCTGCGCCAGGCTTGGCGGTGGCCGCCGCGCCGGCGCTGGAGTGCAGGTTGCAACCGGCCAAGCCCATTCCCCGCGATGTACTCACCAACGGCTTCTTTGAGGCCCATCCTGACCTGCGATGGCGGGGTCATGCCCTGGGGCTGTATCGCGAGGGCAAGTACGCGCAGGCGCTGCGCAGCTTCCGCACTGCCGCGCTGTATGCCGACAAGTTCTCGCAGTCGATGGTGGCGCGGATGTACTGGCAGGGCGTCGGGACCGCCGTCGACCGGCCGTTGGCCTATGCCTGGATGGATCTGGCCGCCGAGCGGATGTACCACGATTTCCTGCGCCAGCGCGAACTCTACTGGGAGCAGCTGGACGAGACCGAACGCGCACAGGCCGTGCACCGGGGCCAGGCCGTGTATGCACGCTTCGGCGATGCCCAGGCCAAGCCGCGCATGGAGAGGAAGCTGCGCCAGGGCCTTGGCCAGATCACCGGCTCGCGTACGGGCCATATCTCGCCCGGGCTGATGGTGGCGTCGCGTTCGGGGCCCGACGCTATGCCCGGCCTGGTTACCCCTCAGGTGCCGGCGCAGCTGGTCTACGACAAGGCCTGGTGGGATCCCCAGCGGTACTGGTGCAACCAGGATGCGTTCTGGGCCCGCCCACTGGATGCCTCCGTCGAAGTGGGCGAACTGGAGCAGCTGCCGAACGTGCCACCGGCAGCGAAGTAGCCTGCGGCCGGCTGCGCAGCGGATGCGTACAATTGGCCGATGGCCAAGCTCTACTTCTACTACTCGGCGATGAACGCCGGCAAGACCACCACCCTGCTGCAGAGCGCGCACAATTATCGCGAGCGCGGCATGCGGGTGGCGATCCTGACCCCGCGCCTGGATGATCGCGCGGGCGCAGGCGTGGTGGCCTCGCGCATCGGGCTGCGCGCCGAAGGCATGGCGTTCGACCGCGACACCGACCTGCAGCGCTGGGCCGAACAGGACCTGGCATCGAACGGGCCGATGGGCTGCCTGCTGGTGGACGAAGCACAGTTCCTGACCCGCGCGCAGGTCTGGCAGCTCAGCGAAGTGGTCGACCAGCTGCGCATCCCGGTGCTGTGCTACGGGTTGCGCACCGATTTCCGCGGTGAACTGTTCGAAGGCAGCCAGTACCTGCTGGCATGGGCCGACGAGATGCAGGAGATCAAGACCATCTGCCACAGCGGCAAGAAGGCGATCATGACCGTCCGTGTGGATGAGCATGGGCATGCCGTGCAGGACGGCCCGCAGGTGGAGATCGGCGGCAACGACCGCTATGTGTCGGTGAGCCGGGCCGAGTTCAAGAAGATCACCCGCGGTGAAGGCCGCATCGAGCCGATGCAGGCACCCTTGCCGCTGTAGGCGGTGTTTGGCAGGGCTGCGCTCACCTGCAGAAGCAACGTCAACGTCGAATGAAACTGTGGGGTCAGATCCGTTTCCCTTCGGGAAAAGGGATCTGACCCCATCGACGTATCCAACTCACCCCGGGAAACTGCCCATCCACAGGAAGCCAGCTTCTGACGTTGCTCCAGCGTCTGCGGATGGGGGGCTGCAAGCCCTGCAAACCGACACCCACTCAGTACAGCGTCCGCTCCGGTGCACCGGCCGGCGGCGGCGTGTACTGGTACAGCCAGGTTTCTGTCAGCGGCTTGCCACCGCTGCGCAGGTACAGGCGGATGTCGATCTGTTCGGTGCTGCCCTCCGGCGGCACCAGGTCGAACATCGCGCGGTAACCGTCGATCTCGCGCAGCGGACGCGCCGATACGATCTCGACACGGCCCCGGCTGGTTTCCACCACTGCCTCGACCTCGGCCTTGTCGATCAGCTTGGCCAGTTCGCCGCCTTCGAAGTCCACGGCGAAGCGCCACGAGAAGTACTCGCGCTTCTTGCCGACCACACCGCCCAGCCCCGTGCGGCTGGCCACGCAATGCGCCAGCGGTGGCCGTGCCGGCGGCTCGGCGCCCCAGTACAGGCGGTAGCCGACCAGCAGCTCCTGTCCCGGCTGCGGCTTCTCCTTCGGATTCCAGAAGGCGACGATGTTGTCGAAGGTCTCATCGACCGTGGGGATCTCCACCAGCTGCACCGAGCCCTCGCCCCATTCGCCCTTCGGCTCGATCCACAGGCAGGGCCGCTTCTCATAGAAGACGCCGTCGTCCTGGTAGTGATCGAAGTTGCGGTCGCGCTGCAGAAGGCCGAAGCCACGCGGATTGCGGTCGACGAACATGTTGAAGCGCAGGTTGCGCGGATTGCACAGCGGCCGCCAGATCCACTCACCGGCCCCGGTCCACATCGACAGGCCATCGGTATCGTGGATCTCCGGGCGCCAGTCCCAGTCCATGCGGCGGTCGTTCTCACCCACCTGGTACATGCTGGTGCACGGCGCGATGCCCAGGCGCTCGATCGCCTTGCGCGGATAGAGCGCACTGTCGATGTCCATCAGCAGCACATCGCCGTTGGTGATGGCGAAGCGGTAGGCGCCGGCTACGCTGGGCGAGTCCAGCAACGCATAGACGATGATGGTGTCCGAATCGGCGGCAGGCTGTTCGAGGTAATAGGCGATGAAGTCGGGAAACTCCTCCGGCCTGCCCATGCCGGTATCGATCGCCAGTCCGCGCGCGGACTGCCCGTACTGGCCTTCCTTGCCGACCGCGCGGAAATAGCTGGCGCCAAGGAACGCCGCGAAATCGCGGTCGGTATCCTTGCGGGTGTTCAGGCGGAACCCGGCGAAGCCCAGGTCCGCCGGCAGTTCGCCGTTGCGGATCCCGCTCTTGCCGTAGTTGAACGCTGCACCGTCATACGCCAGTTCCTGCGCCTGGCCGTCGACCACGTCGAACATGCGCACCGGCGAATGGAAGTACAGGCCCAGGTGGAAGAACTTGGCCTGGAACTTGCCGGGCTGATCGGCCCACAGCGCGTGGTCCTGGCGATAGCTGATGGACTGGTACTGGTCCCAGTCCAGCGCTTCAAGCCGGCCCGGCAGCACCCGCTTGTGGCTCTGGTAGGGGGCCTGTGCCAGTGCGCGTGCCTGCCCCTTCAGGGTGGCGAAGCTGAACGGCTGCGGCTGGCCGAGGCGGCGCAGGCCGACCTGGCCGTTCCTGCTGGCAGCGCAGGCGGGCAGGGACGGCAGGCCGAAGGCTGCCAGGGCCAGGGAGGCGTTGCGGATGAAGTCGCGTCGTTGCATGCAGGCGCGTCAGGCACAGGGAAGGGTCGGCCATCATAGGCAGACAAACGTTAACGGGCAGCGGAGGGCGCAACCTCCCATTCAGCTGCCGCTGGCTGGACCGCCTCAGCGCTGGCAGTGGCTGCACCACACGCTGGCACGCTGGCCGATCATGGCGTGCTTGAGCGGGCGTCCGCAGGTCGGGCAGGGCAACCCGTCGCGGCCATAGACCAGCAGTTCCTGCTCGAAGTAGCCCGGTGCGCCATCGGGGCTGATGAAATCACGCAGTGTGGTGCCACCGCGGGTGATCGCGTAGCCCAGCGTTTCCTTCACCGCGGTGGCCAGCCGCTGGTAGCGCTCGCGTGAGACCTTGCCGGCCTCGCGCAGCGGGCTGATGCCGGCCTTGAACAGGCTCTCGGCGGCATAGATGTTACCGACGCCCACGACCACCGCCTGGTCCATGAGGAAGGTCTTGACCGGGGCGCTGCGGCCTCGGCTGCGGGCGAACAGGTAATCGCCATGGAAGGCCTCGTCCAGCGGTTCAGGCCCCAGCCCCTGCAGCAGCGGATGGACCTGCCCGGCCGGTTGCCAGAGCAGGCTGCCGAAGCGGCGCGGATCGTTGAAGCGCAGCAGGCGCCCGTTGTCCAGGCTGATATCCACGTGGTCATGTGGCCGCAGTGGGGTATCTCCGGGCAGTACACGCAGGCTGCCGGACATGCCCAGATGCAGTACGGCGCTGCCGATGGCCGTGTCCAGCAGCAGGTACTTCGCGCGCCGGCGGATGCCTTCGATGCGCTGTCCCGGCAGCAGCTGCGCAATCTCCGGCGGAATCGGCCAGCGCAGGTCGGCGCGGCGCAGGATCACGCCGTGGACGCGGCGGTCCTGCAGATGCGGGGCCAGGCCGCGGCGGGTGGTTTCGACTTCGGGCAGTTCAGGCATGCCCCGATTCTACGCCCGCTCAACGCGGGGGCGCGGACAGCTCACGGGCGTCGAGAAACCCGTCACCGTTGGCATCCTGCTTGTGGAAGCGCTGCACGATGACCTGCCGCTGCTGCTCGCGGGTGATCGCTCTGCCCTTGCCACCGGGCAGTTCATCGGCAGTCAGCACGCCGTCGCCATTGTGGTCCATGCGGTCGAAGGCATACAGCATCCACTGCACGTACTCGGTCTCGCTGACCCGGCCGTCGCCGTCGCTGTCCATCTTCTGCAGGTAGCTGCGGGTGTCGCTGACCTGGGCCGGGGCGGCGGCCGGCAGCAGCGCGGCCAGCAGCAGCGCCCCTGCCCTCATGCGCCCACCAGCGTGTAGCCCTTCAGCCGTTCGGCATAGGCCTGCAGCGCCGCGATTCCGCTCCCCTCGGCCTCGCGGCACCACGCCTGCAGGTGTCGCAGGCGCTCGGCGGCATCGTGCCCGCGCGCCTCCAGCAGCGCAGCCAGCCGCGCGCGGTATTCGACCAGCACACGGATGCGCGGGCGTTGCGCCACCCATTCGCTGAGCTGGGCACGGTTGTCCGGCTTCAGCCAGCGCCCATCGTTGACCAGGCCACGGCGCAGCCGCCGCGGCAGCAGCCGACGCAGCTTGGCGCCCGCCTGGGCGGCCTCCTCGCGCAGGGCCGGCATGAAGACGTTGCGCTGGTAATCGGTCATCGCCTGGAAGCGATGCGAAAGCAGTGCCTTCAGGGTTTCGGCGTCGGGCACGGCGATGTTCGGGCGCACATCCATCGCCGGTGCGACGCGCAGCACCCTGGCCAGGCGCAGGGCCTGCAGCAGGCGGATCGCGCACCAGCCGATGTCGACTTCCCAGCGCCGCATGGCAAAGCGTGCCGAACTGGGGAAGGCATGGTGGTTGTTGTGCAGTTCCTCGCCACCGATCCAGACGCCCCACGGTGTCAGGTTGGTGGAGGTGTCGGCCGATTCGTAGTTGCGGTAACCCCACCAGTGCCCCAGGCCATTGACCACGCCGGCCGCCCAGAACGGAATCCACGCCATCTGGATCGCCCACAGTGCTACGCCCGGCAGGCCGAACAGTACGCTGTTGATGGCCAGCAGCAGCACCGGGCCGAGGGTCGCATGCGGGGTATACAGGTGGCGCTCGATGGCATCGTCGGGCGTGCCGCGTCCATACTGCTCGATATCCGCGCGCATGCCGCGTGCTTCCCGATACAGCTCCACTCCCCGCCAGAACACCGTGCCGATGCCGCGCGTGACCGGGCTGTGCGGGTCGTCCTCGGTCTCCACCTTGGCGTGGTGCTTGCGATGGATGGCCACCCACTCGCGGGTGATCATCGAGGTTGTCAGCCACAGCCAGAAGCGGAACACGTGGGCCAGTGCCGGATGGAAATCGACGCCGCGATGGGCCTGGCTGCGATGCAGGTAGAGCGTCACCGAGAAGATGGTGATCTGGGTGAAGACCAGCAGCACCGCCAGCATGGCCCACCCTCCCAGGCCGAGCACGCCACCGGTCAACAGGGATATCAGGGCATCGGACATGGAGGCTCTCCGGATCGCACGGGGATGGCAGACATCATGGCCGCTTGCGTTGCAAACTGCACCTCTGACCGCGGTGCGCCAGCACCGCTTCCGTGGCACCGTTCACAGTTGGGGACCTGAGTTGTCGAGCCTGGATCCGCGCGCCCGCGCCGTTGTCGCCGTCCCGTCCGCCGGGGAGCGGCCGCCGTTGATCGAACTGGACCGCGCCAGCGTGATGCGCGGCCAGGTGAAGGTCCTGCATGGGCTGAGCCTGCGCATCGCGCAGGGCCAGCACACCGCCCTGCTCGGCCCGAATGGCTGCGGCAAATCGACCTTCATCAAGCTGATCACCCGCGAGCTCTACCCGCTGGCGCAGGGCGACGGCGCGGTCGCGGTGAAGGTGCTGGGCCAGAACCGCTGGCAGGTGGACCGGCTGCGCTCGCAGCTGGGCATCGTCACCGGTGACCTCAGCAGCACGCTGTCCGAGATGCCGGGGCTCACCGTCGAGCAGGCCGTGCTGTCCGGTTTCTTCGCCAGCTGCGTGGTGCCGGCTTTCCGTGAGGTGACCGCCGAGATGCGTGCCCGCGCCGGCGAGACACTGGCGATGACCGGTGCGCTGGCCCTGCGCGAGCGCGCCTATGCAGAGCTCTCTGCCGGCGAGACGCGCCGGGTGCTGATCGCGCGCGCGCTGGTGAACCGGCCGCAGGCGCTGCTGCTGGACGAACCCTCCACCGGCCTGGATCTGGTCGCCCGCCAGCAGCTGATCGCGACCATGCGGGCACTGGCGCAGCAGGGCATCACCCTGGTGCTGGTGACCCATCACATCGAAGAGGTCATTCCCGAGATCGAGCGGGTGGTGCTGCTGCGCGACGGCCGCGTGCTGGCTGACGGCAGTCGGGCCACGCTGCTGTGTGACGAGCCTCTGTCGGAGGTGTTCGGCGGGCCGATCCGGGTGGTTGAACAGGATGGCCGGCTGACGGCGTACGCGGGGTGAGCAGTACGCCTGCGCAGTGCCGGCGTCGGCGTGGCGCTGCAGGCGGTGCAGGGTAGCGGGCCGGCATTCCGGCCCGCCACGTCATGCCTCAGAACCGCAACGCGACTGCGCGTGACTCGATCGGTGCCATCCGGCTCTGGTCATGCAACTGCAGCTCGCGCAGTTCGAAGGGGGCACCGAAGCCGGCCGGCAGCGCTGCCTGGTCGAACGGCAGCACCAGCTGGCCGCGACCGGGACCGTCGAACCATGCGGCGGCGTGCGCCTGCGCGACCGGACGCAGTTGGCCATCCGGGCCCGTGGCGTGCAGGGTGCCGCGCGCTTCGTAGCGCCCGGCGGCGGCGACCTGCAACGGCAGCGCCACGCGCCGGCTGGCCTGGTCCGGTGTGGCCCGCCCGACGAAGCGGGCGGTCGGCCGGGCTACGGCGAAGGCGACCTTGCCGTCGCGCAGTACGCCATCGGCCTGGGCGAACACCTGCAGTTCCCACAGGCCCTGCGTGTTGCTGGCCTCGGCGGGAATCCGTACCTGCGCGTGCAGGCTGCCGTCAGTCGTACGCAGCAACCGCTGCGGCCAGCTGCGGCCATCGGGTGCGACCAGCAAGGCTTCGCCGCCCAGTCCCCCGCGACGCGCCTGCAGCTGGGCGGGACTGGCTCCGTCTTCAAGCAGGCGTGCCCGCAGCTGTACGCTGCCGCCGGCCAGGACCTGCGCCTGGCTGGCCTGCACCTCCAGCCGCAACGGGCTGTTGGGTTCAAGCACCTGTACGACGTAGCGGCCCTGCGCCTGCGCGCTCTGCAGGCGGTAATTTCCCGCAGCACTGCCCGTGCCGGTGCGCAGCATGCTGCTGCCTTCGCCCACGGGCATGCCGGCGTCCTGCAGCTGCCGCGCGTCGACGGCGCGGGCGACGCTGCTGCGGCCGGCCGGATCCCGGACCTGCAGTGACTGCGCCGGAACCGCGCGCGCACCGGCTGCCGGGCTCAGCTGGATCACCGCATCGGGGGCGGTCAGCGGCAGCTCCAGGCCACGTTGCAGCTGCGCGCCATCGACCTGCTGCCAGTAGCTGCGGCTGACCGAGGCGTAGGGCGTGGAGGCCTGCAGGGCCTGCGCCGGGTCCAGTGCCCAGGCAAACGCCAGGGGCGCGTGTTCGCTGTCGTCAGGCGGCAGCGGTGCGGCCACCAGCGTGGCCACCACCTGGTCGCCGGGGAGGGAGCGCAGCGGCTGCGCAGCGTGCACCGTGACGGAGGCTGTGGCCAGGGCTGCCAGCACGGCGGTGGTCAGCGGAAGGGAAATCATCGTCATCGTCGTCGTCCTCACTGGGCCAGGTCGTTGCGCAGGATGGCGCCCAGGCCGAAGCACTCGCGGCGGCTCTGGTTGTGGCTCAACGGCTCGGCGCCCTGGGTACGCGCCGTGTCGGTGAACCAGGTGCTGCCCGCTGCCTTCTGGCTGCTGCACTCCAGGAATCCGTCCGAGCACGAGGACAGCCAGTTCTGGGTGAACTCCAGGCCGACGTTGGCCGCGTAGCCGCCGCAGTAGCTGTTGCTGTCCCACACGGCCGATTCGACATCGCTGCCGACCACCGCGCGGAACGGCTTGGGCAGTGCCGGCCGACCGGCCGTGCCGTACAGGTTCTGCGCGTTGTAGGTGGCCATGCTGGCGACCTGCTGCATACGCACGGCATCGTTCTTGTAACCGAGCAGCCAGCCCAGCGAGGTTTCGAAGGTGTTGCCGTTGAGCACGGCATCGGCCAGCGGCGTACCCGCCGATGAGGGTGCCAGCGCGTTGACCTTGCGCACCGTGCGGATGATGTTCGGGTAGCGGCTGTCGTAGGTCGGGTTGGAGAGGATCCAGCGCATCACGTTGCCGCCGTTGGAATGGGTGATGACCACCAGCTGGGTGATGCCGCGGCTGTTGATGAAGCCGGTGAGCTGGTCGGCCAGGCAGCCGGCGGCTTCCGGCTTCCACATGTACTGCGTGAAATCGCAGTTGATGACCACATAGTTGCTGCTGTTCGGCAGCCCCTGGCGGACGGTGTCGATGATCGCCGGTTGCCAGTAGTCCTGGGTGGCGTTGGTCTGCGCGCCGGTGCCGTGCACGAAGGCCACGCCGACCACATCGGCGGCGGTGGCCGGCGTGACGGCCATGGTGGCGAGCAGGACCAGGACGGTACTTCCTGTTGCGGTGCTGCGCATCGCTTCTCTCCCTCTGTCAGCGGATCCCCCCGACCCGGCTGGAATGGAATGGCACGCATGCCATCGTTGCGCCGATGCTCGATGCCCCGGCGCGTGAAAGTCCGTGCGCTGCGCCCGGATTCGGGAGAATGGCGGAGCGCGATGACGCTTTTGCCCCGTTTTGATGACCATGCCGGGTCTGGCCGTATGACCGACGGCCACTGCCACGCCGGCTGCGGGCTGCGATCATGGCACGGTGTTTCCTCTGCTGAGCCTGACCATGTCTGTGATCTTCCGCCCTGCCCGTCCCCTGCTTGGCCTGGCCATCGTGCTGGCGCTGGCCGGCTGTGCCGCGTCTGCTGCCCGGCCGACCGCCGTCGAAGCCAACGTCACCACCAAGGCCGTGGGCTATCTGGACGCGCGCGCCGTACCGGCCAGCCTGGCCCTGGTTCCGGCGCCACCCACCGCGGGCTCGGCGGGCTTCGCCCTGGATGAACAGGTCAGCCGCGAAGCGCGTGCACTGCGCGGCAGCCCACGCTTCGCCCAGGCCACGCGGGATGCCGAACTGGGCTTTCCGGAAGGTGCCAACCAGTTCTCCTGCGCGGTCGACATCGATGTGGACGCGGTGAAGACGCCCGCGCTGTACCGCCTGCTGGAGCGCAGCCGGATCGACGCCAGTGCTGCCACCAAGGTCGCCAAGAACCACTACCAGCGCCCGCGCCCGTTCATGGTCAACGGCGAGCCGACCTGCACGCCGGATGATGAAGCGGGCCTGCGCAGCAACGGGTCCTATCCGTCCGGCCACACCTCGATCGGCTGGGCATGGGCCCTGATCCTGTCGGAGATCGCGCCGGATCGTGCCGATGCCATCCAGGCCCGCGGCCGCAACTACGGCGAGAGCCGCCTGGTGTGCAACGTGCACTGGCAGAGCGACATCCTCGAAGGCCGTTTCATGGGGGCTGCTGCCGTTGCCCGGCTGCATGACAATGCCGCGTTCCAGCGCGACCTGCTGGCGGCACGCAGCGAGATCGCCGCCGCGCGCAAGGCCGGCCTGCACTCCAGCCGCAACTGCACCGCCGAAGAGGCAGTGTTGAAGGTACGCCCGCAGAGCGCGCTGTAAGCGCGCGCGGCGCACAGGTGGCACCGGGCCACGCCCGGCGGACACCGAACGCGGAAGGGCCGGCATTGCGCCGGCCCTTCTGCATTGCCTCGCTACAGCGACCGCATCAGAACTTCGCGGTGAACTCCACGCCCCAGGTCCGCGGCTCGTTGAGGAAGCCGGTCAGGTTGTTGAAGTCGATCGCACCGACCACGCGGGTCTGGTTGGTGAGGTTGCGGCCGAACACCGCCACGTCGTACTGGCCGTACTCCCAGTTGTAGCCCAGGCGCAGGCCGCCTTCCAGCGAACTGCGGCTGCGGAACTCCGGCGACTCGTAGATGAAGAAGTTCACCGGGCTGCGGTAGGCCCAGTCGGTGTAGGCGTACAGCTCGCTGCCATCGGTGAGCGGGAAGCCCACGCGCAGGGTCATGTTGTGGATCCACTTCGGCGCCTGCGGCAGCGGATTGCCGTTGACCAGGGCGTAGGTGCCGCCGTTGATCACCGTGGTCGGATCGGTGATGGTGCAGCCACCGCCGCAGATCGCCACGGCCAGGTTCCCGTCCTTGATCTCGGTGTCGTTGTAGCTGCTGCCCAGGGTCAGCAGGACGTTGTCGGCCAGGTAGGCTTCCAGGTCCAGCTCCACACCCTGGCCGATGGTTTTGTCGGCGTTGAGCAGGGTGGCGGTATTGTTGCTGCCGCCGACCGCGATCAGCTGCTGGCCGTCGACGTCGTAGCGGAACACGCTGAAGCCCAGGCGGGCGCGGCGATCGAACAGGTCGGCCTTGATGCCGGCTTCGTACGAGATCACCTTCTCGGAATCGGCCTGCGACACGCCACCGAAGGCCAGACGGCCCTGGATCGACGGCGCGCGGAAGCCCTTGGCCACGCGCGCATACGCATTGACGTTGTCGGTCAGCTTGTACACACCGCTGACATCCCAGCTGACGTCATCGACGTCGGTGTTGGCCAGGTACGGCCCGCTCACCGGGGTGCCGCCGGGCACGGCCTGCAGCACGCGCGCGGTGAAGTCCTTCTTGTCCTGCGTGTAGCGCACGCCGGCGCGCAGCTTGAAGCGGTCGGTGACATCGAAGTCGCCCGATGCGAACACCGCCCACGCCTTGTTGCGCTGGCTCTGCACGGCATGGCCGGTCTGCGGATTGCCCGGCGTCAGCGAGTCGTAGTTGAAGCTGTCGATGGTGACGTCTTCATCGAAGTAGAAGACACCGGCCTGCCAGTCGAAGCGGCCCCACTCATTGGATTCCACGCGGAATTCCTGGGTCCACTGGCGGTGGTGCGGCAGGCCATCGGCCGATTCGGACGGGAACGGAATGAAGCCCGGGCCATAATTGCCGGCGCCGAGGAACGAAGCACCGTAGCCACCGTCGATATCGCCGCGGTTGAGCGATTCGGCAGTCTCGTAGCCGGTGATGGAGTGCAGGGTCACCGAGCCGAGGTTCCACTGCAGGCGCGCGCTGCCGCCCCAGGTTTCCAGGTCGGAGAAGTTCACGCCGTCGTTGGCCACCTTGTCGCGGTCGAAGTTCTCGACCAGCGCGTTGCTGCCCTTCTGGATGATGTTGGCGCGGAACAGGCGGGCGGTGCCGTTGAGCTTGCGCTTGTGCAGGTTGAACAGGGCCTCGAAATCGTCGCCCTCGTACAGGAACTGCACGCGGCCGGCGGCCTCGTCATAGCCTTCAAAACCACTGTTGGGCGCGCCGACGCGGGTGTTGTCGACCCAGTCGTCACGGCGCTGGTAGATCGCCGAAACGCGTGCCGACCAGCGGTCGGTCAGCGGGCCGCCGTAGGCGCCCTGCACGTTCCAGCTGTTGTAGCTGCCGTAGCCGACGCGGACGTAGCCATCGGCATCCTGCGACGGACGCGCCGAATCGAACTTGACCACGCCGGCCGGCGTGTTGCGGCCGAACAGGGTGCCCTGCGGCCCACGCAGCACTTCCACGTTGGCCAGGTCGAACAACGGGAAGCCCTTCAGCAGCGGGCTTTCCTGCACCACGTCGTCGTACACCAGCGAGACCGGCTGCGAGGCATTGAGGTCGAAGTCGGTGTTGCCGAGGCCGCGCATGTAGAAGCGCGGGAAGGCACGGCCATAGGACGATTCGATGTTGAGGCTGGGTACGCGCGCGGCCAGGAAGCGGATGTCGTCGCCGGCCGAGCCGAGCACATCAAGCTTCTCGCCCTGGATCGCGGTGATCGCGACCGGCACGTCCTTGGCATTCTCGACGCGGCGCTGGGCCGTCACCTGCAGGGTATCGAGCGCGACCGGATCCTTGGCGGCGGGGGTTTCCTGGGCGGCTGCAACCAGCGGCAGCAGGGCGGAGAGAGCGGCAACGAGGGGGCGCGCGACCGGAATACGGCCGCGGGAAGTGCGGGTCGGGGACATGGCGGTAGGCTGTGTTTGGAGGGGTGGTAAAACGGCGCTACCAGATAATTGTTGCAATACAGCACCTGCGCCGCAAATGGCCGCTGTTCATGGCGCGGTCGCGGGCCACCGGGGAGGGTCGCTAGACTCGGGCTTTCCCACCCCGACCCGGCGCACCGCCATGACCCAGTGGTACTTCCATTCCTCCGCCCAGGCCGACCGCATCGGGCCGCTCGATGACGAAGCCGCGCGCCGCTACGCGCAGGCCAACCCCCGCGCGCTGGCCTGGTGCCAGGGCATGAGCGGCTGGACCGCCATCGCCGAGGTGCCCGAGCTGCAGGCGCCCGCCCCGGGCATGCCCAACACGCCGCCACCCGTGCCGGGCGGGCCTGCGCGGGGCCGGGCCGACGACATCGACTTCCGCATCGTCGGCCATGAGATGCAGTTCGTGGAGATCGAGCTGGATCCCGGCGAGAGCGCCATCGCCGAAGCCGGCGCGCTGATGTTCAAGGACGCCTCGGTGCAGATGGATACGGTGTTCGGCGACGGCACGCACAGCGGCCAGGGCGGCGGCATCATGGACAAGCTGATGTCGGCCGGCAAACGCGTGCTGACCGGCGAGAGCCTGTTCGCCACGCTCTATACGCATACCGGGCAGGGCAAGGCCAAGGTCGCTTTCGCCGCGCCCTACCCCGGCACCGTGCTGGCCATGAAGCTGGACCAGCACGGCGGCCGCCTGGTCTGCCAGAAGGACAGCTTCCTGGCCGGGGCGCGCGGTGTGCAGATCGGCGTGCAGTTCCAGCGCAAGATCATGACCGGCCTGTTCGGCGGCGAAGGCTTCATCATGCAGAAGCTGGAAGGCGATGGCTGGGTGTTCATCCACGCCGGAGGCTGTGTGGTCGAGCGCGAACTGGCCGCCGGCGAGCGGCTGGACGTGGATACCGGCTGCGTGGTCGCCTACCACCCGACGGTGGACATGGACGTGCGCCGGGTCAGTGGCATCAAGAGCATGGTGTTTGGTGGCGAGGGTGTGTTCCTGGCAACCCTGACCGGACCGGGCAAGGTCTGGCTGCAATCGCTGCCGTTCTCGCGCCTGGCCGGCCGGATGTGGATGGCCGCGCCGCAGGGCGGTGGGCAGAACCGCGGCGAAGGCTCGGTGCTGGGCGGCATCGGCCGCATCCTCGACGGCGACAACCGGTTCTGATCACCCGCGCGTAGCGCCGGGCCATGCCCGGCGAGCGCAGCGGCCCTGAACTGCCCGCCAGGCCATGCCCGGCGCTATCCATGGCGGTCCATGAATAGGGCGTCGTCCTGCCCTGCCCGGCCCGCCGTGGCTTCGGTATGCTGGCGCCCTTCCCTGAATCCGGCGCCGCGAGCGCATTGCCGATGAGCCTGTTCCGTCCCCGCGTGCTGCTGTCCGTTGCCCTGCTTGGCCTGCTGGCCGGTTGCGGTGGCGATCCGGTGCGTCCGGCGCCGCCGCCGGCGCCGACCGTGGTGCCGCAGGCCAAGCCGGTGAAGATCGGCATCGCGCTGGGCGGCGGCGCGGCCAAGGGCTTTGCCCACATCGGCGTGATCAAGATGCTCGAGGCTAATGGCTTCGAGCCGGTGGTGGTGTCCGGCACCAGCGCCGGCAGTGTGGTCGGCGCGTTGTACGCCAGCGGCATGGATGCGTTCCAGATGCAGAGCCGGGCCGTCGCGCTGGATGAAGCCAGCATCCGCGACGTGCGCCTGTTCTCCGGCGGGCTGGTGCAGGGCCAGAAGCTGCAGGACTACGTCAACGAGCAGGTCGCCAACCGTCCGGCAGAGCGCCTGAAGAAGCCGTTCGCCGCCGTCTCCACCCAGCTCGAAACCGGCGAACGCGCGATCTTCGTGCGCGGCAATGTGGGCCAGGCCGTCCGTGCGTCCAGCAGCATCCCCGGCGTGTTCGAGCCGGTGAAGATCGGCGGACGCAACTACGTCGATGGCGGCGTGGTGAGCCCGGTGCCGGTCGATGCCGCGCGCCAGCTCGGTGCCGACTTCGTGATCGCCGTGGACATCTCCAGCAAGGCCAGTGGCAAGGCACCGACTGACATGCTCGGCATCGTCAACCAGTCGATCGCGATCATGGGCCAGCGCCTGGGCGAGCAGGAACTGGCCCGCGCCGACATCGTGATCCGCCCGCGCGTGCTGGATATCGGTGCGGCTGATTTCAGCCAGCGCGGGACCGCGATCCTGGAGGGGGAAAAGGCGGCGATGGCCGCGATGCCGCAGATCCGCGCGAAGATCCAGCAGCTGCAGAAGGCGCGCGCCGCCGCGCTGGTACCGCCACCGGTAGCCGCGCCGAAGTGCGAGGAGACCTCGCGGCTGGGCAGGCTGATGGGGCGCAAGGACAAGTGCTGAGCCCTCGCCCGCGCTGACCGGTGCTCAGGGTTCCAGCTGCGACAGTGGCAACGCCTGGAAGCCCTTCACCGTGCGCAGCACGAAGCTGGAATTGGCATCGGCCACGCCACCGGCATTGAGCAGGCGGTCCAGCAGGAAGCGCGAGAAGTGCTCGAGGTCGCGCACGTAGACGTGCAACAGGTAATCCATGTCGCCGGTGAGCGCATGGCAGGCCACCACTTCATCCCAGCCCTGCACGCTGTCCACGAAATGCGCGATGGCCGCCTGGTCGTGCTTTTCCAGTTGCACCCGCACGAACGCCTGCAGGCCCAGCCGCAGCTGCCGGGGTTCCAGGCGCGCGCCATAGCCGACGATCACACCCTCGCTCTCCAGCCGCTGCAGGCGGCGCAGGCAGGCGGAGGGGGAGAGGTTCACCCGGGCCGCGAGCTCGGCATTGGTGGCGCGACCATCCCGCTGGATTTCGGCCAGCAGGCGTATATCCGTGCGATCGAACTGGACTTCTCCGGCCATTGTTGCCCCGCAACATGGTGTGTACGCAAGGATATTGCGCCAGCAAGGTCATTCCGCGCAACTTTTGCAACCCTGTTGCGCCCGCCCTGCCCTAGCATCGTGGACATCCCTTCAAGGAGCGTCCCATGGATCCCGCCCAGCCCCGCCGCGTCGAACACCAGCAGACCGACAAGGGCTACGTGCCGGTGTACACCACCGCGCTCGTCGAGCAGCCGTGGGACACCTACAGCGCCGATGACCACGCGACGTGGAGCACGCTGTATCAGCGCCAGCGCGAGCTGCTGGTCGGCCGTGCGTGCCGGGAGTTCCTGGACGCACAGGACGAGATGGGCATGAGCGCGCACATGATTCCGCGCTTCGACCAGCTGAACGAAGTGCTCGGCGCAGCCACCGGCTGGACGCTGGTGGGCGTGGAGGGGCTGCTGCCGGAGCTGGACTTCTTCGACCACCTGGCCAACCGTCGCTTCCCGGTCACGTGGTGGATCCGTCGCCCCGACCAGATCGACTACATCGCCGAGCCGGACCTGTTCCACGATCTGTTCGGCCATGTGCCGCTGCTGATGAATCCGGTGTTTGCCGATTACATGGAGGCCTACGGCCGTGGCGGTGTCAAAGCCCACGCCATCGGCCCGGAGGCGCTGCAGAACCTCACGCGCCTGTACTGGTACACGGTGGAGTTCGGCCTGATCGATACCCCGGATGGCCTGCGCATCTACGGCGCCGGTATCGTCTCGTCAAAGGGCGAATCGCTGTACTCGCTGGAATCGGCCGCGCCCAACCGCATCGGCTTCAACCTGCAGCGCATCATGCGCACGCGCTACCGCATCGATACCTTCCAGAAGACCTACTTCGTTATCGACAGCTTCGAGCAGCTGATGCAGGCGACGTCGCCGGACTTCACCCCGATCTATGCCTCGCTGGCCGAGCAGCAGCACCTGCCGGCCGGTGACGTGCAGGCCGACGACCGTGTGTTCCAGAAGGGAACCGGCGAAGGCTGGGCCGACGGCGGCGACGTGTGATGCGGCAGGGGCATCCGTAAGGCCGGCTCCACGGGTCAGCGCGGGTATGCCAGCAGCAGCACCAGATCCTCGTCACCCACCTGCTGCAGTGCATGCGAACTGCCTTTGCGCGTCAGCAGGGCATCGCCTGCGCTGACGTCGTACTGCGTTCCGTCCAGCACGTAGCTGCCCTTCCCGCTGACGATGTAGTAGATCTCGTCCTTGTGCTGCGGATGCAGGCCGATGCCTGCACCCTTGTGCAGTACGCGCTTGCGCAGCACGAACGGCAGGTCCTTCTCTCCGGCGAAGAACGGATAGGCCGTGGTCGGCCCGGCGCCACCATGCGGGCCGGGCTGGCGGATGGCGATGTCATGCTCATGGACCACGCGCGAGGGCTGCGCCGGTTGCCCGCCCTGCCCCGCCGCCGCGCCCACGTCACAGTCGATGTCGCGCACGAGTGCATCTTCCAGCCCCGGCTGCAGCACCCTCCACTCGCGCAGCACCAGGCAGGCAACGGCGTTGGCGCCGGCCACACTGAAGTGGGTGCCGTCGGCCTTGCCCTGCTCGGGCACGAACAGGAAGTAGGGGCGTGCACCCTGCTCGCCCAGCGCGCGTATCCAGCGCGTGCTGCGGTCGTTGAGTTCGATCAGGGCAACGCGCTCGCGCGCGGCCAGCTGCTGCATCGCCCGCGTGTAACGCGCATGTGTGTCCAGCAGCGAACCGAAGTCATACAGCAGCCGCGCCACCGGCGTGACCAGCACCGGCGTGGCGCCCTTGTCGCGCGCCACCTGCACGTAACGCATCAGCAGGCGCGGATAGTCGCTGTCCGGATCGGTATAGCGCGTGGGATCTTCGAACTTGGCGTCGTTATGGCCGAACTGGATCAGCAGCACGTCGCCACGGCGCAGCTCGGTGGCGATCGCATCCAAGCGGCCTTCATCGATGAAGCTGCGCGTGCTGCGGCCTCCCCGGGCGTGGTTGCGCACTTCGAACCGCGCCGGATCGAGGTAGCTCTGCAGGGCCTGGCCCCAGCCCGCCTGCGGCGCGCGCTCGGGACCGTACTCGGCCGCGGTGGAGTCACCTGCGATGAACACCCGCACCGGCGCCGCCTGCGCGGTGGTGCACGACAGCAGCAACAACAGCAACAGCCTTCGCATCGCGGCACTCCTGTAGAGCCGAGCCATGCTCGGCTGTTTTTCGATCAGAGCGCGACAGCCGAGCATGGGCTCGGCTCTACAGACTGGTGTGCCTCAGCGCGCCAACCAGCCACCATCGACCGGCAGCACGGCGCCGTTGATGTAATCCGATGCGCTGGATGCCAGGAACACCGCCGCGCCGGCCAGATCCTCCGGTGTGCCCCAACGGCCGGCCGGAATGCGATCCAGGATCGCCTTGTTGCGGTCGGCATCGGCACGTAGGGCCGCCGTGTTGTCCGTGGCCATGTAGCCCGGCGCGATCGCGTTGATGTTGACGCCCTTGCCGGCCCATTCGTTGGCCAGCAGGCGGGTGATGCCGGCGATGCCACTCTTGCTGGCGGTGTACGACGGCACCCGGATGCCGCCCTGGAACGACAGCATCGAGGCGATGTTGATGATCTTGCCGCTGCCCTGGGCGATGAAATGACGGCCCGCCGCCTGCGAGATGAAGAACGCCGACTTGATGTTGACGTTCATCACGTCATCCCAGTCCTGTTCGCTGAACTCCACCGCGTCGGCGCGGCGGATCAGGCCGGCATTGTTGACCAGGATATCCAGGCCACCCAGTCCCTCGATGGTTTCGCGCACCACGCGCTCGACCGGCTCGATGCTGATCAGGTTGGCTTCCACCGCCAGGCAGCGTCGGCCGAGCGCGGTGATCTTCTCGATGGTTTCGGTGGGCGGCGCGATGCCGGCCACGGCGACATCGGCGCCGGCGGTGGCCAGCGCAACCGCGATACCTTGGCCCAGACCGGTATTACCACCGGTTACCAGAGCGACTTTGCCTTCCAGGCTGAAGGGATTGGCCATTGCGTGTGCGTTCCTTGGTAGAGGTGTGCGTGATGCAGGCGAACGGCCACCGGCACGCGTGCGCGGCGGCCAGGCAGGACTTACTTGAGCTGGCAGATGTCCAGCACGTGCATGTCGGTGTAATCCAGGTTCTCGCCGCCCATCGCCCAGATGAAGGCGTAATTGCTGGTACCGGCACCCATGTGGATCGACCACGGCGGCGATACCACGGCTTCGTTGTTCTGGATGACGATGTGGCGCTGCGCGTCCGGTTCGCCCATGAAGTGGTACACGCGGTCGTTGTCGCCCAGGTCGAAGTAGAAATAGACCTCGCTGCGGCGGTCATGCAGGTGCGGCGGCATGGTGTTCCACACGCTGCCGGGCTTGAGCACGGTCAGGCCCAGCAGCAGCTGCGAGGACTGGCAGGTGGCCGGCACGATGTACTGGTAGATGGTGCGCTCGTTGCTGGTCTCCAGCGCGCCGCGGTCCAGCGCTACCGCGTCCTTGATCGACAGCTGCTTGGTTTCAAAGCGCGCATGGGCCGGGGTCGAGGCCAGGTAGAACTGAGCCGGGTTGGCGGCGTCCTGCGAGGCGAACACGACGTCCTTGCTGCCCATCGCCACGTACAGGCCATCCTTCGGGCCCAGCGTGTAGACGGTGCCGTCGACGGTGACCGTACCGGTACCGCTGCCGACGTTGATCACGCCCAGCTCGCGACGCTCCAGGAACGGATGGCCGGCGGCCGACGCCGGGTCGGTCTGCACCGGCAGCGCCAGCGGCGCATCCAGGGGCGCCGCGCCACCGAGTACGAAGCGCTCGTAGTGGGTGTACTTCAGCGTCACCTGGCCGGGGTTGAACAGGCCGTCGAGCAGGTACAGCTCGCGCAGCTGGTCGTTGCTGGCGCCCTTGATGGCGTCGGGATGGGTGGCGTAGTGGGTCTTGCAGTACATGGCATCTCCAGAGCAGGGGGCGGGCCGATCATTCGGCCCCGGCACGGTTCAGGGGGATTTTAGCGACGTTGGTAACCGGTGTCATTTTGCGCCGCACGATAGCGCTCAACGGTCGCGGCAAGGTGAGGCGGCTTCAACGGAGTCGCAGGCAGGCCTGCGGGCTACCGGACTGATCCCCGCCGGATCAGTCCTCCGGCGGCTGGCAGGAGTCGCGCACGATCAGGTGCGGGCGCACGCTGGCGATCTGCAGCGCCGGTTGGCCGTCGGGCTGGATCAGCATCGCCGCAGCGGTGCGGCCGGTATCGCGGGTATGGCGCCGTACCGAGGTCAGCGACGGCCACAGGCGCGAGGCCAGCGGGCTGTCGTCGTAGCCGATGATGGACAGCTGGCGCGGGATGTTGATGCCTGCACGCAGCGCCACCTTGTAGATGCCCGCCGCCATTTCATCGTTCCCGGTGAAGATCGCGGTCGGCCGGCGCTTGCCCAGCAGCAGCTTCTCGGCGGCGGCCACACCCGATTCAAAGGTGTAGCCCGCCTCGATGATGCGGTCCTTGGGCAGCTCGATGCCACGCTGCGACAGCGCATCGATGAAGCCGGCGGTACGCTCGTGCGCCGAACGATAGGCGCTGGGCCCGGTCACCAGGGCGATGTCGCGGTGGCCCAGCGAGAGCAGGTAGTCGGCGGCTTCGGCGGCGCCGTCACGATCGTGGGTGACCACCATCTGCGAACTCTCGTCCAGCGGCAGCGCAGCCACGCGGGTGAAGCGGCAGCCGATCTCATCCAGCATGTCCGCCAGCGCCTGGTCCTCGGAGGCACGCGGCACCAGGATCACCCCATGCAGCTTCTGCTGCTGCACGAAGCGGCGCACGCCGTCGATGTAGCCCGGGCTGCGGCTGTCGCAGGGGTGCACGACCAGCTCGAAGCTGGAACCGCGCAGCGCGTCGAGTGCACCGTACTGCATGTCCACGATGTACTGGGCGGTGGGGTTGTCGTAGACCATGCCGATCAGGAAGGATCGACGGAAGGCCAGGCCGCGCGCCAGCGGATCGGGCGTATAGCCCACCTCGCGCATCAGGGCTTCTACCTTGTCGCGCGTGTCCTTGCGCACCAGCGGTGAGTTGTTGATGATCCTTGAAACCGTTTTCTTGGACACTCCGGACAGTCGCGCGATGTCGTTGATCGTGGCTGCCTTGCCTTTGGCCAATGCCGGCGTGGCGGCATCATTCTTGTTGCGCACTGACATGTAATGGACCAGGTAAGTCGGGGGATTTCCGGCCGCGCACTCAGTCCAGCGCGCGGTAGCGGAAGCTGCGGAAGGTCACCGCACCGTCACCGGCAGCGTACAGCGCCGGCTTCAGGGCGAGAAACTTACCAGCCACATTGTGATGGTAACCCGAGGTTTCCATCTGAACCGGGTACTTCTGCCAGGTCCGGCCGTCGCTGCTGGTATGGAAGGTGACGATATGGCGGTTGTTGGTGACGCGCAGCCAGAGCCGCCCGCCGCGCTCGCTGGGCGCAAGCCGGGCAGGGCGTTCCTCGCCGTAACGGTGCATGATGAACTGCTCGCCGTTGCTGCCCACGCCCACATAAAGACGGTCGCTGTAGAACAGCAGCGCGCCCCCGACTGCGCCCGGCGCTACCTCCAGCTCCACCTCGAACTGGTAGGCCGGATCGCCGGCGATGGTGGTCAGCGGAGACGCATCGCGCGGCGCACTGCCCTTGCCCTGCATCACCAGCCCATCGCCGCTGAAGCGCAGGCGCTCGTATTCGTCACTGCCCGGGTTGAAGAACGCCCACTGTGGCCCGAGCCTGCCGCCGCGGAAATCATCCGAAAGCGCCATGCCGTGCGGTGCCAGGCCGCTTCCGGAAGGCTTGCGCAGCGGTTGGCCGAGGTCACCGCCCCTGGCCACGAACCAGCCATCGTCCGTCCACTCGATCGGGTCCAGCAGGGTCTGCCGGCCCAGGGTCCAGAAGCCGTTCTCATACCCGTGGTACATCATCCACCAGCGACCGTCGGTGCCTTCGATCACTGTCGCGTGGCCTCGTGACCACCACGGCTCGGACGCCGACTGCGTGCGCGTGATCGGATTGTTCGGTGCGTTCTGCCAGGGCCCATGGATGGAGCGCGAGCGCGCAGTGATCACCATGTGCCCGGTGGGTGGGCCGGCGGTGCCTCCCACGGCGGTGGTCATGTAGTACCAGCCCTCGCGGAAGTGGATCTTCGGTCCTTCCTGCGCATAGGCTTCCACATCCCAGCTCTGCGGATAGCGCCAGCCGTCGTAGACATGCTTCGGTGTGCCGACCACGCTCAGCCCGTCATCGGCCAGCTGCACATAGTCGCCTCCGCTGAGAAACAGGTAGCGCTTGCCGTCCTCGCCCACCGCATGGCCGGGGTCGATGTAGCCGCCCAGGCCGATGTCGATCGGATCGCTCCACGGCCCGCGGATGTCATCGGCCCACACCACGAAGTTGCTGCGGTGTTCGCCGGTCCGGGCCGGGAAGTAGATGAAGTAGCGACCCTGGTGCTTGACGATGTCCGGTGCCCAGATCGCACCCACGTTGCGGGTGATGGCATGACCCAGCGGCTGCCAGTTGACCAGGTCCCGCGAATGCCAGATCGGCAGGCCGGGATAGGCGTCGAAGGAGGACAGGGTCAGGTAGTAGTCCTGTCCGTCCTTCAGTACCGACGGATCGGGGCGGTCGCCGGCCAGCACCGGGTTCAGGTAGGTGCCGTCGCCGAGATCGGCCTGGCGCTGGTTCTCCAGCCCACGTGCCCAGGTCGGTGAGGCCGGGCCGGAGGCCAGCGCCGGAAGCGCGGCCAGAAGCAGGCTGGCCAGGGCCACGGCAGGGATGCGGCGAAGCGGACGGTGCATGGCAGCGGTCTCCGGCTCAGCTGCGCAGCGTGGCCGGTAGCCACAGCGACAGGGCAGGGAAGAAGGTGACCACCAGCAGCACGCCCAGCGCAGCGAACCAGAACGGCCAGATGGTACGCATGCTCTGGCCCACGCTGATCTTGCCGATGGCGGTACCGATGAACAGCACCGAGCCCACCGGCGGTGTCACCAGGCCCAGGCCGCCGGTCAGCACCAGCACCAGCCCGAAGTGGATCGGATCGATGCCGTACGCGCGCGCCACCGGCAGGAAGATCGGCGTGCAGATCAGGATCATCGGTGCCAGGTCCATGAAGGTTCCCAGCAGCAACAGCATCACCACGATCATCAGCAGCACCATGAACTGGCTGTGCGCGAAGGACTGCAGGAAATCCACCGCCGCCGCCGGCACCTGCAGGTAGGCCAGCAGCCAGCCGAATACCGCAGCGGTGGCGATCACGAACAGGATCACGCCGGTGCTGCGTGCGGCGTGGACGACCGTGGCGAAGAACTCGCGCCAGCGCAGTTGCCGGTACAGCACCGTAGTCACCAGCAGTGCGTACACCACGGCGATCGCCGCGCTTTCCACCGCAGTGAAGATGCCAGCGCGGATGCCAACGAAGATCAGCGCGACCAGACCGAGGCCGGGCAGGGCGGAGATCATCCGCAGCATCACCGCGCGCCAGCCCGGGAACACCTCCACGCCATAGCCGCGGCGGCGCGCGACGACGTAGCCGGTGATCATCAATGCCAGCGTCATCAGCAGTGCCGGAACGATGCCGGCCGCGAATAGATCGGCGATCGAGAGGCCGCCACCGGCTGCGGCCGAGAACAGGATCAGGTTGTGCGAGGGCGGAACCAGCAGCGCGACCAGGGCGGCGGTGATGCTGACATTGACGGCGAAATCGCGGTCATAGCCGCGCTTGACCATCTGCGGAATCATCGTGCCACCCACCGCCGAGACATCCGCGATGGCCGAGCCGGAGACGCCGCCGAAGAACAGCGAGGACAGGATCGAAACCTGGCCCAGGCCGCCACGCAGGCGCCCCACCAGCGAGGACGCCAGCGCGATCAGGCGCTCGGAGATGCCGCCGCGCATCATGATCTCGCCAGCGAAGATGAACAGTGGAATGGCGATCAGCGATGCGGACCCGGTGCCTGCCGAAATCTGCTGGACCAGCACGATGGACGGGATGTCCAGGTAGAGCAGGGTGGCAAGGGCGGCCGCAGCCAGCGCGTAGGCCACCGGCACGCCCAGCAGCAGGAACACCGCGAACACCGAGAACAGAATGGCGATACCCATGGATCAACGATCTCCTTCAGCGTCATCGGCGGCAGCGTCTGCCGGCGGGGACTGCGTGGCCTTCCACGCACGGTTCAGCGCGAACACCACCATCAGCACGCCGCCCAGCGCCAGCGGCAGGTAGTTGATGCTCTGCGGAAGCTCGGCACCGGCGGTCTTGATGTCCAGGCCGTCGAGAAGAAGCTCGGCCGACCACACTGCGATGAACGCGCCCAGCACGGCCACCACCAGTTGCACCAGCACGTCCACAGCGCGGCGCAGCGCCGGCGCCATGTAGGCATGCAGCAGGAAGAAGCCGAAGTGGCGGTTGGTGTGCACGCCACAGGCCGCGCCCAGGCTCATCGCGGTGCTGAGCAGCAGCAGGGTCACCGGTTCGGTCCAGCTCGGGGAATCGTTGATCACATAGCGCGCGAAGACCTGCCAGCCCTGCACCACCACCAGCCCCAGCAGGGCCGCCACGGCGGTGTAGATGGCAATGTCGGCGACGCGGTCCAGCAGGCGCTGCCCGGGGCCGGGTGGGGAAAATGTCGTCGTTTCGGTCATGGCTGTGTCCTCAGGCTGCACCGCGGATGCGATCGACCAGCGCGGCGATTTCCGCGTGCTGCAGGTACTGCTGCAGCAGGGGCTGCGCGGCGGCGCGGAACGCCGGCATGTCGACCTCGTTGGCCTTCACGCCGTACGCCAGCACCGCGCGTCGTGCCGCATCCTCGGAGGCATCCCACTGGTCGCGCATCACCTTCACCGACGCACGTGCGGTCTCCAGCAGCAGCTGGCGGTCATCCGGCTGCAGCCGCTCGAAACTGGCGCGTGACATCAGCAGCACGTCCGGTGCATAGGAGTGATCGCTCTGCGACCAGTAGTGCGCAGCCTCGAAGTGACGGCTGGAGTGGAAGCTGCGCATGTTGTTCTCGGCACCGTCGATCATGTGCGTCTCCATGCCGGAGAACGTATCGCCCAGCGACATCGGCGTCGGGTTGGCGCCGAGCAGCCGCATCAGCTGGATGAAGATGTCCGATGATGCGACGCGCAGCTTCAGTCCGTGCAGGTCACCGGGCTGCGTGATCGGATGCCGGGTGTTGTAGAAGCAGCGCGCACCGGAATCGTAGATGGCCAGGCCGACCAGGTCGCGGCGTTCGAAGCCGCGCAGCACGGCATCGGCCACGCCGCCATCAAGCGCTGCCCGCTGATGCGCCACCGATTCGAACACGTAGGGCAGGCACAGCGCCTGGGTCAGCGGAAACGCGTTGTTCAGCGCGCCCGCATAGACACGGGTGATGTCGATGGCGCCGAAGCGGGCCATGTCGATCGCTTCGGACTCGCGGCCGAGCTGGCCCGAGTGGTACTGGCGCAGACGCAGGCGTCCCTGGGTCTCACGCTGCAGGGTCTCGCCGATCCACTTCACCGCTGTCACGGTGGGGTAATCGGCCACGTGCACATCGGTCGCCGTCAGCAGTTGGCCGCCGGCTGCGTCAGGGCCCGGCCCGCGGCCACAGGCGGCGAGCAGGGGAGTGGCAAGTGCAGTGGCGCCACCGGCCAGGAAATGTCGTCGTGTGATCATCTGCGCCCTCCCGCGCGTGTTCACTGGTTCGTGCCGCGGCTTACCCGGCCGGCACGGCCCTGCAGGCAATCTCGCCGAAGCCGGCGAAGCGCACCAGCGCCGTTTGTCCTGCCTGGATGTCGTGGATGCCGGTCGCATTGCCGGTGGCGATCAGGTCGCCACGCCGCAGGGGCCGGCCGCGAAGCGCGGAACGGGACAACGCGAACGCGTACGCTGCGCGCAGGCCACCGGGCAGGCGGCTCGCGCCGCCGACCCCGACCACTTCACCCTCGATCAGGGTCTCGGCGCGCAACGCCGACTCATCGAGGGACGTCCAGTTGCCGATCTCCGGCCCCAGCACGAGGCCGTTGTTGTTGCCGAAGTCGGATACCACCACGCGCGGGCCCAGCTCGTTGATCGTTGCCAGCGGGCTGCTGGCAACCTCGACACCGAGGTACAGGCGGGCCGGCAACGCTTCAGCCTGTTCCGGCGACCAGTGCAGCTGGTCGGCGGGGGCATCCTCCAGCAGTTCCAGCACGTACTCGGCCTCGATCGCGGCGAAACCGCCGACGAACACCGGAACATCCGTTGTTCCACCGGTAGCATTTTTGAGTTGAGGCTTGAAGATCGGGCCCAGCAGCCGTTCGTCCCCGGACGCATCGCGGCGTTCGGCAGCGATGTAGCCGACCTTCCAGCCGACCACCGGCTGGTTCCAGCGGGCGATGGCCAGGTCCTGGACCTGGTAGGCCGCGACCAGGTCCGCCGGGATGTCGCCCGGGAACGCCTCCAGTGCCTGGCCCGCAAGGCGTGCGGTGGTGAAGGCCTGGGCAATCGCGACCGCATCGGCCGGCGGCGTGTGCCCATGTGTGCCGTGTTCGTTGCTCAAGAACGTCTCCCTCTGGCGTTGTTGCGCTGCCTATCGACAGCGTCTGCAGGACGTGTATATGGTAAACCGGTGTCATCACGCAAGCGGCAGCGCATCACGCCGTCTTTGCCGACGCCGCCAGCGCCCTGTCCTGTCCTGTTGGAGCCCCGTCAGTCATGCGTCTGCCCATCGTGTTGCTGTGCCTGTCCCTGCTGCTGCCGGCGGCGCCCGCCTGCGCGGTCGACACGTCGTTGCGCGAAGGCGAGCGTGTGGCCCAGGCGTTGCCCGGCGAGCAGCTGCCGTTGTGGCCGGCAGGCGCAGTGCCGGGCGAAACCGGCCCCGCACGTCCGACGCGGGTGGTCGAGCGCAGTGCGGACCCTGCACGCCCGGACCGCTACGCCGACCAGATCGACGCGCCCTCTCTGCAGGTGTACACACCCGCCCGGCCGAACGGCCGGGCCCTGCTGGTGATCCCCGGCGGCGGCTACCAGCGGGTGGTGATCGACAAGGAGGGCAGCGCGCTGGTTCCGTTCTGGGTGGACGGCGCCGGCTACACCCTGTTCGTCCTGCGCTACCGCCTGCCGCAGCCGGGGCGCGACCGCCAGGCCGCGCTCGCCGACGCGCAGCGCGCGCTGCGGGTGGTGCGCGACCAGGCGCGACGGCGCGGGCTGGACGCGAACGACGTGGCGGTGATGGGCTTCTCGGCGGGCGGCCACGTCGCGGCGCGGCTGGCCACCGGCTTCGACATCGCCGTCCATCCCGCACGGGATGACCTCGACCGGCTGAGCGCCCGCCCGAGCCGTGCCGTGCTGGTCTACCCGGTGATCGACATGGGCGCGCATGCGCACAGCGGCTCGCGCGCCCGCCTGCTGGGTGAGCATCCGGGGACCTCGCTGCAGGCAGACTATTCGATGCAGCAGCGCGTACGTGGCGACATGCCGCCGACGCTGCTGGTCCACGCCGCCGACGACGCCGTGGTGTCGGTGCACAACAGTGAACTCATGGCGCAGGCACTGGCGGGTGCGGGTGTCGAGCACGAACTGCACGTCTTCGCCCATGGCGGCCACGGCTTTGGCATGGACATCCCCGCGCGGTCGACGCTGGCACTCTGGCCGCTGCTCGCGCAACGCTGGCTGGGCCCTGCGGAGGACGCGCGATGAACGATGCGCCGGCCGACCTGCAGCGTCGGCGGTTCCTGCGCGACAGCGCCCGCTGGGCGCTGGCCACCGCGTCCGCTACGGCTGCCTTCACCGCATTGCCAACGCTGGCCAGCGTGCCGGGTGTCCGCGACGACCGCCTGCCATTGGCCCGGGTCCGTGGCGGACGTGTGCGTGGCCAGCGCGAGCACGGGGTACTGGTGTTCCGTGGGCTTCGCTATGGTGCCGATACCGCTCGCCACCGCTTCCAGCCGCCGCGGCATGAAGCTGCCTGGCGCGGCATCGCCGATGCACTGGAGTACGGTCCGGGCGCACCGCAGGGCGGCAGTGAAGGGCCCGGCAGCGAGGACTGCCTGTTCCTCAATGTGTGGACGCCCGCGCTCGGCGACGATGGACGCAGGCCGGTGCTGGTGTACGTTCACGGCGGTGGATTCAACAACGGGTCCGGCAGTGATCCGCTGTACGACGGCGCTGCGCTGTGCCGCCGCGGCGATGTGGTGGTGGTCACCCTCAATCATCGCCTCAACACGTTTGGCTATCTCTACCTGGGGGCGTTGGGCGATCCGCGCTACGCCGCCTCGGGCAACGTCGGCCAGCTCGACCTGGTACAGGCGCTGCAGTGGGTGCGGCAGCACGCGGCGGTCTTCGGTGGCGACGCGGCGAACATCACGGTGTTCGGGCAGTCCGGCGGGGGCGCCAAGATCGCCACGCTGATGGCGATGCCGGCGGCCCGAGGGCTGTTCCAGCGCGCGTGGACGATGAGTGGCCAGCAGGTCACCGCTGCCGGACCGCGCGCGGCCGCGCAGCGGGCTGCGATCGCGATGCAGGCCGTCGCTGCACGAGACGTGCAGGCACTGCTGGACCTGCCGGTCGACGTGCTGCTGGAAGCCACCCGTGCGCGTGATCCCTCGCGCGTGGAAAGCACGTCGCTGTACTTCGGCCCGGTGCTGGACGATGTGGTGCTGCCGGTGCATCCGTTCTGGCCACAGGCGCCGCAGCAGTCGGCGGCGATTCCGATGGTGATCGGCAACACCCGCGACGAGACCCGCGCGTTCCTCGGCAACGATCCCGCCAACTTCGCCCTGACCTGGGAAACACTGCCGGCACAGCTCGAACGACAGCAGTTCGTCGATCTGCGGCCGGAGACCGTGATCGCCGAGTATCGCCGCCTGTATCCGCACTACACGCCGTCCGAAGTGTTTTTTGCTGCAACCACGGCTGGCCGCAGCTGGCGCGGAGCGGTGGAGGAACTGGAAGCGCGGGCGCGCCAGCCCGCGGGTGCAGCACCGACCTGGGCGTACCAGCTGGATTGGGGGTCGCCGGTGGAGGAGGGGCGCCTGCGTGCTTTCCATACGCTGGACATCCCGCTGGTCTTTGACAACGCAGGGCTGCCGGGCGCGCGCACCGGGGGGGGCGATGATGCGCGTGCGCTGGCGGCGACCATGAGCGAGGCCTTGATCGCCTTCGCCCGCAGCGGCGACCCCAATCACGCCGGATTGTCGCAATGGGCCCCTTATACGCTGCCGCAACGGCGGACAATGCTGTTCGATCGCACCAGTCGCGCGGTTGACGATCCGCGCGCAGGCGAGCGCGCGCTCTACGAAAAAGTGCCTTTCGTGCAGCGCGGCACGCAGTGATGACACCGCAGCACAAACATTCTGTTAACTCCGCTCGGCTAGAGTCGGGTCATGGGAGACACGTTCACGCCACTGCCGTTCGCCGGCCGGGAGCGCCTGCTTGCCGCCATTGATGGTGCGGTAGCACTGGCGGATCCGCACGCGATCACCGAGGGCCTGCAGCGCGTGCTGCGTGATGCCATCACCGATCCTTCGATACAGCTACCGCCGTGTGTAAGGCGACCGGTGCGTGGTCACTACGCACGTCGTGAACTGCACCGCAGCCGGACCCTGGGGTACAGCGTCATCGCCATGTGCTGGGGCCCGGGGCAGGGTACGCCGCTGCACGATCACGATGCGATGTGGTGCGTGGAAGGCGTCTGGCAGGGCGAACTGCTGGTCACGCCGTATGCGCTGCTGGAGCGGAAGGGCACTCGCCACCGCTTTGCCGCGCAGCCGACACTGTACGGCCAGCGCGGCAGCGCCGGCAGCCTGATTCCCCCGCACGAATACCACACGCTGCGCAATGCCAGCGATGCCGATGTGGCCGTGTCGCTGCACGTCTACCAGGGCGTGATGGAGCGCAGCGCGGTGTTCGAGCCGCTGGGCGATGACTGGTACCAGCGACGGGTGAAGCGGATGGAGACCGACGCGGCATAGCCCGCGCCGGCCGCCGCGTTCAGCGCGGCACGTCCACGACGTTGTTGAGCAGGGTCACTTCCTCGCCACCGTCAGCGAGGGCCACGCGCACGCGCAGGCCACCCTGATGACCTGCGGGGATCATCAGTGTCACGTGGGTGGTCTTCGGTTCCAGGTCATCGGGTGCCGCCATCGCGGGCACATCGGCACGCGCGATCTCACGGCCCGTGGTGTCTTCCAGGATCGCCACGCCCGCGCCGGTGGCCACGTGGCCCAGGCTGTGCACGGTCACCCGCACACGCTGGCCGTCCACCTGCACATCACCGCGGCCGACGCCCAGGTCGGCGCGTGTTTCCACCGGGCTGCCGGCGACGACGCGCTCGAACTCGAACAGTTCCGTGCGCCCGGGACGGAACTGCATCGGCACCGCGCGGCTGGTTTCCAGCCGCACCGTGCGCTCCGTCGGCGTGCCATCGATGCGTCCATCTCCATCGGCATCCACGCCGGCACGGATGCGCCACGTGCCGCTGGCAACGTTCCAGCCGGTCATGTCGGCACTGATGGTGCGGTTACCCAGATTGTGGCTGGTGATGGTGAAGCGCTCGCGCGAGGGCGCATGCACCAGCAGTGCAACCTGTTCGGCGGCACCGTCGCGATCGAAGCGCCAGCTGACCGTATGCCCGGGCCAGCTCTGGTTGCGCTTGAGCGCGATGCCCCCCAGCCGGGCGCGCTGCAGGAACTCGCTGGGTGCTTCCACGCGATCGGACCACCAGTGGCCCTCGGTGTTCATGTAGGCCCGCAGCACCTTGGCCTGCAGTCCTTCGGCATGCAGTGCATCGATGTACTTCAGGTCACCACTGGCCTGCCAGGCCATCAGGCTGGCGAAACCGGTCTTTCCGGCGTCGGCTTCGGCAGTCAGCTGCGGATACCAGTCCTGCTGGCGTCCCAGCACCTCGACGATGTTCTCGCCGAGATTGGCCAGCGCGCCCGGTCCCCCGCGTGCCACGCGATAGTCCAGCGCCTGCAGGTACTTCGCATCGCCGGTCCAGCGCCAGGCGGCCCAGAAGGTGTGCAGCGTGTCGCCGCTGCCGGACCCGTCGTTGAGTTCGCCGCCGCGGGTGGCGCCGGTGGCCCAGTGGATCTCGTTGGGCAGGGTGAAGCGTCCCTTCGCGTCCGTGCCGGCATGGGCGAGGTAGCTGTCGGCCAGGCCGGTCACCAGCCGGCGCCCGGTCGGATCGGCGTTGTACTGGCCCAGCAGGAACGCAGGGTGCAGCACCGGGAACGAATACGGCTTCTGCCATTGCCAGTTCGGTTCGCGGTAGATCCTGTTGCCGCCGAACCAGTTGCTGGAGAACAGCAGGTGTCCCTGCGGATTGGGCAGGATGATCCGCTCGTCGAATGCCTTGACCGTCTCCATCAGCCGTTCCAGCGTCAGCGGATCGCCCCAGTTGAGGTACAGCATCGCGCTGTTGGTGTTGATGCCCTCTTCGTAGGCATGCAGCTCATCGGTTTCGATGGTGCTCAGGCCGTTGCTGAACATGCCATTGCGATACACCGCATCGGACAGGGCGGTGAGCGAGGCATTGAGGCGGTCCGGCTGCACGCCCATCAGCGCCAGGCCCGGCCACTGCTGGGTGAGATCGGAATCATCGGAGATGCCGCCGCCGAAGTCGCCGTAGGGCACCTGGCGATGGTCGATCCACCAGTCGACGAAGCGACGCACCTGTGCAAGGTCCTGCACCTGGTGGAAGGCCCAGGCCGGCACACCGGCAGGCACCGCCGGTGCGGAGTAGGGCGGCCGGCCCTGGCTGTTGTAGCTGATGTAGTTCCAGTACTGCCGCCCCAGCGCGTGGTCCGGATCGACCCGCAGCAGGTCGCTCAGGTCGGCGTAGACGCGCGCATACAGGCGCTGTCGCTTGGAGGTGGTGTGCTCCTCCACCAGGAATCCCCAGTTGTCGCGCACCTGGTTGAAGCGGTCGGCCACGTGCTCCTTCAGCGCTTCGGCGCGCGGCTTGAACACCAGCCGGATCTGCGCGCCATCGAGCGCCCGGGCATCGAAGCCGGGCGCGGCCGAGGCGATGCTCAACCACAGGCTGTCAGGGGTGAGGATGCGGTCGCGCAGGTCCAGCCACAGGGTGCGCTTCTGTCCCGGCTGCACCGAGACCGACACGTCGATCATGTCGCGCGCCGGCCAGATCGGGTCCTTGATGCGGATGTTGAGCGGAATCAGGCCTTCATGCGTGGCCGCCAGATCCAGCGCGGGAAGATCGATGGCAACGCCGTCCAGGCCGTCGTGCATGTTCTCCCAGCTGTAGGCCCAGCTGCGGATCAGCGGCTGGTCGGGCGGCGCATCGCCTACCCCGGAAGGAATGAGCACGTGCACGATCGGGCGCGGCTGCGTGGGCAGGGTACCGGCATCGCGGCGGCGCGATCCGGCCCCCTTGGGCAGCGCCATCACCGTGCTGCGTTCGGCCTCGGGATAGCGACCGTCGATGTAGCGGCGCAGGGCATCCAGATTGGTGTAGTCCGGCAGCGCCTGGCTGTCGATCGTGTAGGTCTGCTTGACCGTGCCGTCCGGCTCGCTGCCCTCGCTCACGGCGTAGGCCCAGATTTCCTGGATCGGCGTTTCCTGCTCGACGTTGCTGAAGCGCAGCACGCCGCCGCTGAGGGACGGGATCGGATCGACGCTGCGCACCCCGCCGCGCGGGTGGGTGAACAGGGTGCGGGTGGCGTGCGCGGCGTCGCTGCCATGTGCCAGCGTGCCGAAGGCCGCACCGCGGATCTCGATGCGGTTGACCGTCTCGCCGTCCGGCAGCGTCAGGTCCAGGTGCTTTCCACCCTCCACGTAGGTGTTCCAGTCCGGCAGCTGGAAGTAGTCGTTGCGTCCGGGCAGCCGCGAGCGGTTGTAGACGCCGGGCCATGTGGTCTCGGCGATGCCGTCGGTGGCCTTCCACATCCACGCCTTCAGATCGCGGGTGTCGGCGAATTCGACCTTGCGGATGCGGGTGGTCGGCGCGGTCAGCGCCGGTGGTGCGGCGCCGTCCCAGCCGAAGCGATGGCGCCAGGCACGCAGGCCTGCCTCGGGAACCTCGGCGGTGGTGGGCGTAACGCCACGGGCCAGCGCCGCCACGGCCGGCGCATCGAGCATGCGGTCGTAGATGCGGATGTGCTGGAAATCGCTGCCGCGCAGGAAGTTGTAACGGCTCTGTACCTGGTACGGTGCCATCACCCGACCGGCCAGGCCAAGCTGGTCCAGCGCGGCATCGTAGTCGCCGGTGGTCTGCGCGCGGGCCACTTCGCGTCCATCGATGAACAGGCGTACACCCTGGTCCTCGTCCCAGGCGAAGGCCAGATGCAGCCACTGGTCCGCGCGTGGCGGCGTGTCCATGCGGAACGAGACGCGGGTGCGGGCAAGATTGGCATCGGTGACGAACGCATCGAAACCGTGGCCGTTCCAGTCGATGCGCAGCCACGCCATGTCCCAGCTGCTGTGATCGGCATAGCCGACGCGGAAGATCACGAACGGGGCTTCGCCCACCGCGTACCGCGCACGCCAATCGAACGCCAGGGTGCCGCGCTGGGCCAGGATGTTGCCCGGTGCATCCCACGCCAGGACGCCATCGTCCTGCCATTGGATGGCCTTGCCGCGTACACCGTCATCGACCACCGCCACCCTGTCGCGGAAGTTCGGTATCGCCTCGCCGTGCGCCACGGTGGCCTGCAGGCCCTGGTTGGCGTCGACGTGGAACAGCAGGGTTGGGCCATCGGCAGCTGTCGCAGGGCCAGCAGCCAGGGCCACTGCCAGCAGCAGGCAGCGGGACAGGGTCGAGCGATGCGGCATCAGATGTTTCCTTTCAACGGGCGACAGCCGGCGTAGGGCCGCCGGACCGTAGCAAGGCCACGCCGCCACGGCACCTTGCGGCGCAGCAGCGGTCGTGGCGAACGGCGATGCACCGGTCGGCGCATCGCCGGCGCTGCTCAGAACTTGTAGCGCACGCCGAGCAGGAACTGGCGGCCGGTCTCGGTGTACTGCAACGGCAGGCGGCCGGTCGCGGGCGAATACACCCACTCATCGGACGCTTCGTTGGTCAGGTTCACCCCTTCCAGGCTCAGTTCCAGCTGGTCACTGATCCGGTAACGGACCGACGCATCGATGACCGTGGTACCGGTCATGCCGTGGTAACCGTCCAGATTGAAGCCGGTTTCCTGGCCCGGCACCTGGGTCAGGTAGTCGTCGCGGTTGGTGGCCGAGATGCGCCCGGAGAAGGTGGTGCCTTCGTAGAACAGGGTCGCGTTCCACGAGGTGTTGGACAGGCCCAGCAGATCGTTCTTCATCACCGGCTGACCGGCCGAGTTGATGTACTGGATCTTCGAATCCACCCAGGTGTAGTTCAGCTGCAGACCGAGGTTGGCCCACTTGCCCGGCAGGAAGGTGAAGGGCTGGGTGTAGTTCGCTTCTGCGCCGAACAGCTCGCCACCCGGGGTGTTGACCGGACGGGTGAAGGTGAACTCATCGGTCGGCGATGCGCCGGTGCCGATCAGCAGTTCGGCAGGCAGGCCGCTGTCGGTGTACGGCCGATTCTCGCGCAGCGTCTGTACGGAGGTTTCGATGTCCTTGTAGAACAGGCCAAGGCCGGCCATGGCGCCTTCGGCGAAGTACCACTCGAAACTCAGATCGACATTGGTCGCGCGGGTCGGATCCAGGTTGGGGTTGCCGCTGGAGATGGTGCGTGCGCCACCGGCCACGGCCACAGTGGCACCCGGCGTCAGGCTGCCCAGGCCGGGTCGGGTCATCACCTTGGCCGCACCCAGGCGGATCAGGAAATCGGGGGTGACTTCGGCAACCAGGTTGAACGAGGGCAGGGTGTCGTCGTAGGTGCGGGTGGCGGTGGTGGACGTGGTGCCACTGGCCAGCGTCGACAGCCCGGTGGAGGACTGCTTGGTGCGCACATAGCGTACGCCGAAGTTGCCGGACAGCGGCAGCGAGCCGATCTCGGTGGAGAACTCACCCATCAGGTAGGCACCGCGATCCTTCTCTTCCACGCTGCGCACGTTGTTGGCGCGCGGTGCGACGGCGTAGATGCCGCTGTTGCTGTAGATGTCGAACTGATCGGCGACGGCGTCCAGATCCGGCACCACCCAGTTCGAGGGATTGCCGCTGATGCCCTTCAGGCCGGCCTGCGTGGTCATGTCCACCGGAACGATCCTGCTGCCATCGGCGAAGGTGGGCACGGCCAGCTCGCTGCCACGGCGCAGTTCGGTGGTCTTGAACGTGTAATCCTTGGCCAGCACGCCACCCTTGAGGCGGAAGCCGGGGCTGATGTTCCAGTTGAAGTCGATCTGGCCGGTATCGAAATCATTGTCCACGTACTGCGGTCGCAGGCGGATCTCCGCCAGTTCCCAGCCGTTGGGATCGGTGGGATCGATGCCGTAGTTGAGGATCGGCGAGCGGTTGTTGCCCCGGTAGTCGTAGCTGTAGCCGTCGACGTCGTACTTGTCCATGATGATGGTGGTCTGCACCGGGTTCTCATGCCGGGACCGCGAGACCCCCAGCTTGCCGGACAGGGTGAAGTCGTCGCTGAAGCGGTGCTGGCCGTTGAGGCTGATCTGCTTGAACTCGGTGCTCCACTCGTCGTGGCGGTTCTCGCTGCGGATGTCGACGTTGTCGAACTCGCCGTAGACCAGCGCGTTGTTCTCGATGACGCCGTTCCTGACGATCATCGACGGCTTGCCGGCCAGGCGTGGCTGGCTGGTGTTGGCACCGCGGCTGAAGGAAATCGCCTCGATGTAGTGCTCGTCGCGGGTGGCATCGATTTTCGAGTACAGCGCGTCCAGCGAGATCTCGGTCGCGTCGCTGGGCTTCCACTGCAGCGTACCGGTCACGCCCAGGCGCTTCTGCTCATGTTCCATCTGCACGTAGCGCGGGAAGCGCGGGTGGTAGACGTCGGCACTGCGCGCGGCGGTGAACGGGGACGAGGCACTGAAGTTGCCGTTGCTCGGGCCGTTGGCCCAGCGGCCCGTGTTGGAGCCCTCCTCCAGCGCCTGGCGCTCGGAGTAGGCCACCGACAGCAGGGCGCCGAACGTACCGTCGGCGAAGATGTTCGACACCAGCGCGGCCATGCGCGGGTCGGCCTTCTCCGCCATCGCGTTGTAGCCGGCCTGGCCGCTGGCGGCGAAGGTGAAGCCGTCATAGTCGAACGGCCTCGCCGTGCGCAGATCGACGGTGGCGCCCAGCGAGCCTTCTTCGACATCGGCCGAAGCGGTCTTGCGCACCACCAGCTGCGAGAACAGGTCGGAGGCGAAGACATTGAAGTCGAAGCCACGGCCGCGGTTGGTACCACCGCTCTGGTCACCGGCGCCGACGGTGGTCAGCGCCTCCATGCCGTTGATGCGCACGCGGGTGAAATCCGGGCCGAGGCCGCGCACCGAGATGTTGCGGCCCTCGCCGGCCTCGCGGGTGATGACCACACCCGGGATGCGCTGCAACGACTCGGCCAGGTTCAGATCCGGGAACTTGCCGATGTCCTCGGCGACGATGGCGTCGACCACGCCGGCCTCGCCACGCTTGATGTCCAGCGCCTTCTCCACGCTGGCGCGGTAGCCGGTGACGGTGACCGTATCCAGGTCCGTGGCGCCGGCGGCGCTGCTCTGCTGCTGGGCGGTCGCATTGGCCGCCAGGGCCAGTCCGACGGCCATAGCGAGCAAGGTAACCGGTGTCTTTTTTTGGTGGTTCCGAGACTGCATGCCTTTCCCCTCTCCCAAAGGTCTGGTGCTGCGGCTGTTTCAGCGTGATGACACCGCTGGTCAGAGCGGACGTTAGCAGCACGTCCCGGATCCGGCATCTTGCACCGCAACAGATCTGAAATGTCTCCAAGAGGCTTGCAGGACAATGCTTCCGTCAGTTCCTACGGGTGCGTGGGGCGCATCGGAAGGCTAGAATGACACCGATGGCCAAACGCCGCGCCGACGCGTGGTACACATTCACGCCGTGCAGTTTCACATGCTGGCGGCAAGCGGGGAGGAGTGGAGATGGGGCGTATCGTATGTTTCGGGGAACTGCTGTTGCGGCTCGGCGCGCCCGGTCGCGAGCTGCTGCTGCAGTCGCCGCAGCTGCAGGTGCACGTGGGCGGGGCGGAAGCAAACGTGGGTGTCTCGCTGTCCCGATTCGGACATGACGTGGCCATGGTCAGCACGGTGCCCGGCAATGCCCTGGGGGCGCACGCACTGGGTGAACTGCGCCGCCATGGCGTCGATACGCGGGCGGTGCGCGAGGTGGCGGACGGTCGCATGGGCCTGTACTTCCTCACCACCGGCGCCGTGCAACGTGCCAGCGAGGTGGTGTACGACCGGGCCGATTCGGCCTTCGCGCGCAGCACTGCAGCCGATCATGACTGGCCGGCGCTGCTGCAGGGCGCGGACTGGCTGCACCTGTCCGGCGTCAGCCCTGCGCTGGGGCCGCAGGTGGCCGAGGCGACGCTGGCGGCGGCATGCGCCGCGCGTGCCAGTGGCGTGCGCGTTTCCTTCGACGGCAATTTCCGGCCCACGCTGTGGCAGCGCTGGGGCGGCGACGCGCAGGCGATCCTGCATGCCCTGTTCGACCAGGCTGACATCGTGTTCGCCGACTACCGCGATATCGAAGTGATCCTGGGCCAGCGCTTTACCCAGGCCGGCGCCGTGGAGCGCGTGGACGCTGCCGCAGCGGCGGCATTCGCCGCGTTCCCGCGGCTGCAATGGCTGGCATGCACGCAACGGCAGGCGCTGAGCGTGGACCATCATGTGCTGGGCGCCCTGCTGCTGGGCCGCGAGGGCGTGCGTGCGCAGGCGCCCGTGCGGCAGCTGACCGGCATCATCGATCGCATCGGCGGCGGCGATGCCTTCGCGGCAGGCATCCTGCATGGCATCCTGTCAGGCTTCGATGCCGACGCCACCGTGCGTTTCGGCCTGGCTGCCGGCGGACTGAAGCATTCCATCCCCGGCGATTTCAATCCTGTCAGCGAAGCTGACGTGCTGGCCCAGATGGGCGAGGAGCGATTCGATGTCCGGCGCTGATCCGCGCGTTCGCGCGGTACTGAAACTGGCACCGGTGATTCCGGTGTTCACCCCCGATGATGTCGACGATGCCGTGCAGGTGGCGCAGGCGCTGTTTCGGGGCGGTCTGCCGGTGATCGAGGTCACCCTGCGCACACCCCGTGCGATGGATGCCATCCGGGCCATGGTCGAGGCCGTACCCGACGCGGTGGTGGGGGCCGGAACGGTGCTGACGCCCGCGCAGATGGAGGCGGCCAGGGCCGCAGGTGCGCGCTTCGCGGTGTCGCCGGGCGCAACGCCGACGCTGTACGCGGCCGCGCGCGATGCCGACCTGCCGTATCTGCCGGGCGTGGCCACGGGGTCCGAGCTGATCCTTGGCCTCGAGCATGGCCTGGATACCTTCAAGTTCTTCCCCGCGGTGCAGGCCGGCGGTGCACCGCTGCTGGCGGCCTGGCACGGCCCCTTCGCCGACGTGCGCTTCTGCCCGACCGGTGGCATCAGTGCCCAGACCGCGGCGCAGTTCCTGCACCTGCCGAACGTGCTGTGCGTGGGCGGTTCATGGCTGACCACGGCGGCCTTGCTGCAGACCCGCGACTGGGGCGCGATCGAACGCCTGGCACGTGAGGCGTCCGTGCTGGCGGGGTGAACCGGCAGGCAATCTCCCAGGATTTGATCGGGATCAAAGCGCCGGCCTCGTGCCGGCGTCACTCTGTCTGCAAGCGCACGACGGAGGAAAACCCATGAACAGAACCATGAAGGCCGCTGTCGTTCGCGAGTTCGGCAGCCCACTGGTCATCGAGGAAGTTCCGGTACCGCGCCCGGGGGCGGGCGAGGTGCTGGTCAGGATCGAAGCCTGCGGTGTCTGCCACACCGACCTGCACGCCGCCGAGGGCGACTGGCCGGTGAAACCGGACCCGCCGTTCATCCCCGGCCACGAGGGCGTGGGGCACATCGTGGCCGTGGGCGGCGGGGTCGGGCATGTCAAGGAAGGCGACAGGGTCGGCATCCCCTGGTTGTACTCGGCGTGTGGCCATTGCGAACACTGCCTGGGCGGCTGGGAAACGCTGTGCGAGACGCAGCGCAACACCGGCTACTCGGTCAACGGCGGCTTCGCCGAGTTCGCACTGGCCGATGCCAACTATGTCGGCCTGCTTCCGAAGGAGGTGGGCTTCGTCGAGATCGCGCCGGTGCTGTGCGCCGGCGTGACGGTCTACAAGGGCCTGAAGGTGACGGACACGAAGCCCGGTGACTGGGTGGCGATCTCCGGCATCGGTGGCCTGGGCCACATGGCGGTGCAGTACGCGCGTGCGATGGGCCTGAACGTGGCTGCCATCGACGTGGAGGACAGCAAGCTGGCACTCGCGCGGCGGCTGGGCGCGCAGGTCACGGTCAACGCGCGCACGACCGATCCGGCAGCATTCCTGAAGAAGGAGATCGGTGGCGCACACGGGGCGCTGGTCACCGCGGTATCGCCCAAGGCCTTCGAGCAGGCGCTGGGCATGGTCCGGCGGGGCGGCACGGTCTCGCTCAACGGACTGCCACCGGGCAACTTCCCATTGGACATCTTCGGCATGGTCCTCAATGGCGTGACGGTGCGCGGTTCGATCGTCGGCACGCGGCTGGATCTGCAGGAGTCGCTGCAGTTCGCCGCCGAGGGCAAGGTCGCGGCCACGGTCAGCACCGACCGCCTGGAGAACATCAACGAGGTGTTCGCACGCATGCGCGCGGGCACCATCGACGGGCGCGTGGTACTGGACATGGCCGCCTGACACCCGTGCATGGCCGCCGCGGCCCGGCACCCTCTCCCACGGGTGCGGCGGTCATGCCGATCGATGCGCGCCCGGCGTAGCTGCGCAGGTGGTCAGCGCTGTGACCCAGCGCGCCGGGCGGCAGCCGTCGCCCAGCGCGCCGCCACCACCGGAGCCGTGATGCACACCGCCTGGTCGGTCACCGTGGTCACCGCGCGTTCCAGCAGCTGGATGTCTGCCTCGTGCTGGCGTGCCACGTGCGGGTCCTCGAAGAAGATGGCGCGCTGGCAACGGCCCTCCAGCACGCGGTCGGCGATCTGTGCGTCGCCGCCCATCGGTCCGCTCTGGTAGCGCGTCACCCAGGGCGTGTCGCTGGGCCAGCCGCGGCTCCATGCCAGCTCGTTGAGGCGCTGACCGGTGGTCCCGGTCGCCACCCGCTCGCCGAAGCGTGCCAGCACGTCGAAGTGCTCGTCGGCGAAGGCGAGCATCGCCGGCTTCATCGCATCGTGCGCGATCAGTGCCAGGGTCTGGGTACCGAAGGCATGCAGATCGTCGGCACCGGCGTCGGCCTGCAGGCCGGCGTGCACGCGCTCTACCTCGATCCAGTCGCGTGCGGTGGCTACCGTGGAAATGAAAGGTTTGCCGTGGATCACGCACTGCCGCTTGAGCGCGGTCGCTTCAGGAAACACCGAGGACGGATCGACCGGATCGATCAGATAGATGGCACCGTCGAGCGTGCGCTGCGGGCCCATGCCGACCACCTCGGCGACCAGCTTCATCAGCCCGCCCTCGCGGCCGTAGGGATAGCGATGGAGGCCGGCATAGCCGTCGAGGAAGCCGTGGCGTCCGATCGCATCATGGGTGCGGCCGACAGCGTGCAGCGTGATGCCCAGTTCGCGCAGGCCCGGTTCGCAGGCACGCAGCCAGCGGAACAGGGCGGCGCGCGCATCCTGGTGGTGGAGCCGGTTGGCGGCCAGGCCGATACGCATCGAACGCTCCGTGGGCTGGTGGAAGCGGCAGTTTATGTCGTGAACGGCCAATTCTGCGCGCTTTGCAACTTTCCTCATTGTTGCTGTGCCGTGCGTCGCTAGCGTGGCAGGCAGAGCGGTACCGCTGCGCGGCCGTCGTCTCCGCCTGCGATTCGAGGATGCCCATCGTGAATGCCGCCGGCCCTGCGGCCGCATCCATTGCACGCTCCTGCCCGTGGCTGCGATCCCGCATCGTGCTGCCTGCCCTGTTGCTGTGGCCCATGATCACGCGGGCCGACGGGTGCGACATGCCCCTGGCCGTGGCCTGGCCCAGTGACCGCCCGCCACTGTCCTTCAGCGCGCAGGGCCAGCCCGGCGGCCTGGTTGCCGACTACCTGCGGCGGCTGGGCGAGCAGATCGCGCTGCGTCCACATCCGCTTCCCGCCGCGGCCGGCGCGGTCGGGGCGCTGCCGGCCGGTACCCAGGCCGTGCTGGGATGGCCGCGCGAGCAGGTGCCCGACGGCTGGGTCGTGAGCAGGCCCTACCTGCAGCTGTCACAGGTGATCGTGCGCCGTCGCAACGACACGCCACTGCAGGGACTGGGCGGTCTGCGCGGCCGCCGCGTCGCCAGCCTCGACACGGTGCCACTGGCGGCCCACCTGCGTGAGCAGGCGCCGGGCGCATGGCTGCTGCAGGTCGACGCGCTCGATCATGCGCTGCAGCTGCTGGCCATCGGCCAGGTGGACGCGGTGGTTGCCACGTTGGGCGAAGTGGAAGCCGCATTGCGCAGGCCCGGCAGCGATGCCCTGGTGATCGCCGCGCCGGCCGGCTTCGATGATGCCTGGGTGCTGGCGGCTGCGCCGGCCTGTGCGGCCACCGTCGCCGCCTTCGACACCGTGCTGCAGGAACTGGACGACGCGCAGCGCGACGCGCTCCGTGCGACGTGGGCGCCCAGCGGAGCACGCGCGCCGCCCGCACGGTCGCCGTTGCGCTGGCTGGTGCCGGTGCTGCTGGTCGCGCTGGCGCTGATCCTGGTGTATGCCTTCGGCTACTGGAGGCTGCATCGCGAAAGCAGCCAGCGCCGCGCGCTGGAACAGCGGCTGCAGGAAGTGACCGCCAACCTGCCTGCGGTGGTCTACCGGGCGCGCCGCAGCGGCGAGGGCGACTACAGCCTGCCGCTGGTCGCCGGCGACGTGCAGTCGCTGTTCGGCATGAGTCTGGACAGTGTGCGGCTGGACCATCGCCGGCTCATGGCGGCGGTGCATGTCGACGATCGCAAGCCGGTGCTGGATCATCTGGAAGCCGCAGCGCGGGCCCGTGCGCCGATCGACATCACCTTCCGCACGCTGGGTCCCCATGGCTGGCGCTGGATCCGTTCGCATGGCAGGCCGTTGCCGGGCGAGAGCGACGACATCGAGTGGAGTGGCTACTGGATGGACGTCAGCCAGGCGCAGGCACGCACCCGTGCCCTGGCCGGGGCACGCCATCAGGCCGAAGAGACTGCAGCGGCGAAGACGCACTTCCTGGCCACCATGAGCCACCAGATCCGCACACCGATGAGCACGCTGCTGGGCATGCTCGAATGCCTGGCGGACAGCCCCCTGGACCCGTGCCAGCGGCAGGTCCTGTCCACCGTCGATGTGGCCGCGCAGATGCTGCGGCAGATTCTCGATGATGTGCTCGACAGTCATCGGTTGCAGGCGCTGCCGTTGCAGCTGCGTGCCACCGACATGGGTGCGCTGGCCACGGCCGTGCAGCAGCTGCTGGCACCGATGGCGGCCAGCCGTGCGTTGCACCTGCGGTGCGTGCTTGATCCTGCGCTGCAGCGGTGGCTGCTGGCCGATGGCCTGCGCGTGCGCCAGGTCCTGTTCAACCTGGTGGGCAACGCACTGAAGTTCACCCTGCACGGAGGTGTGGAACTGCGGCTGCGGGTGCTGCGGACGCAGGCAGCAGGACAATGCCTGCGCCTGCAGGTGAGCGACAGTGGCGTAGGCATCAGTCCCGAGCGGCAGCAGGCCGTGTTCGCCGATTACATCCAGGCCGAGCCGTCGACGGGGCGCCGGTTCGGCGGCAGCGGCCTGGGCCTGGCCATCTGCCGGGACCTGGTGGCCTCGATGGGCGGCGAGCTGCAGCTGCAAAGCTCGCCGGGCAAGGGCACGCGCATCTGGTTCGACCTGGAGTTCGCCAGCTGCCTGGCGCCACTGGAGGCGGTGCCGGCCATGGCCGAGGTGGTCGCGCGACTGCCTGCGGCACGGGTGCTGGTGGCCGAGGACCACCCGACCAACCTGCAACTGCTGGTGCAGCGGCTGCGCGAGCTGGGCCTGCAGGTGCACGCCACTGCCGATGGCCTGCAGGCGCTGGCGGCATGGCGGGCGCAGGGCTTCGATGTTGTCGTTACCGATTGCCACATGCCCGGCATGGACGGGTTCGCGCTGGCGCGTGCGATCCGCGAAGACCCCTGTCCTTCGCGCGCACGGGTGCCGATCATCGCGCTGACGGCCAGCGTGCTGGAGAGCACGCGCGAGGCCTGTCGTGCCGCCGGCATCGACCGGTTCCTGGCCAAGCCGGTCGACACCCAGGGGTTGCGCACGACGCTGGCCGACGTACTGCCGGCAATGGAACCCGGCTCAGTTGGACAGTAGACGGACGATGCTGGCAGCGGCGTCGCGGCCTTCAGCCACAGCGGTTACCACCAGGTCGGCGCCGCGTACCGCATCACCGCCGGCGAACAGGCGTGGATGCGCGGTCTGGAACGGCAGGCGGTCCTTGCCGCCGGCAACGATGCGACCGTTCGCCTGGCCCTGCACACCGTGTTCGGCCAGCCAGGCCGGAACGCTCGGCGCGAAACCGAAGGCGATGATGACCACGTCCGCCTCCAGCAGCGACTCGCTGCCCTCGATCGGCACCGCGTTGCGGCGTCCCTGGGCGTCGGCCTCACCCAACCGGGTTTCAACCACGGTCACGCCGATCGCTTCGTCGTCGGCGCCGGCCTCGATCGACAGCGGCTGCCGGTTGAACAGGAAGCGCACGCCTTCCTCGCGCGCATTGGCGACTTCACGCGCGCTGCCGGGCATGTTGGCCTCGTCGCGACGGTACGCGCAGGTGACCTTGGCCGCGCCGAGCCGCACCGCGCTGCGCACGCAGTCCATGCCGGTGTCGCCGCCGCCGAGCACGACCACGCGCTTGCCGTTGAGGTCGGGCAGGGCGATCTGGTCCTCCCAGCCGGCGATCGGTCGACCCTGCGGGTCATCGCCGCCGACGATGCGGCTGTTCTGCACCAGGAACGGCAGGGCCGGCAGCACCCCCTTCAGGTCCTGGCCCGGCAGGCCGCCGTCGGTGTAGCGGTAGGCCCCGGTGCCGACGAACACCGCGTCGTGGCTGTCCAGCAGCTGCTGCACGCTGATGTCGCGGCCGATCTCCACGCCCAGGCGGAACTGCACGCCCATCCCTTCGAGCACCTCGCGGCGACGATGGATGACGTCCTTGTCCAGCTTGAAGCTGGGGATGCCGAACTGCAGCAGGCCGCCGATCTGTTCGTAGCGGTCGTACACCACGGCGGTGACGCCGGCCCGGGCCAGGCGATCGGCACAGGCCAGACCCGCCGGACCGGCACCGATCACCGCCACGCTGTGGCCGGTGGGCTGCACGGCACCCAGGTCCGGACGCCAGCCGCTGGCGAGTGCGGTATCGACGATGTACTTCTCCACCGCACCGATGGTCACCGCACCGAATTCCTCCAGGGTGCAGCTGCCTTCGCACAGGCGATCCTGCGGGCAGACCCGGCCGCACACTTCCGGCAGCGGATTGGTGCTGTGGCACAGCGTGGCGGCCTCGTGGACGCGGTTCTCCTGCACCAGCTGCAGCCACTGTGGAATGGCGTTGTGTACCGGGCATTTCCAGCTGCAGTAAGGGTTGCCGCAGTCCAGGCAGCGCCCGGCCTGGTACTGCGCATCCTCCTTGCCGAACTTTCCGTACAGCTCGCCCCAGTCGCCGGAGGTGCGCAGTTCAACCGGAATGCGCTGCGGCATGGTGCGGGGCAGATCGAGGAACTGGAAGGCGTGCTTGCGGCTCATGGCGGGCTCTGTGATTTCGATGGCCGGCCAGAGGCCGGCACTACTGCGGTGAGGGAGCAGGCGCGCGCCGGTTGCGGGCGGCGCGCCGGAGGCGCTTACGCCGCGCGTCGAAGGGTCTCGGTCAGCGATTCGATGCTGGCGGCCTTCGGTTTGACCAGCCAGAACTTGCCGATGTAATCGCGGAACTCGTCCAGGATCTGCTGCGCCCAGATGCTGCCGGTCAGTTCGCGATGGCGGCCGATCAGGCGGTGCAGGTGCTGGCGGTAGTTCTCGAAGCCTTCGGCGGACACGCGATGGATGTCGATCAGCTCGTGGTTGTAACGGTCCACGAAGTCGCGGTCCACATCCAGCACGTAGGCCAACCCCCCGGTGAAGCCGGCACCGAAGTTCAGGCCGACCTTGCCCAGCACCAGTACCACGCCGTCGGTCATGTACTCGCAGCAGTGATCGCCGGCGCCTTCCACGACCGCGAGCGCACCGGAATTGCGGACCGCGAAGCGCTCGCCGGCACGTCCGGCGGCGAAAAGCTCGCCACCGGTGGCGCCATACAGGCAGGTGTTGCCGATGATCGCAGTGCTGCGCGCCTCGAACCGCGCGCCGCGCGGCGGACGTACCACCAGGCGGCCGCCGGCCATGCCTTTGCCGACGTAGTCGTTGGCTTCGCCCTCCACTTCCAGATGCAGGCCGCCGACATTGAAGGCGCCGAAGCTCTGTCCGGCGCTGCCACGGAAGCGCAGCTCCAGGGGGGCGTCGGCCATGCCCTGGTTGCCGTGCGCGCGTGCCACCGCGCCGGCCAGGCGGGTGCCGATGCTGCGGTCGGTGTTGTGGATCAGGAAGCGATGTTCGCCCCCCCTGCGCTGTTCGATCGCGTCCGCCAGCAGGCCATCCATCTGCGTGGCCAGGCTGTCCGGAGATTCGTACAGCCGCTGCGCCGCGCAGTGGCTGCCTTCGTAGCGCGCATCTGCCAGCAGGCGCGACAGGTCCACGCGCACGCCGTCGCGCGGTGCGGCCTCGATTTGCCGCAGCAGGTCGGTGCGGCCGACGATCTCCTCCAGCGAACGCGCGCCCAGGTACGACAGCCAGCCACGCACTTCCTCGGCCAGCAGGCGGAAGAAATTCTCCACGCGCTCGGGCTGGCCGGTGAAGTGGTTCTCGCGCAGGCGTTCGTCCTGGGTGGCCACGCCGGTGGCGCAGTTGTTGAGGTGGCAGATGCGCAGGTACTTGCAGCCCAGCACGATCATCGGCGCGGTGCCGAAGCCGAAGCTGTCCGCACCCAGCAGCGCGGCCTTGACCACGTCCAGGCCGGTCTTCAGGCCACCATCGGTCTGCAGCAGGGTGCGCCCGCGCAGGTCGTTGGCCAGCAGCGCCTGGTGCGCTTCGGCCACGCCCAGCTCCCACGGCACACCGGCGTAGCGGATCGAGCTGACCGGCGAGGCACCGGTGCCGCCGTCGTGGCCGGAGATGGTGATCAGGTCCGCGCCGGCCTTGACCACGCCGGCGGCGATGGTGCCGACGCCGGCATGGCTGACCAGCTTCACCGATACCAGCGCGGTCGGGTTGACCTGCTTGAGATCGTAGATGAGCTGCGCCAGGTCCTCGATGGAATAGATGTCGTGGTGCGGTGGCGGCGAGATCAGGCCGATGCCCGGCCGCGCGTAGCGCAGGCGGGCGATCAGCTCGTTGACCTTGTGCCCCGGCAGCTGGCCGCCTTCGCCGGGCTTGGCGCCCTGCGCGACCTTGATCTGCAGCACCTCGGCATTGACCAGATACTCGGCGGTGACACCGAAGCGACCCGACGCCACCTGCTTGATCTTGCTGCGCCGTGGGGTGCCGTAGCGGGCCGGGTCTTCGCCACCTTCGCCGGAATTGCTGCGGCCGCCGAGGCGGTTCATCGCGATGGCCAGCGCCTCATGCGCTTCCGGCGACAGCGCGCCGAGGCTGATCGCGGCGGTGTCGAAGCGCGGGAACAGTTCGCTGGCCGGCGCCACCTCGTCCAGCGGCGTGGGTGCCGGCGCCGGCACCAGCTGCAGCAGGTCACGCAACGCCGATGGCGGCCGGGCATGCACGGCATCGCAGTACTGCTGCCAGGCGCGGGCATCACCACTGCGCGCCGCGCGCTGCAGGGTGGTGACCACGTCCGGGTTGTACATGTGGTACTCGCCGCCGTGCACGTACTTCAGCAGGCCGCCGACATCGACATCCTGCTGTGCATCCCAGGCCTGCGCGCACAGTTCGCGCGCATCGGCATCCAGCCGCGCGAAGCCGGCGCCGCCGATGCGCGAGGCGGTGTCGGGGAAGCACAGCGCGACCACTTCCGGCTCCAGGCCGATGATCTCGAACAGCTGCGCGCCGCGGTAGCTGGCCACGGTACAGATGCCCATCTTCGAGATGATTTTCGACAGGCCCTTGTAGACGCCCTTGCGGTAGCGGCGGCCGATCTGCGACTGCTCACCGCCCTTGCTGAGCTTGAGGATGCCGCGCCGGCCGAGGTCGAACAGGGTCTGGTAGGCAAGATACGGGTACACCGCAGTGGCCCCGAAGCCGAGCAGGCAGGCCATATGGTGCGGGTCGCGCGCAGTGCCGGTCTCGACGATCAGGTTGACGTCGCAGCGCAGCCCCAGCCGCGAGAGGTGATGATGCACCGCACTGGTGGCCAGCAGGGCGTGCACCATCGGTCGCCCGGCCACCGGATAGCGGTCGGACAGCAGCAGCATCACCATGCCTTCGCGTGCGGCGCGTTCGGCCTCCGCACAGATGCGCTCGATGCCGTTGCGCAGCCCTTCTTCCTCGCTGTAGGACAGGTCGAGCAGGCGGTTGGCCTGCAGGTACTGGTCCATCTTCAGCAGCTGGCGCAGCTTGCGTTGGCTGAGTACCGGCGAGTTGAGGATGACGTGGTTCACCGTCTCCGGGCCGGCATGGAAGATGTTGGTCTCCTTGCCGAGCTGGGTGGACAGGGACATGGCGCAGTCTTCGCGCAGCGGATCGATCGGCGGATTGGTGACCTGCGCGAATGCCTGCCGGAAATAGTCGTACAGCGGCCGGCTGCGCTGGCTCAGTACCGCCATCGGCGTGTCATCGCCCATCGAGCCGGTGGCTTCCTGCTCGGTCTCGGCCAGCGGCCGCAGCACCTGCTCCACCTCCTCGCTGCTGAGCTGGTACAGCTTGTGGTAACTGCGCAGGGTGCCCTCGTCGAAGGGCTCCTCCACCAGCGATGGATCGATCAGTTCGGTCTGCAGGTAGGTCACGCCCTGCTGCAGCCACTGCTTGTACGGTGCGCGGCCGCGGTTGATGCGGTCCACCGCGTCCGAATCGAGCAGGTCGCCGCGCTTGAGATCGATGGCCACCATTTCACCGGGGCCGAGCTTGCCCTTGCGTACCACGCGCTCGGTCGGCACTTCCCACACGCCCGCTTCGGAGGCGACCAGGAAGTGGCGGTCGGCGGTCAGCATCCAGCGCGCCGGGCGCAGGCCGTTGCGGTCCAGCGTACACACCGCATAGCGGCTGTCGCAGGCGACGATGCCGGCCGGGCCGTCCCAGGGCTCGCTGTTGAGGCCATGGAACTCGTAGAACGCGGCCAGGTCCGGATCCTTGAACTCCAGCGACTGCGTCGCCGGTGGCACCAGGATGCGCAGCGCCTGGATCAATTCCATGCCGCCGGCGACCATCAGTTCCAGCATGTTGTCCAGGCTCTGCGAGTCCGAGCCATGCATGGAGATCACCGGATCGAACTCGGCGATGTCGAAGCGCGGTGTCTTCCACACCTTGCTGCGCGCCTGCGCCCAGCGACGGTTGCCCTCGATGGTGTTGATCTCGCCGTTGTGCGCAAGCAGGCGGAACGGATGCGCCAGCGGCCAGCGCGGCAGCGTGTTGGTGGAGAAGCGCTGGTGGAACACGATCGCGCTGGAGGCCAGCTCGCGCCGCTGCAGATCCGGATAGAAGCGGCTGAGCTTGTCCGGCAGGACCATGCCCTTGTAGCTGATCGCATCCGGGGTGAGCGTGGTGACGTAGAAATCGCCATGGTCGCGCAGCTGCTGCTCGCTGCGACGGCGTGCGAGGTACAGCGCCAGGGCGAAGCCGGTGCCGTCCTGGCCGACACCGGCATCGACGAACACCTGCTCGATGCGCGGCAGCGTATCGCGCGCGAGCTGGCCGCAGACACTGTCGTCGATGGGAACCTCGCGCCAGCCCGCCACGCGGCAGCCCACCGCTTCAAGCTGCACCTGCAGCTGCGTCCGGCAGGCCTGCGCGGCGTCGGCGTCGTGCGGAAGGAACACCAGGCCCGCCGCGAAGCGGGTGGCCACGGTGATGCCCGCTTCGCTGGCCAGCAGTTTCAGGAATGCATCGGGGCGACGCAGCAGCAGCCCGCAGCCATCACCGGTGAGCCCGTCAGCGGCGACGCCACCACGATGGGTCATCCGTGAAAGCGCGGCGATGGCGGTATCCACCAGCAGGCGCGACGGCTGGTCGTCGAGCTGCGCGACCATGCCGAATCCACAGGCATCGCGCTCGGAGCGCGGGTCGTAAAGCCCTTGGCGGTTGCGGGGGGCCATCTCTACCTCGATGCGGAATGAAATGAGCGGGGACACTCAAGCCCGCCCAATCCCTGGAGCGCATCGTGAGGCCACCGGATGCCTCGAATAAAGCACAGGTTGCTGCAGCGCCGCAATACACGGTTGCAGGTGCAACGGAAAGCGCCGGCGGTGATCCGCCGGCGCGGGCCGGGATCAGCCGCAGCGGACGCCGCTGACCACGTCCTTGGCGTCCACTTCGATGTTCAGGCGGTCGCCCAGGAACTCCATCGTGGTCGCGTCATTGGGGTGCAGCACGCGCACCTGCTGAGCACCGGCATCTTCCTGGGCCTGCTTGCCCAGCGCATCGGTGTAGGCCTGGCCGACCAGGCTCTGTACCTGGCTGGCGTCGCAGGTGCCCACCGGCGGTGCCTCGGTGGCCTTGCCGGCTTCATCGGCCGGTGCCTTGGCGGCTTCGGCGGCCTGCTGGGCGTGGGCCGTGGCCGAATCCTGTTCATCCAGCGCCGGCGCCTGGCAGGCGGACAAGGCCAGCACGGCCGGCAGCAGCAGGGCGGAGAGCGAACGGGCGCGAATCGGGAACGACATCATGACTCCGGAAGGGACTGTGAAAGCCGGAGCATAGCCGCGAACCCATCCTCACGTGTTTGTCTTGCGTTATTGACGCGGCCGCGTCATGTCGATCGCCACACTGCTG